>CANLPK010000050.1 GCA_947492885.1 Bacteroidota bacterium
TATCATTTTGGATGAGGCCCAAAATGCTACCCAGTCGCAACTACGCATGTTCTTAACCCGTATGGGACCTCATGCCAAAGTTATTATTACTGGCGACCTTACCCAAATTGACTTACCTCGACGTAATATGAGTGGGCTTGCTCCTGCTATTAAAATTTTAGGTGAAATCAAAGGAATTAAGGTACAACATTTAGATGTCTCCGATGTGGTTCGCCACCGCTTAGTGAAAGAGATTATCGAAGCATATGACTTGCTTAACCTTGACAGAGAAAAAGAACTTTAGTTCGTTAGAAAAATATAGACGAAACAAGAACTGAATTTTTTAATATTGCAGTCGGAAAGCGCTGCTAAAAACCGCTTCGGAATTATTTAAATTATTCATTTTATACGTTATGATTATTCAAGATGCTTTAATGTCGACCAACTTCTTCTTCCCTTATCAAAAGAATTTTATTCGTGGTAAGGTGAGAGATGTATATGAAATTGGGGAAGAACACCTAGTTGTTATTACCACCGACCGTATTTCGGCCTTCGATCATGTACTGGCACGTGCCATTCCATACAAAGGACAAGTATTAAACCAGATAGCCTCTCGTTTCCTGCAAGATGTAACCCATATTGTTCCAACATGGCTTACGCATACCCCGGACCCTAATGTATCGGTCGGCGTTCGTTGTAAGCCATTCAAGGTGGAGATGGTAATCAGAGGTTACTTAAGCGGGCATGCATGGAGAGAATATCAAAGTGGAAAGCGTGTTATTTGTGGCGCCACCATGCCCGATGGCATGAAAGAAAGTGATCCATTTCCTGAGCCTATCATTACCCCTTCATCGAAAGCAGAAACAGGTCACGATATGGATTTATCTCCAGAAGAAATAATCGACCAAAATTACATGACGGCTGAACAACTCGCTGAAGTGATGGCCATTGCTCGTAAATTATACGATTACGGACAAAAAGAAGCCAATGCCAAAGGCTTGATTTTAGTGGATACCAAGTATGAGTTTGGGACAAAGAACAATACCATTTACCTTTTGGATGAGATTCATACACCAGATTCATCAAGATACTTTTATTTGG
Organism: Bacteroidota bacterium; assembly: GCA_947492885.1. GTDB lineage: Bacteria > Bacteroidota > Bacteroidia > UKL13-3 > UKL13-3 > CAINMV01. The sequence continues at coordinate 1,081 of CANLPK010000050.1, forward strand.
AGGGTTATGATGAGCGTCAAAGAAATAATGAACCCCAAAAGCAACTTTCTAAGGAATTTTTGCGTCAATGGTTAATAGAGAATGGATTCCAAGGATTAGAAGGGCAAAAGCCACCGGCAATGTCGGATGAAGTAGTGAATTCAATTACCAATAGATATGTTGAACTTTATGAAAAAATAGCTGGAAAAGCCTTTATAAAAACAGAATACACCAACGTAATGCAGCGCGTAGAAAACAATATTCTAGAGTGCTTGCGTGAAATTGGATACAAATTTTAAAACCATTATATTCGCATTTTAAACGAAATTAACTCACTAACCCTATGAATCGTATTTTACAACTTTTGTTTGTAAGTCTAATTACCCTTTCCTCTTTCGCACAAACCACAACCATATGGTCGGGCGACAAAAACACCACAGGAAATAGCAATAATATTGCATTGGCCTCTGCTAAATGGGCACAACCCCACAGTATGTGTACCGATGCATTAGGCAATATTTGGGTTTCTGATGACGCTAACCATTGTATTAAGCTAATTAAAGCGGGCACCGTTTATACTCGTGTAGGCTCGCAATTTGCCCCAGGAACTGCTGGAGCTTATGGTTATACCAATGCATATAGTTCATCGGCTTTATTCAATACCCCTAGAGGAATTGTTTGCGATGCCAGCAATAATATCTATGTATGCGATTGGAATAATAATGCAATTCGTAAGATTGATGCATTTACCACCATTGGAAATGCACAAGGCGTAACAACATTATGCGGAGCACCAGCAACCACAGGTATTGCACTATCCGGCACTACTGATGGAACAGGTACCAATGCACGTTTCTACCACCCATCTGGAATTTGCAAGGACAATTCAGGTAACTTTTATGTTACCGATGAAGACAATCACATGATTCGTAAGATTGTGATTGCTACTGGTGCCGTTACAACACTTTGCGGAACAGCGAGTGGTGTAAATGGAGGTTTGGTTGATGGAAATTATGCCACGGCTAAATTCAAATCACCAAGAGGCATTACCTATATCTCTTCAGAAAACGCTTTGTATGTAAGTGATTTTGGAAATGGCAGAATTCGTAAAATTGACTTATCTGCCCAAACAGTTACTGTATGGGTTGGAGGTACTAATGGGTTTCAAGGAAGCGATGGACACCGAATTAACGCAGTGAATGCTCGTGCACCTGAAGGAATTACCTATGACCTATCTGGAAACTTGCTTTTTGTTTCAAGCTTAAATGCACATACACTGCGTCGTTGTGAGAAAGCAACAAATAATGTTTTCACTTTTGCTGGAATACATCAAACTCCGGGAAATACTGATGGAGTATACACTACCGCTCTTTTCAACGCCCCAACGGGCTTGATGTTGAGTTCTGACAATACTACGCTATATGTTTGTGATAATGGCAACGGTTTGATTCGTGCTATCGACATGCGTCCAGTGGTTGATTTTACTTCTAACTATACCGCATTGGCAACAGGCGCGATAGCTACCATGAAGGATACTAGTTTAAGTATGGTTTCTTCTTGGGCTTGGACAATTACACCTGGAACTGTTAATATCGATTTCACCTATCAAGGTGGTACTAGCGCCTCCAGCAAAAACCCACAAATAAAATTTAATAACCCAGGAACATATACTGTAAAATTAGATGCTACGAATACTTATGGTACTGGAACAAAAACCAGAACTGGATATATTGTAGTAAGTAACGCTTCGGGTGCTCCTACTGCCGATTTCGTTGCTGATAAGGTTCTGGGAAATACAAGCTCTACTTTCACGTTTACCAATCAAACCACCAATAACGCTACTTGTTCGTATTCATGGGTATTTAACCCATCAACCATTAGCTATTTGAATACTACTACACAAAATAGTACCAATCCACAGGTTCGTTTCTCAAACACAGGATTCTATTCAGTTACCTTGAATGTAACCCATCCTTCATTCACCGTTACTCCTAAAGTTAAAACCAATTATATTCAAGTAACTGGGGTAGGTATTCAAACAATAAAGAATGATTTCACCTTTGGTATTTTCCCGAATCCAAATCATGGAACCTTCACCTTTGTAACCTCTGAAAGCTTAAAAAATGCTTCTGCTTCGGTAATGAATATTCAAGGACAAGAAGTAGCAAATATTAGTTTGAACGAATCGAATGAGCAAACCATTCAATTGCCTTCTTTATCAAATGGTGTTTACTTTATCAAAGTAATGAGTGCAGATAAAATTGCAACCCAAAGAATTGTGATTCAATAAAAGAAATTCACCCTATAAAAAAAGCGCTATCGAAATTCGATGGCGCTTTTTTTATGTACTGGATTTTAAACTCTAAGGTAATGGATCATAGCCATGTCCGCCCCAAGGATGACATCTAAGAATTCTTTTGATTGCCATCCATCCTCCTTTGAACGCACCATACTTCCTAACGGCTTGAATACCGTATTCAGAGCATGTTGGGGCGTAGCGGCATGCATTGGGTAGCAACGGTGAAATTAGTAGCTGATATCCTCTAAAAATAAGAACGAGTAGCTGCTTCATGACGTTTGTATTTCTTTTAATAACTTATGAAAGCCATTTAATAAACTATGTTGAATGGCTTCAAAACTTTGAATTTGAGGTGCAATATAGTTGATATGCAAAATTAATTGTTTCTCGTTCAAGGCATCATAGAGCAAGTGTTTATTGAGGCGATAGGCTTCTCTCACCAATCGTTTTACAAGATTACGATCGACGGCCCGCTTGAACTTGCGCTTTGATACCGAGATGAGTACTTGTACTTTGGTTTGAGGAGGTAAGGGTGTTTGTTTCCAAACAAAGATTAAAGGAAAATTCAGAAATGAGGGGTTATTGCGTTGCATTAATGCATCGATCAGTTTCTGGCTACACAGCCGCTCATTTTTTGTGAATGTAAACCGCACCGTATTTTTACAAAAATAAAAAGGCAGTTAACATAAATGCTAACTGCCTTTATTTTATTTATTCATCGAACTTATCTTTTGTGACTTCCTTCGTCAGATACAGTAAGACGTTTTCTGCCACGTGCACGACGAGCAGCCAATACTTTTCTACCGTTTTTGGTACTCATGCGTTCGCGGAATCCGTGTTTGTTTCTGCGTTTACGGTTCGATGGCTGGAATGTAATTGACATATATATTTTCTTTTATGTGATGTTAAAACTAAAAATCGGGCTGCAAAGGTAAAAAAATTACCGAAATAATGAAATCCTAATAGAATTTTATTTTGCGGGCAGCGAAGATACACATCCTCAATAAAATGAGTCCATGCTTGAAACGGCTGATATTGGTACTTCCATAGGTTCTTTCCTTGTATCGGATGGGGATTTCAATAATCTTTAAATTCAGCTTATACGCTCCAAAAATAAGGTCGAAATCGCCAAATGGGTCGAAATCACCGAAGAATTTGCGATTGGAAATGAGTCGGTTGTAATCTTCCCTAAAAATCACTTTGGTACCACAAAGTGTATCTTTAAAGGATTGTGAGAGCAACCAGGTGAAAGCCAGGCTAAAGAACTTATTCCCAATAATATTTAGAAAGCGCATGGCATTATTCTCCATTTGGTACACCAAACGGGAGCCATTGATGAAATCGCCTTTCCCACTAGCAATGGATTCGTAAAATTTAGGAAGGTCTTCAGGCGGTACGGTGAGGTCGGCATCCAAAATCATGAGGATATCGCCGGTGGCCATCCCAAATCCTTTACGCACGGCATCGCCCTTACCTTTCCCATCCTGACGCCCAATTTTTATTTGATGGGTATCCTTGTATTTTTCGGCAACCTCCTGAATCACCTCCCAGGTATTGTCGGTACTATTTCCTTCGATAAAGATGAGCTCTACTCCTTTACCCATATTGGGCAAGCGTTTCACGGCATTTTCAATATTACCTGCTTCATTACGAGCGGGAACGACTACACTTACAGTAAACTGCTGTTCTTCTGGTTTGAGAAACTGTATATTTTGTTTGGCGAAGAAAAAATGATTGATACAAAACCAGTTAAACACGGGCAACTGCGACAATACCTTATTAGAAAACCAAGCAAGCAAAGGGATATTCACTGGTAATATTTGTCTTTGGGATGTTTTGTAAACATCGAATCCCGCTACATACAATAGATTTTGAAGGTCGGCCTTGGTAAGCCAATTTTGATTGGGAGTAGGATGTTTCAACCCTATTTTTTCGGAAAATTTGAGTACTGGCTCCCATAAATAATTATAGGAAGTAACAATGATCTTTGTATTGCGATGGCAAAGCTGGTGCAGATTGGCAAAGCACTTTTGAATATCGTTCAAATAACCTGTGAGGTTGGAGATGATGATGACATCGAATTTTTCATTCAATACAAAATCTTCTGCATCCATGGTATGAAATGCAATATCAGGAAAACTCTTGCTGGCATTGGCAATCATGGCATCGCTAAAATCAATACCCACTTTGCGAATCCCATTAATTTGAGCCAACATCTCACCATTGCCGCATCCTATTTCGATAACGCTATTGTCGGAGTGAATAAAATAATTACAATAACGGGTGATATCATCCCAATAATAGCGGTTCCCTTTGCGAATTTTTAAACGCTTTTGGGCAATCTCATTAAAATACTTCTGAATATCTATCTTGTTCATTCTTTCTCTATGACAATGGTTTCAAACATAGCAAAATGTTTGCTCAACAGAAGCATGCCTTGCTCCATTACTTTAAAAAATCCAAATGAAAAATCGGGTACCAATTGCTTTTTCGAAACTCCTCCACTAAGCAGGTATCTTACTGGAGTATGGTATTTAATTGATTTAATTTTCAGGTTGGGGAATTCTTGTTCGAAGCGCGCCCTATCGCGTTCGAAAACGATATATGGTAATGCTTGATTCGAGCCACTCATGGGGCCTGCGGGTGGAATAAACCAATCACCCTCGGGGTTGAACGGCTCGTGATGGAAATTTTGATAAATGAATTTACCCCAAATAGTATTCGCTGGCTCACTCATTATAATTCGGCCTCCTGGTTTTAGCACTCTTTGTGCTTCATGCAAAAAAGCAGCGCTATCGGGTATATGATGAAATACATCGGTCATCATAATGCCTGAAACACTTTCAGCTTCGAAAGGAAGATTTTGCGCATAACATACCTGATCAACTAATCCAGGAAGCTCAAGCACATCGGAAGTAATTATTTGAGGCAATACCGACTTCAGGAATCCGCCACCAGATCCTAGTTCGAGCAATATGCCTGGAGGCAGCGAACTGGCTTCCCTCTTAAAAAAGCCATACCATTCTTCGTAAAGTTTTTTCAAAAATGGCTTCGACAAAATAATATTCCGATGCTGCAGCGTGCGCCTCGGATCGTCAATATCAAAATGTTCGGAATGCTTTATGTCCAAAAAACCCATTGCGGGCAAAAATAGAAAATGTATTTTTGGCAAATAGATTTTTATCAAATAAAATGAAATTAAAGCCATCGTCGAAAGGATTATTGGGGTTGGGTACGGCAGTATTTCTTTTCTATTTTGTGGTGAAGTGCCTGCATTTCGAGCGTAGTGATTATACCTCTGATATATTTTCGCACTTTCAATTGAGCCGCGATTGGCTTATAGGCAAGCCTCTCTTTTACGAAAACAGTTTTGGGTTTCATAGTAAGTTTCATAATTATTTTATCGATCCATTACTGGGTGTATTCACCTATTTCTTTAGCGCCTACGGACTTTTCATAGCGCTCTTTTTGGGCGTCATTGCCTCGTTATATGCGGTAATAAAATTAATGGAGCAGCGTGAAGCTTCCTTCCAATCGATTTTGCTTTTCGTTTTAATTTACACCAGCCCCCTCTCCTATTTTGTTTTTCATAACGAGCATTTTGGTTTTCATGCAGAGATGCTATTGGTGCCTTTGGGTTTATTATTTCTTTCATCCTCCTTACAAAATAGCCGCTGGTACTGGATTTGGGCCTTCCTTATTATTTTAGTAAAAGAAGATGCCGTGGTAGTTCTATGGAGTATTTGGGTAGTTATTGAATGGGGGAAATTGCACCACAGAGAAATTCACTGGAAACAATTTGCAAGTCGCTTTGCTATCATCAGTGCACTTTGTGGGCTCGTATTAATGGCGGGCATGACCTGGTTACGCTATCAGAACAACTGGGGTGAAACCCGCTCAGGCATGCTATTTCAAACATTTAACGAAGTGCCTCTTGCAGATATCATGGCATCGATACAGTATTTATTATTACAACGAATACAACTTACCATTGGCTTATTGATTTTAATTTATTTGTATTCGGGATGGCGATTTACCATCGGAGCAATCCTCTTTTCGATTCCCATTTTAGCATTGAACTTTTTATCAGGCTTGCTTTATTCGTTGGATGGTGGTGTGATGATTAAAAACTATTTCTCCTTATTATGGGCTCCTCGATTAAGCATGTATTGGGCTTACTGGCTATGCGTTTTGGTGGTATCGTTAATGCATTCGCCACGAATCATTATTTACCCTAAGGGGGCAAGATCCCTAGCATGCTTATTGTTTGGTTGGGCAATATGTCAGTTTCAAATTACCTTTTTCAAAAACTGTTATGTTACTCGTTTTAGTATTGGCGAAAGCATTGCTGAAGTGTTTGGACCCAATATAGAATTTGGGTTGAACCCCGAATTTGCCGATGCTGCATTAATTGCAAAACAACTTCCGGCACATTACCCTGTAGCCCCCATGTACCGTGTGTTTGGGGCATTTCACAAACAGGATTTGGTTTGGCTTAATGCCTATCAAAATGCATATTATGCGCCTCGAATGATTTTGGCAAGCTATAATAAAGAGGAGATTCCAGATGTATCAAGCATCATGAAACACCCGCTACATATGATTTACAAGGAGAAGTTATATATTTACACAGAAGCAGAAGATACAGTATATGTATCGAGAGCTGGCATCCATGGTGAATGGACCGAAATAGAAATCGAATCTGAAAACTAAAAATCGATACTAATTAAACGCTCTTCATGGCCTGGGCCGTATGCCACATATCTTCAAACGAATTGTACAAAGGAGCCGGTCCCATGCGCAATACATTCGGTTCGCGCCAATCGGCAATAACATTGTTTTCGAGTAACTTATCGAAGGTAGCACGACCATTTTGAGCGAATAATAAGCTGAGCTGACAACCTCTATCCTCCGCGTTTTTAGGGGTAATAATTTCGAATTGTTTTTTTGTATCCACCTCGTTCAATAAGAACTCGAGGAAGCCCGTGAGCAATTCACTTTTAGCTCGAATATTACTCATGCCAGCACGTTCAAACATTTCGAGCGATGCATTATGAATAGCCATAGGGAATACCTGGGCATTACTCAATTGCCATCCTTCGGCGGTTGACGTGGGTTTGAAGCCTTTGAGCATTTTAAAACGCGTGGCTTCATCATGTCCCCACCAGCCTCCAAAGCGAGGTATGGTGGTGTCGGAGGCATTGCGTTCATGAATAAAAACACCCGAAGTACCACCAGGACCCGAATTCAAATATTTATAGGTACACCAGCAGGCAAAGTCAACATTCCATGCATGAAGTTGCAATAGCAGATTCCCAGCAGCATGTGCCAGATCGAAGCCAGCGTAGGCTCCAACCTTATGGGCAGCCTCTGTAATTGCTTTCATATCGAAAGCCTGTCCTGTATAGTAATTCACGCCACCCATCATCACCAAAGCGAGTGAGTCGGCATTCTCTTCAATTGTTTTGATGATATCTTCCGTGCGAAGTGTAAACTCCCCTTCTCGAGGCATCAATTCGATGATTGACTTATCGGGATCCAAGCCATGGAAACGTGCTTGTGTTTCCATTGCGTACTGATCGGAAGGAAAGGCCCCCCCTTCCATGATGATTTTATAGCGAGTCGCGGTTGGGCGATAAAAACTCACCATCAACAAATGAAGATTCACCGTTAGATTATTCATCACCACCACCTCTTGGGGTAAAGCTCCTACCAAATTCGCAGTTTTTTGAGTCAGGAATTTATGGTAATGAAACCAGGGATTTTTCCCATCGAAATGACCTTCAACACCAAATGATTGCCAATCGGAAAACTCTTGCTCGACGGCAGCTCTGGCCGCTTTGGGCTGTAATCCAAGGGAGTTGCCACACAAATATATTTTACCTTCAATTAAATGAAATTCATTTCTGAAATGCGATAAAGAATCTTGCGCATCGAGTTGACGAGCGAACTCCAAACTATTTTGAAAAACCATGGCGCGAAAGTACTAAAAAGCCCCGAATGGATGTGAAAGGCGATTCTTAAAACGAAGTATCAGCGGATTGGTGCTAAGACGGAAATAACATGCATTGCAAAAAAGTAAGATGGGATAAATGGCAATTTTATAGCGTGCCGTACCAATTGCTAATGAAGAAACACCTGCAATATAAAAGATGAGCAAGATGGTGATGATTTTAATGTAGAGAGGAATCCGGCGCAATAGCACAAAACCTATCAAACCCAATAATAGAAATACATTCCAAAGGGTAACGAGCATATTCAGCAAGAGTAAAAAAATGGGCTGTGATTGAAAATAATCCCAGGCACCTTTCCATCCGTTTACATTTACCTCCTTAATAAAACTTTTAGGTTCCGCCTCATTCTTGTTGAGGTAGCCATTAATGAATTCACGGCCCGGTGCTATGAAAAAATTTAATACCCCTTGAGCATGATAGGTGGCATAGCTCTGTAAATTTTCTTTAAGCACATGGGTGCATGCGCTATCAACAAAACCGTATTGGGCTGCATAACCATCCTGCTTTTTACTTTCTTGCCAGATAGCGACTTTGTAAGCATAGCCGCTATCATGACCATATTTCATGTTGAGGAAATTGGTGGTATTGTAGGTCCATAAGTTCTCTACTTTACTGGCACTATAATGATAATAACCTGTTACTCTTTGGTTGATATTACTCACCATAACAATGATGAAAGGCAGCACCAGTGCACCGAAGAGCACCGCTCTATGACGACGAATTTTGAAATACATCCATATACACAAAGCAATGTTTACGTATGAAAAATACACGAGTGCCGGCTTGGTAAAAAGTGCCAGCGCGGTGAATAAAACATAAAACCAAAAATGTTTTAGTTGCCGAAACTGAACAAAATTGAGCAATTGAAAAAATGCCAAGGTTAAAATAAACTGAAAGAAAACATCACTGAAAATACTATTGCATAATACCAGTTGTACTGGATTAAGCAGCAGGGAGCCTATCAAAAATAAATAGAGCAAAGTATCATGAATGCCTGGAAGATATTGGCGACAAACACGAGCAAGTTTCCACCAGATGAATATACTCATTACCGACTGAATAAAGAGCAATACATAAGCACTTGAAGTAGTATATACCGTAAGCAAAACCAAGATTCCGTAAAGTGGTGGACGTAATGTATAGAAGGCTGAATTGTGAGGCCAAACCTCCCAATTGCTTGAATAGAAACTGGCATGCTCCGCAATATTTTTTGCTTGCGCCAAGTACTCTACGCTATCGTTATTCATGTAGGTTTTCAAAAAAACACTTCCCACGAAATAGAGTGCGTGAATCAAAACAATGAATACAAGAAACAATCGCTGGGAGATTTTCATGGGAGGTGCAAACCTACGAATTGAAAGGTGAATTGACTAAAAAATAACGACATCATCTTGTAAAAAAAGCTATCAACTGTTGATTCTTTCTTATTTTCGCGGTGTATGAAAATTGTATCCTTAGATCCACGTGTTGCACGCACCGAAAAGGTGGAAGGCACGGTGGAGCTGTCGCCCTTAACCGAATTTCAAACCTATGAAGTATTCCACCAGAAGAAGCGTGGTGAGCAACACGAGCATGTTGGGATAGTGCATGCCCCAAATGATGAGATGGCCTTGCTTTTTGCCAAGGATCAATATGCCCGCCGAGGATTATGCGTAAACCTGTGGGTAGTAAAAAGCGAACATGTTATTGCCAGTAGCTATGAGGATAGCGATATTTTTGATACCACTCCTGGTAAAACATACAGAGAAGCCGGAGGTTATAAGGTGATGGATAAAATCAATAAATTTAAAGGGAAGAAATAAATTCCACAACAAAAAATATCAATGGATAATACAATTGCCTTAAAGAATTTTTTATTTAGACTTGCTGATGATCACCTTATTTTGGGTCATCGCAACAGTGAGTGGACGGGATTAGGACCGATGCTGGAGGAAGATATTGCATTTAGCAATATGGCTCAAGATAAGCTGGGACAAGCCCTTGCGCTCTATGAAATTTTAGAAACCCTTGGCGAATTGCCTCCCGATACGGTAGCGTTTACACGTGCAGAGAATAAGTATACCTGTTGTCAGTATGTGGAGCATCCCATTGGAGAATACGATTTTTCATTGGTGCGTCATTTCCTTTTTGATCATGCTGCTTATTTGCGTTTTGAGATGCTTACCCAAAGTAGCTGTGAGCCATTGGCCAAGCTAGCGGCTAAGGTGAAAGGTGAAATAAAATATCATGTGATGCATGCCGATATTTGGATTGAGAAACTTGGACTTGGCAATGAAGAAAGTCATGCGCGCATTCAATCAATGATAAATGAGAATTTCAATTTGGCATTAGGCATTTTTGAATCAAGCGCCGATGAACAAGAAATAATCTCCTCAGGAATTTTTGAAGGAGAGGAATTACTCAAAGCCAAATGGCTGGAAGCAATTACTCCAATACTAAATAAATCGAATTTGAAATTGCCCGGCGAAAACACATGGAACCCAGTACTGGGAGGACGTAACGGGTATCATACCATTTATTTGCAGCCCTTACTCACCGAGATGCAAGAAGTATTTGCCATTGACCCATCGGCAGAGTGGTAGGTTGAAGAACAGCTAATAATTTTTTTTTCGCGACCTAGGTCTTTTGCTTTTTCTTCTTCGCCGAAGGGAATAAGATATTGTTCAAAATCAAGCGATACCCAGGAGAATTAGGATAGAGTTTCAAATCTGTAGGTGGTTCGCCTACTTGATGCTGGTAATCCTCGGGGTCGTGACCGCCGTAGAAAGTCCAGGTGCCTTTTCCAAAATCGCCATGAATATATTTTGCTTCCCCCATGGCTTTGTTCTCGCCCATCACTAAAACGCCCGTTTTAACAAGGTTGGAGCGAAACGCGGTAGTTTGACCGTAGAAGCTTTTCACCACGCGGGTATGATCCTGACATAACATTGCAGGAACCACATCATACTTAGCGCTAAAATCAAATAAGCCGAACACATCATTTTCTTCTTTCACCTGCATCGCGCGCTCTGGTGGAACATCTATGGTACTAAATTCATATACCATGGGTTCCTTCATGAGTTTGAAATTTTGAAATGCGAAGCAATTATCATAGTTTAGTTTTTTATCCGCGTTGGGGTCGCTCGGGTCACCATCAAATACGCTCTCGCAGATATCAACTCCGTCGGCTGCCAATGCGATATCGTAGCTGTCGGTGGCGCTGCACATAGCGAAGAGGTATCCTCCCCCACTTACAAACTCACGTATTTTTTTTGCTACAGCGAGTTTCAATTCAGACACTTTTTGGAATCCGTGACGGGCTGCGGTGGCTTCCGACTCTTTCACTTCCGCCTGGTACCAGGGTGCATTGCGATAGGAAGCGTAAAACTTTCCGTATTGTCCGGTGAAATCTTCGTGATGCAAGTGAAGCCAGTCGTATTTTGCTAAGTCGCTATTGAGTACTTCATCGTCGAATACTACAGTGTATGGTATTTCGGCATAAGCGAGTACCATAGTAACAGCATCATCCCAGGGCTGTTTTGTTTTGGGCGAATACACTGCAATTCTAGGTGCCTTTTGCAATTTCACCGTTTCCATATTCACTTCGGGCTGGGCTATTTGTGCATGAATATCGAGTACTTTGCTGTCGGATATTTTTTCGAACGTGATACCACGAATCAGACATTCCTTTTCAATTTCACTGCTATACGGAAGTAAGAAACTACCTCCACGATAATTTAAGAGCCATTCGGCTTCCAAATCTTTTCCTAAAATCCAGTAAGTAATGCCGTACGACTTCAAATGATCCTTTTGTGCTTCATCCATAGGAACTAGAATGGAGGAGGCTTTGGCCCCGAATGACAAGGCAATGAGTAAAAAAATAAGGAGTCGCTTTTTCATCGGTGCTCAAAAATAGTCAATGCCCCTTAGGAATCCATGCCATTAACAATTAATAAAATTATAGTTTCCTAGGACCGATTGAACCAAAGAATCGCACAATGAAAAAATCAAAGATTAGACATTGTATTTTTTTTCTTTCTCTGTAATTTCTACATTATAGCCATCCTTAGAAAGTGCACCCTGAAAGGCATCCAAGGATTTTTGTTCTCCATGTACCAGGAATACTTTCTTCAACGATTCGGGCTTGTATTGATGCACATAATCCATGAGCATTTGATGGCCAGGGTGTGAGCTAAAAATATCGGTACTCGAAATCTCGCAGTACTTCGGAATTTGTTTACCGCGAATGGTAACATATGGATCGGGCTGTTTAAGTTGCCAGCCCAGGGTTCCTTCGGCGCAATATCCTGCAATGAGGATGGCACTTTGCGGGTTTTGCAAGTTATTGTAAACATGCTCCACGATGCGTCCACCTTCAACCATACCGGCAGCCGATACGATGATGCATGGATCATAATTATTTATCAGCGCTTCGCTTTCACGCATGTTTTCCACTTCAAACAATAATGGGAAATCGAATAAACTCCCATTCGTTCTTAAAAATTCACGAGCATCATCATTAAGATACGCATGGTATTTAGAGTAGATGCCCGTGCTTTCGATGGCTAACGGACTATCTACATACACATTGATATTATTGAAACGACCTTCTTTATACAATTTATGCAGCGAATAAATGATGGCTTGTGTTCGTCCCACGCTGAATGCAGGGATGATCAATCGACCACGCTTATCGATACAGGTAGTTTGAATATGCTTCATCAGAATTTCTTCTGGGCTTTCGGTATCGAGGTGTAATTTACCACCGTAGGTACTTTCGCAAACGAGGTAATCGATACGCTCCATCGGTTCGGGATTCACTACGAGGTTGGCATCTCTTCTACCGAGGTCGCCTGTAAATCCGAAACGCGTTTCCTTCCCGTTTTCTACCACACTAAATAAGATACTAGCGGCACCCAAAATATGACCCGCAGGAATGAAAGTGAAATGAATACCTTCGGCGAGTTCCACCTCTTTATGAAAATCGAAAGTCACCATACGGCGCAAGGTTTCCATCACATCCTTTTGGGTGTATAATAAGTCGGAAGCATTGGTAGCCTTTGGTTTGCGCCGCTTGCCTTTAGAATTATTTTTATTCAATTCGGAAATTTGAACATTCACACTATCCATTAAAAGGTGTGAACAGAAATCGTAGGTAGGGGCAGTACATAATATTTGGCCTTCATAACCCTGTTTGATGAGGTTGGGAAGATTGCCACTATGATCGATATGGGCATGACTCAAAATCACCACATCGATGCTATGAATATCAAAATCAAAAAAGCGATTGTTGTCGGTGAGTGACTTTTTTTTCGTTTCGTAATCTAATCCACAATCCACTAAAACCTTGAAACCATTCTCCAGTTCCAATAGATGCATGCTTCCAGTTACCTGCTGAGCAGCACCGTATGATATAAACTTCATGAAATACTTTTGCTAATTATAATAAGTCGGCAAAAGTGGTGAAAAAAAATTACATAATCCCGATTATCTTCTCCTTGTAAATAGCGTGTTTCGGGGCTTTTTAGAAGCATGCACATCCATTTTGAATGGAAAATAAGTCGAATCGATTCGTTATCCTGTGATTGACACCCCAATTAAACGACCAATTCCATAGGTTACTGCGGCGGCGGCCAAACCAAAAAGCACTTGTCGAAAGCCAGAGAATAAAACCCCTTTGCCCGTGAACAAGGTGGTAGCCGAACCAATGGCGAACAAACCCACGACACTGAATGAGAGGCTCACTAAGATGGCTTGATTACCCGATAAGAACATGAACGCGATAACAGGCAGGATGGCACCAATGGCAAACAAGATAAAAGATGCGATGGCCGCTTCCCAGGCTGACCCGCCGAGTTCTTCTCGGTCGATATTCAACTCTTCACGGATGATGGCTTCGAGGGCTGTTTCTTTTGTTTCGAAGGCTTTCTTAGAGAGCGCTATAGCCGATTCCAAATCCATTCCTTTCGCCTGATATAATAAAACCAATTCTTCCCTTTCTTGTTCCGGAGAACTTTCAATTTCTTCGGCTTCGAGGGCGATTTGTTTTAAGTGCAATTCGCGGGAGCTTTGCACCGAGAGCCATTCGCCGAGCGCCATGGAGATGGCACCAGCCAATAAACCCGCAATACCCGTTAGCAGGATAGCACTATTGGAAACTGCTGCACCGGCTACTCCCATTACCAAACTCATATTGGATACCAGCCCATCGTTGGCTCCTAATACTGCGGCTCTTAAGGCATTGCCACCAATTGATTTATGGCGGCCTTCAAATTTTGAGATGATACTTCCGGTGATAGGCAGGGCATGTTTTTTTGAAACCTCTTGCATGATTTGCAAATGGTTTGATTCGAAACCACTTATTTTTTCACCAGTACTTAATTTATTTCTGATGGCAGCTTTTGCAATCTGATTTTCGGTATTGGTTAAATCGTTCAAGATAAAATCGTAACCAAATACACGGCCCAGTTTAATTTGAATGCGCGCCTTCCTGCTTGGGGCTGGCAATACAAAGGCAGGATTCGATAATTTGATTTTATCGAGCATGTGCATGGCATGAGAATCTTCAATCTTAGAAAGGCTTTCGAAGATCTTGGCCATGGTTTCATCGGAAGTTAGCTCAGCCAGTTTTCTATAATAGAACGAAGTATCAACTTCTGTTTGAATTTGTTCAAGCAATTGCGCATTCATAGGTAGAGTACAAAATAAAAGATGAAATGCAAATCTAAACAAACCATTGAATGCGAAGCGTGATACGCATCATTAAATTATCATTACAATAAAAAAGCCGCTACAAATATTTGCAACGGCTTTAATGAATTTCAATAGTTATTTCTTAGGCTCGTCGAGCTGGAAGGTCATGGCGTTAGTCACCTTATCTTTGAGTAAGGCAACCTTAACTACATCCATCATCTTATCTACAAAATGAAAGTTCAATCCTTTCAAATAAATGGCATTGATTTCATCGATGTCTTTGCGGTTGGCTTCGCATAAAATAATATCGGTGATACCGGCACGTTTGGCAGCCAATATTTTTTCTTTCACACCACCAATAGGAAGCACCTTTCCACGAAGGGTTATCTCGCCAGTCATCGCCAGCTTTGCTTTCACCTTGCGTTGTGTAAATACAGAAGCCAGGGAAGTGAGCATGGTAATTCCTGCACTTGGACCATCCTTTGGAACGGCACCTGCCGGTACATGTATATGAATATCATATTTATCAAATATTCGGTAATCGATATTCAACTCCTCTGCTTTCGATTTGAGGTAGGTTAACGCTGTAATTGCACTCTCTTTCATCACATCGCCCAACTGACCGGTTAAGGTAAGTTTGCCCGAGCCTTTGGTCAATCGGCTTTCGATGAATAATATTTCGCCACCAACAGAAGTCCAGGCGAGGCCTGTAACAACGCCGGCAATTTCATTATTCTGGTATTCGTCGTGTTCAATTTTCTTTGACCCCAATACTTTCAGCACATCCTCCTCGGAAACACTACGATTTGCTTTTTTATCCATCACAATACGCATGGCAAAAGCACGCGCCAAACTTGCTACTCGTTTCTCGAGCCCACGTACCCCACTTTCACGGGTATAATCGTTGATGATAAGCTCAAGCACTTTATCCGAGATGGCGAAATCTTTCACTTTCAATCCGTGGTCGGAACGTTGCTTAGGCAATAAATATTTCTTAGCAATTTGCACTTTCTCTTCCAGGGTATAACCATTGATTTCAATGATTTCCAAGCGGTCGAGGAGGGCAGGCTGTATAGAGTCGAGGGAGTTGGCTGTTGCGATAAAGAGCACATTACTCAAATCGTAATCGAGCTCCAGATAGTTATCATAAAAAGTAGAGTTTTGTTCCGGGTCGAGTACCTCCAGCAATGCTGATGAAGGATCGCCACGATGATCGCGTCCCACCTTATCAATTTCGTCGAGCACCATCACGGGGTTATTCGTTCCACCCTTTTTAATATTCTGTATGATACGTCCCGGCATCGCGCCAATATAGGTTTTGCGATGTCCTCTAATTTCGGCTTCATCATGCAATCCGCCAATACTCATGCGCACATATTTACGGCCAATAGCCTTGGCTATTGATTTACCAAGAGATGTTTTACCCACTCCCGGAGGACCATAAAGACACAAAATCGGACTCTTCATATTGCCCTTCAACTTAATCACGGCGAGGTATTCGAGAATACGATCCTTGATTTTATCTAAGCCATAATGATCTTCATCGAGAATTTTTTTAGCATGCTTCAAATCAAAATTATCTTTCGATTTTTCGCTCCATGGCAGGTCGAGCAGGAGTTGCAAATAATTCATTTGCGTACCAAACTCGGGGCTCATGGGGTTGAGGCGTTGAATTTTTTCGAGTTCCTTTTGGAAGTGTTTGGCAACGTATTCGGCCCAATTTTTTTTGGTCGCACGCTCCTTC
This sequence comes from Bacteroidota bacterium, assembly GCA_947492885.1. Taxonomy (GTDB): domain Bacteria; phylum Bacteroidota; class Bacteroidia; order UKL13-3; family UKL13-3; genus CAINMV01. Next base: position 17,789 of record CANLPK010000050.1, read on the forward strand.
ATATTGGCAATTTCACGATCCGGACTTTCGTGACCGAGTTCATCCTGAAATGCTTTGATTTGTTGTTGAATAAAATATTCGCGTTGCTGCTTGTCGATTTCCTGACGTGCTTTATTTTGAATCTCTGTCTTCATTTCAAGCAATTGCAAGTCTTTCGTAACAAAGCTTAAAACCTTTTCGGCACGTTCTTTAAAATCAGGAATTTCGAGAATGCTTTGTTTTTCCAATAAGCTTACCCCAAGGTTGGAAGAAATAAAATGCACCAGGAAAATAGGGTCATTAATATTTCGTAAAGCCCCTACTGCTTCAGAAGGAATATTGGGAGAAAGCTGTATAAACTTATTTGCAATTTCTTTGATAGAGTCGAGGAGCGCACCAATCTCACGGTCTTTCTTATCAATTTTACTTTCCTTTAACTCTGTAACACGCGCAGTAATATAGGGCTCGGTGGTAAGCACTTCATTAATTTGAAAACGCTTCTTACCTTGAATGATAACGGTGGTATTTCCATCGGGCAAACGAAACATTTTAAGAATCACTGCCACGGTGCCAATGGTATTTAAATCATTTACATTGGGCTCTTCTATATTGGCATCCTTTTGAGAAACCACTCCCACAATCTTCGTTGTTTTGTGGTGGTCTTTTATCAGCTTTATCGATTTATCTCTACCTACAGTAATGGGTATGATTACCCCAGGAAAAAGCACTGTATTTTTCAGCGTAAGAATTGGTAACACCTCGGGCACCTTAATATCTTTGTTTCCCAAATCATCTCCCGAAATAGGTATGAATTCGAAGCTTTCATTTTCATCGTCAATGATATTCGATGAAATGATTACTGGTTCTTTATTATCTCCACTCATGAAATTACCTTCTTTAAATTTAAGTATTTGGGCAAATCAATTGCCATGCCATGCCAAATATATGCGTTTTTGTCAGAAGTGATGGTTTATTTATGACATCGAATTGTGTCAATCCTTGTTTATCGACTCTTTTCAATTATTTGGTAAGCAATACGAAATCTGCCAATGGGGTAGTCGTTTCCGCATTTCGAGCTTCAATTTCAAATTTGTTATTGCTGTAACCTTTATGCATACTTTCAATCAAGTACTCATACAAAAATCGAAGGGTGCCTATTTGATGGTATTGATAGAGGTGTTGAAATTCATGATTCACATATCGTGGTTGTGCCTGGAAATCGGCTTTAGAAATCCCCCAAAGATAAATGGTACGATGAATTACGATGGCAGCATGATCTTTACGAAGATTGAATGCAGCGATACGTGCGATGAAGGATTGCTCTTTGATATGGTAATGAATAATCATACGAATGGATGGCTATCAACTACCAAAAGAATAAAAGAAAA
>CANLPK010000051.1 GCA_947492885.1 Bacteroidota bacterium
TATTCACGCCATTCTCATTGACAAATTTGGAGGAAGTAAGGGTATTCGTGATCAAGGTGCACTAGAATCGGCACTTCATAGACCAAATTCAACATTTGAACAGCAAGATCTTTATCCTACAGCCATTGACAAAGCTGCTGCTATTTTAGAAAGTATTTTTATGAATCATCCATTTGTAGATGGTAATAAACGAACCGCCTAGGTACTAATGAAATTGATTCTGCTTGAGAACAAGTTAGATATTATGCCTACCCAGGATGAGAAGTATAATATGATGATTGCGGCCAGTAAAATGGAAATAAGATTCGAAGAAATAAAATCGTGGATTCGTTCTAGGGTAAGCAAAAAAAACGAGCCATAATAAAGTATATAAGAAAGAGCCAGGAAGCGTTTTTTCATTTACAAAGTTTACTAGGTGATTTTCCTCTCATTTACACAAAAGATATGTTTAAAGAACCCCAAAATTATACCGACACGGACCACTTTTTCTTTACAGCCGACAAGGATCTCGAAAAAGTTTGTAATGCACCAAAAGACAAACAAGGTGTATTTAAAATCATAGAATTAAAGAATGGTAAAATCACTCTGGTTTTTCTTGGATGTACAAATTTTGAAGGCACGCAATCCAGTGTTCATGGTCTCTACGATGAAATAGTAAATGGATTACACTTCGATAAAAATCCAAGAAAAATTGCCTGGACCTATCAACTAATAAAGGACAAGGTAGATGCCATTGATATTTATTGGTTCGTGACACGTAAATCCGACAATCCCAAAACTGTGCTGACCGAGCTACTCAAGCAACACCTTGACGAATATGGTAAGTTACCAAAATGGAATAAATAAATATCGGTTTGTTTTCTTTAACTCTTCACTGTTTTTCGCTGGTTATATCTCAAATACATCACTTGTAATCCCAAAAATACAAGAAGCACTTTCCTCACTTTAAAACATTACTAATACCCCACAAATGAACAAACCCATATTCCTCGTCCTCCTTATCGCTACCTCTTTTTGTTTTGGATTTGTGTTTAAGTCCATGATTACGGAGCAACCCAATAACCCAGCGGCACTTAAGAGAGTAACCGGTATTGGTGGCATTTTTTTCAAATGCAAAGATCCCAAAAGTATGAGAGCCTGGTACCAGGAGCACCTGGGTTTGAATACCAATCAATACGGGGCGGTATTCGAATGGTACCAAGGAGCGGATTCCACCAAAAAAGCCTTCTCCCAATGGAGCCCATTTAAAGAAACCACAAAGTATTTCGAGCCTTCTACCAAGGAGTTTATGATAAACTACCGGGTAGCCAACCTGGAAGCTTTGGTAATTGAATTAAAAAAAGAAGGCGTCACGCTCTGCGATACCATGGAGACCGCGGAGTACGGTAAGTTTGTGCACCTCCTCGATATTGAAGGAAATAAAATTGAACTCTGGGAACCAAATGATATCGAATACGAAAAACTGGGGAAGCAGATGGGAAGTGTGACGACGAAATAAGGGGGACATATTCTTTTTTTATTTGTGGGTTTAGAAATAAAAGATACCTTGCAGGCGAAAGAAGTAAAGAACTATGATCAAAAAGGATATAAAGACTAAGCAATACATTTTTACTTTTTTAGACAAATTCAGTATGTTGTTTTTATAGCGCATGTTTTGCTATTTAAGAAAGATATTTGAGATAAAATCAGGGGTAATAATGAGTTAATGCCAATATTATTATACAAAACAAAGTTATGAATAGTTTAAAGAGATACATTTTTTTGACAGTTATGATGATGACAATTGTTGCATGTAACCGTAATTTCCATAGCTATATTTCACCATCTAATTTTCTAGTAAATAATTGGTATAAATTTGATAATTTCCGTTACGAAGGGCCTTTGAGCAATGGATTACCGAACGGATTTGGCACCGTTGTATATAACAATGGTACAAGAGTTTCAGGCCATTTCGTAAATGGTGTCTTGAACGATAAGGAAGCGAAGTACACTATCCCCAAGGTAGGTGATATAGAAGGCGTTGTAGTTTCCGGGCAGTTGGTTTCCGGGCAGATTCGTTATACTAATGGTGCTATTTATACCGGAAAAATAAAATCCTATGCGCCAGACGGAAATGGAGTTTTGATAAGAAGTAATAATGATCTGTTTGAAGGGAAATTTCAGGGCGGAAACTTTTTATCAGGAGAATTTTACGAATCTAAGACCGGATCCACTTTTCAGGGCTCATTTAAAAACTTTCAGCCGGACGGAGAAGTTGTTGAAATAAAATCGAATGGAAAAGCATCCACACATATTTATTCAGGTGGAACAGATCAAACAAAATTAATTCTTGATGATAAGGTAAAGCGTATCATTAAAAAACAAAATGAGGCAGAGCTGAATAAAATAGAGGAAGAAAACACGCGGCTTGCAAAACAAGTACAAGATAAAGAAAAGAGTTTTTCCAAAGAAAAAGAAAGAATAGAAGAAGAAGGCGGTGAAATGTATAACCGCTGTGCCTGTACTTTAGGCTTGAAAATATGTTTGACGGTATATTCAGCCGGCGAGGAAAATTATTACCGCTACGGTGCATATTATGAAGAATTTGGCCTCCCTGCTCCGTATGGCCCAATCTATGGTCATACAAGTGGAGTTTCAGTTCCAATAGGTAGTTCAAAGGCTGTAATAAAGCAGGCGTTCTTAAATCAAATAGAATTTATTTCAGAATGTGTTAATTGGAACTCTGACAGAGATAATTACGAGCGTCTGTATAAGGATAAGCTGGCTAACCTGGTAGCATCTCATCAGCAGTATATGCAAAATGCAAAAGCAGAAATTGAAGAAAAGCAAAGAGAAAAGGAATTGGCTTATCAAAGACAGGAAAGTGAAAGGCAAATGCGTCTTGAAGCCGAATTGAGTAAAATAAAAAACGAATTGAATTTGAAGGCCCAAAAAGCTGCAAAACAAAGACAGGAGCGGTGTGCAAAAAATCCTGATTGTTGTCTCTCTACTGCAAGCATTCAAAAACTTAAAGCAGCAAAACAATATTCACCTTGTGCTACGCAACAATAAAATCTAAAATAATGATAAAGAAAATAACTAAACCGGTTTCAGGATTCATTCTGATCTCAATTTTTGTTTTACTCGGGCAAAAGAATTGCTTTGCTCAAACGGTAATTGAGAAAATTGACATTTCAGAAGAGTTTAAGAAGATAGATAAATATAACGAACACATTAAATCAGCCAATTATTATCATCATGCAGAACAAAAGAAAATTGGGAAAAAGATTGGATTATTCTTTACTGGTTTAGCAGGTGCAGTTGGAGCTATTGTTCTATTGACTAAAGACAATGAAAATGTTCAGTTGTTGGGTGGTGCTGTTGGAGGAGGGGCAATTGCTATTATGGTTATTGCTTTTGAAGATAGCGGTTCGTATAATTCCGATGTTGAACGAGAGGAATTGGAAAAAGCGGCAGCACTTTTCAAGAACATACCGAATAGAAAATGACCCTCCGTTTATTTTATTAGAGAGTTCATAGATTTACTCGTATAGACTTATCTAAAGTGAATAATACTGGTGGTAACAGCGCCTACAAGAAATTGGCAGCTCATTGCTCCCCAGACTCATTTATGGTTAATCAAAGTCTAGTTCTCTGCATGAAATTTGCGGTAAAAATTGCCAACTTCATTTAGCTGCATACCTTTAATAAAGTTTCCTCCTACCCGCAAAGCTTTCTCACAATGGAGCCCGTTTAAGGAAACCACAAAATACTTTAAGCCCTCCACCAAGGAGTTTATGATAAACTACCGCGTAGCTAACCTGGAAGCCTTAGTTATTGAATTAAAAAAAGAAGGCGTACTCCTCTGCGATACCTTGGAGACCGTGGAGTACGGTAAGTTTGTACACCTCCTCGATATGGAAGGAAACAAAATTGAACTGTTCCCAATGATATCGAATACGAAAAGCTGGGGAGGCAGATGGGTAGTGTGACGACGAAGTAGATTGACTTAAAAATCTGATTTATTTACTCTTTTAATTTATAGTATCAGAATTAAGGATACCTTTCAAGCGAAACATGAAGTAAGTGGAGATGAAAAAGTTTATTAAAACAAGTCAATACATTTTAATCAGATTAGGCAAACATTAAAAAAAAGAAATATGGGAAAATTTAGTTCAATTTTGATTCTTCTATTTGGTATAACATACATTGGCTTTACCCAAACTGTTAGTATCGGTGCCCAGGCATGGACAACTAAGAACTTAGATGTTTCAATGTTTAGAAATGGAGATACTATTCCTAAAGCAAACTCCAAAGAAGAATGGATAAAAGCAGCTGAAAATAAATTACCCGCTTGTTGTTATTACAGATACAATGCAGCTTATGGAACCGAATTCGGAATGTTATACAACTGGTATGCGGTAAATGATTCACGTGGTTTAGCTCCAGAGGGATATCACATACCTAACGATAACGAATGGACAATATTAGAAAACTCTTTTCATGGCAATGCTGGGAAGAAAATGAAAAGCACCAGTGGCTGGGATGAAGCCGGCAATGGTACTAATAGCAAAGGATTTTCTTGTATGCCGGGTGGGATGTGTTTAAGCAGTGGTTTCTATGGCCTTGGTGTCCGTGGAAATTGGTGGAGTTCTTCGGAGTCCGATACAAAAAGTGCCTGGGCTCGCTCCCTTAATTACGACAGTGACAAAGTGAACAGACACGACCAGAGTAAGGAGATTGGTTATTCTGTTCGTTGCCTCAGGGATTAATTTATTTGTTAATTTCAGCATAGTGATCATTTTGTTTTAGATTTCAGAATGAAAAATCATTGGTGGTTTTTATTTTGAATAATATTAAAATTGAAAACATCCAATGAAAGGCTAAAGACAATTTGGCAAAATGACGGGTTTCGTTCTAAAATAAACCACAGTTCTTCAATTTGACTTTTGTACAAAAGATTACCGATGGGATTCGATTTTCGCTTCAACACAATATTCAAAAACGTTAATGCCAAATTGGATATTCCACCAAAAAAGCGTTCTCCCAATGGAGCCCATTTAAAGAAACCACAAAATACTTTGAACCTTCTACCAAGGAGTTTATGATAAACTACCGGGTAGCCAACCTGGAAGCCTTGGTTATTGAATTAAAAAAAGGAGGGGTCACCCTCTGCGATACCATTGAAACGGTGGAGTACAGTAAGTTTGTTAACCTCCTCGATATTGAAGGAAACAAAATTGAATTTTTGGATTATAATTAATTATTGATTCTTCGCATCTACAATTTTCCAACCTATTGTTACAGTTCCTTCTGGAGCTTTTATTTTCTCTTCAAAGGTTTTTGTTGTCCTAGGTGGGAAGAATTCATAAATTGTCATTCTATCGGTGCCAATAACGGATTCCGTTTGGCTATTATATGTAAATTCTATAGTTACATCTTTATAAGTTGCAATTGTCGCATCATTTTTAATAGTTCCTTCAATGACAAATTTCTTCCCAAATACTTTCGGTCTATAGGTGCCTTCTGTGGAAAGAAATCTTAAAGGATTGCTTTTTTCTTCTTCCTCTAAAGACATTTTCTTTTCTTCATAGTTCCGAGTGTCTGGAAGAATTGAACCTGCTGATGAGCCGCTATTGCAAGCTGAAATAATAAGAATAACTAGTGCTATAATCTGAAGTTTAAGTGTAAAGTATTTCTTTATTTAATTTTTTTAATTTGCTTGGAAAAATAATAAAATATTTTTAATTCAAACACCTAAATCACACACTAAGGAATCATTATATTTAAAAATGAGACGATTTATTTCCTTGCCCCAAAAAAGACCTTAACATAACACCTCGAAATCGAATTAAAATGCCAGGCACTGGTTCGAAGGATTTTTAATAATAATTTTGTAGTTGTGTCAAATACTAATTTTTAGATTTTAATGAATTAAATTATTGTTGGTATAATAATTTATCTTTGAATTTCTAAGGGTTACTTCTATCAAAGTATTTGTAACTTTTTTTTCAATTCAATTTCAATGACAGATACCGAAGAAATTATTCAAGCCCTTCTTAAATTTCGAAATGATCGAGATTGGGAACAGTTTCATAATCCCAAAGATTTAGCTTTGGCAATAAATGTTGAAGCAGGAGAACTATTAGAACTCTTTTTATGGAAAAACTATGATGAAGCCAATATTGATAAAATTAAAGAAGAATTGGCAGATGTATTTTCATTCGCATTTTTGATGGCGGATAAATATAATTTAGATGTTAAATCTATTGTTTTAGATAAAATTATTAAGAACAGTGAAAAGTATCCAGTTGAAAAAGCGAAGGGCAATGCAAAAAAATATACTGAACTATAATGATTGTTTATCAAAAAACTAAGAAGGGTTTCGAAACTGATATTTTATCCGGTGATATCGAGAATATAATTCTCAAACTCTATGAAAATAAATTAGAACGATCGACGGGGAAGAAGGAACAAGAGTCATGGAGAAATTCACTTCTTTATATGAATGCTGTTTTAAATGATCCTGAAATTCCATACAATACCGGAGTAACTATAGAACTGCAAATTCCTCAAACATCAAAAAGAATAGACTTTATTATCTCTGGAAAGAATGAAGATAAAAAGGACCATGTTGTTATTATTGAGCTGAAGCAATGGCAGTCAGCCGAACTTACAGAGAAAGACGGAGTCGTAAGAACAGCTCTTGGAAGAGGAATTCATGAGTCAAGCCACCCTTCTTATCAAGCATGGTCTTATTCTGCTTTATTACAAGATTTTAATGTTACAATTCAAACAGATAAAATTCAATTACATCCTTGTGCCTATCTGCACAACTATATTGAGGATACTGTTATTCGAAACCCTTTTTATAAAAAGTATTTAGATGAAGCACCAGTTTTTTTGAAAAAGGACTTGTTGCTATTACGTGACTTTATAAAGTCGTTTGTGAAAACTGGGGACGATGGCGAAATTATGTATCGCATTGATAAGGGGGAAATAAGGCCTTCTAAAATGCTCTCCGAAAGCCTTGCAAATATGATTGCAGGAAATCAAGAATTCGTAATGATTGACGAACAGAAACTTGTTTATGAATCAGCAATAGATCTAGCTAAAAAGTCAAATGAAAGTAATAAAAATGTATTGATAATTGAAGGAGGGCCAGGCACAGGTAAATCAGTTGTAGCGGTCAATCTTTTAGTTGGAATTACTAATTTAGGTAAACTTGTTCAGTATGTTACCAAGAATGCTGCACCACGCGCCGTTTATGCTAGTAAGCTAACTAAAACACTAACAAAGACTCGTTTCTCAAATTTATTTAAAGGATCAGGCGCCTATACAGAAACTCCGAAAAATACTTTTGATACATTAGTGGTTGATGAGGCACACCGGTTAAATGAAAAGTCAGGGTTGTTTTCCAACTTAGGTGAGAATCAAGTGAAAGAAATTATTTCAGCTTCTAAGTTGTCAGTTTTTTTCATTGATGAAGATCAACGTGTAACTTTAAAGGATATTGGCAATAAAGCTGAAATAAAAAGATGGGCTGAATTAGAAGGAGCAAGTGTTCATGAAATGGAATTGTCATCTCAATTTCGTTGTGCAGGCTCCGACGGCTATTTGGCTTGGTTAGATCAAATTTTACAGATTCGTGAAACGGCTAATTACTCAATTAATGACATAGGATATGACTTTCAAGTTGTAACCTCACCGAATCAGTTACGTGATATCATTTTTGAAAAAAACAAAGAAAACAATAAAGCCAGATTAGTTGCTGGTTATTGTTGGGATTGGAAAAGTAAAAATAATAGAAATGCATTCGATATTGAAATTCCGGAATTCGGTTTTGCAATGAAATGGAATTTAGCTATAGATGGAAGTCTTTGGATTCAGATGCCAAATTCAGTAAATGAAATTGGATGTATCCATACTTGTCAAGGACTAGAAGTAGATTATATTGGTGTAATTGTTGGGAAAGATTTAATAGTTAGAGACAATATTGTTTTGGTCGACCCTTCGAAGCGGTCGAGTCAAGACCAAAGTATCAAGGGATATAAATCAATGCTAAAAAGTGATCCTGAAAAGGCGAAGGCACTAACGCGTTCTATAATTAAAAATACTTATAGAACATTAATGACTAGAGGATTAAAAGGCTGTTATGTATATTTCGAGGATAAACTTACAGAAGAATATTTTATTAATAAGCTAGCAAAGTAAAAATACTTGGCTAAAAAATATTACCTCGATTTTATACCTTCGCTGCATGCAAAAATTAATTAGAACCCGAACTATCGATAGTGAGGGTGAAGGGAGGAACTCCTCGCGATTCGTTAGCACCGTTTTATTATTCAGTATTTTATTGGGAAGCTTACAAGGTTTACTGGCTCAGCCTTTGAGCGCATGGCAGGTACGTTGTGTGAAGCAAACGGCTACCCCAGATACCCTTGCGGCGGTCAATGCAAATACCTACCATCAAGGAGCCTGGTTCAATGCCAAAGCCACCCCCGCGGTCAACGATTTATTTTGTAATCATGCCGGTGGTTGCAATGCTGCATGCAACAGTGTGCAGTGGTTCGACTGGGAATACAAGGCGCCCTTGTTCGCCAATGCCAGCGCCAAGAGTCAGTATGCCCATCATCGCATTAAAATAAAAACATGGGAAGGAGGGAGCATGGAAATGCGCATCAATGGAAAGAAAATTACGGGCTATGAAACGGAGTTCAATAATTCGTTCACTCATTGCGAAATCAATATCGATGCGTATTTGCAAGAAGGCAATCACGATACGATTAATATCATCTACCATGCACCCACTATCGAAGGCCGCGCCCGTTGCAGCCAAGATGCCTATGCACCCATCGTGCAAAATGAGCAAAGCAACGATGCCCTCAAAGCCAGCGTGTACCTGCGTAAGCCCATCATGCAATATGGCTGGGATATTGCCCCCGCCCATGTTCTCGTAGGCCTGGGTGATGGCGTGGAGCTCGTAGGCTGGAACGACTATTACCTCCAAAGCATCGACATCAACAAAGTAAATAATACCTATAAACCCGATAGCATAGCCGAGCTCGTGAGCTACAAAGTACAGGTGCATTATCAAAAAAAGAAGGAGTCGAAACCCTTGCAATTCTTAGTTTCGGTGAGCTCCAATATATTGAAGATGGATTCCAGCCTCGTGCGCATCTACCCCGATACGGTGAACACAAGCCAAGCATCCAGTATCAAAAACAGTAATACTACCGAAGGCATCTACTCGTGCACAGTGGTATTTATCAGTCCGCGCAAATGGTACCCCAATGGGCGTTTCCAGCAGGTATACGGCGATAGTATGCCCGCATTATATATTATCAAAGCTACTACCACCAGCAACACGGGCAGCGAACCCCTCAGTATTCAAAAGCAAATAGGTATTCGCAGTATCACCCTCGATAAACGCAATACCGGCTTTCGTTTCATGGTGAACAACCAACCCATCTATGCCCTCGGTGCCAATATGGTATGGAGCAGAAGCTTTGATGGGAGCAGCTTTCAGGAAGATGCCTGGCTGGGAGCAAGAACAAATACGAACGATAGCGCACGTGTTAACCCCGACAGGTTGAAACAATTGCAATTAGCAGGAGTGAATATGCTGCGTATCTGGGGAGGAGGTGCCTACCCATCTGACGCCTTTTATACCCGCTGCGATGAGCTGGGATTGATGGTTTGGCAGGATCTGATGTTCTCAGGAGCGACCTACCCTATGGATTCGATGCAACGCAAATCATATATTCTCGAATGCAAGCAACAGGCACAGGAGAAGCAGTCGCACCCCGCCCTGGCACTGTGGTGTGGCAATAACGAGATAGAGGTGGCATGGAAATACTGGGGCTGGCAAAATCAGTACAATATACATAGAGCCGATAGCGTGCGCCGATGGAAAGATTACCTACGACTCTTCGATTCCCTCATCCCACAAACGATACATGCCTATGATAATAGTACCCCTTACCTGCGTAGCAGCCCCGTGGGCAACTATGGCAACGAAGCGCAAATGACACAGGGCGATAACCACGACTGGCGTGTATGGCACGGAGAGCAACCCTTTGAAACGGTATGGGATACCCGCATGCGCTTTGTGAGTGAGTTTGGATTTCCATCGTTTCCAGCGATGGCCAACGATGAATATTTCGAACATCCCGAAAAATATTTATTGAGCTATAAGGGCATGCGCGTTTTGAGCGATTATATCTTGCAAAATATTGATACCACGCCCGTGAGTAAGGAGGTGATGCGTTATCTCAATCATTTCAAAACCGGGAGCACCAGCACCCATGTTCCGCATCTCAACGAGAAAGAGCAAACGGAATTGATCCGTTTATCGCAAGCAGTACAAGCAAAATATTTGGCGATGGCCATTCGCTCTCAGCGCATGCAAGCACCGTATTGTAATGGCAGCCTTCTATGGCAACTCAACGATGTTTGGCCCGGCATCACCTGGAGCATCACTGAAGCCAATGGAGCGCCCAAACCCGCCTACGACGTCATGCGCAGCGCCTTCAAGCCCGTTATTTGCATGATGCAATTCGATACCTCCATGCAAGTAAAAGCCGGAGTACATTCGATGTTATGGAACAATACCACGGTAGATGCCAAGATCACCTTTTATATCATCGACTCTACGAGCAATGTACAAGTAGAAGGCATGAGTAAGTCGTTGCATTATATCCTCACCGGACAAAAGAACCCCGATGCCGCCGCGCGCTGGCAGTATATCCCCCTCACCAATGCCGAACGCCGCCGCCTCAAAGTAGCGAAAAGGGTGGTGGTGGTGATGGAAGTGCTGCCCGTAACGTCGCCGAATCTTTCAACCCCTGGAGATAGGTATGAGGTGATGTGGCGTTGATTGATTTTTTTGTAAAAAGTAAGTAGTAAAAAGTAAAAAGTAAATACAAGGAACGGGAAATTAGGAAGTGACGATGGACACACGACATAAGACGGGCGCGTGGTGAAGGTGTATTATGAAATCGATGTCTCATCAAAAATAATTGAATGAGAATTGAACTCACTACGAAGTAGTACAACAACAATAGCCATAGGTGAAACCTATGGTTGAATGATTGTCTCTGTTCCCAACCCCAACGGGGTTGAACTAAAAATTGCCTTTTAAATTGTTGAACCCTTTCAGGGTTCTCTCTGTGGGGGAACGCCTGTTCCATAGGTTGCACCTATGGCTATTATTATTCAACTGCGTTGCAGTTGGGAAGTGTTGGTGATGGCACAATACAGTAAACATCACACGGACTCGTTGTGAAGGGCACAAGAATAAAATCTACATTTCATCAAAAATAATTGAATGAGAATTGAACTCACTACGAAGTAGTACAACAATAATAGCCATAGGTGAAACCTATGGTTGAATGATGGATAATAGTCCCAACCCCAACGGGGTTGAACAATTAGAAATATTTTTTCTCTCAAATATTTGTATTCAAACAATGTTTCATCGTGAGGTTCGATTATAATTGTTGAACCCTTTCAGGGTTCTCTCTGTGGGGGAACGCCTTTTCCATAGGTTTCACCTATGGCTATTATTATTCAACTGCGTTGCAGTTGGGAAGTGTAGCTGATGATATTGAAACTTTTTTTTGATTTACATGAGTTGCTGTATTCAATACATCTTACATTTCACGTTTCAGAGCCACTGTATTCAAAACGTTTTACGTCTTACGACTTACGTTTTACGCCATTCACCAACGCCATTCACCAATCACTACTCACAATTCACCCCGACTTATTACCTTTGAGCCGTCAATCACCCATGAACCTCATTCAACAACGCATACAACAACTCACGCAGGAGCTCAATACGCATAACTACAGCTACTATGTTTTGAGTGAGCCTACCATCAGCGATTTTGAGTTTGATATATTATTAAAAGAACTCGAAAAGCTCGAGAAAGAAAATCCCTCCTTGGCCGATCCGAACTCACCCACACAACGTGTTGGAGGCGAGGTAACCAAGGTGTTTCAAACCGTTGCCCATCGCTATCCCATGCTTAGTTTGGGAAATACCTATAACGAGCAAGACCTCACCGATTTCGACGACCGCATTCGCAAAGCCATCGGTGATGATTTCGAATATGTGTGCGAGCTCAAGTACGACGGACTCTCTATCGGTATCCGTTATGAGAACGGCGTCTTGGTGCAGGCCATCACCCGTGGCGATGGCACCCAGGGCGATGATGTGACCACCAACGTGAAGACCATCAAATCTATTCCCTTGGTATTGAAAAGCGAATTAGAAATTCCTGCATCGTTTGAAATCCGTGGAGAAATCATCATGCCCTTGAAAGGCTTTGAAAAGTTGAACCAGCAGCGCATCGACAACGATGAGGCCCCTTTTGCCAATCCGAGAAACTGCGCCAGTGGCACCCTCAAATTACAAGACAGCAAGGAAGTAGCACGCCGACCATTAGATTGCTTCTTGTATTATTTCATGCTCGATGAACAACGATTCAAAACGCATGAAGAGAGCATAGAGTTCGCGCGTCAGCTTGGATTTAAAGTGGGGAGCTATCATAAAAAAGTTGCGAATATTTCGGGAGTGTTTGAGTTCATCAAGCACTGGGAGAATGAGCGTTATCACCTACCCTTTGATATTGATGGCATCGTGATAAAAGTCAATAGCTACGCCCAACAGCAGGAGCTGGGTTACACCGCCAAGGTACCCCGCTGGGCCATCAGCTATAAATATAAGGCACAGAGTGTGAGTACGAAATTGAATGAGATTACGTATCAGGTAGGTCGCACTGGCAATATCACCCCCGTGGCAAACTTGGCTCCCGTGCAGCTTGCAGGCACTACGGTGAAACGTGCTACCTTACATAATGCCAACGAAATTGAGCGTCTCGATATCCGTGTAGGCGATACCGTGTTTGTAGAAAAAGGAGGAGAGATCATCCCGAAGATTACTGCGGTCGACCTCACCCAGCGCGATCCACAATCGGTGCCAACGCAGTTTCCAACGCACTGCCCAGAATGCAATACCCTCCTGGTTCGCAGGGAAGGAGAAGCCAATCATTTTTGTCCGAACGAGAGCCATTGTCCGCCGCAAGTAATAGGTCGCATCATCCATTTCGTGAGCCGCAAAGCCATGGATATCGATGGGATAGGAGCGGAGACGGTAGAGCAATTCTATAATGCAAAACTCATTAAAAATTATGCCGATATCTACGATTTAAAATTTGAAGACATCGTGAAGCTCGATCGCATGGCGGAGCGTTCGGCACAAAATATATTAGATGGTTTGGAGCAATCGAAGAAGCAGCCCTTTGAGCGGGTATTGTTTGGATTGGGTATACGCCTGGTAGGAGAGACCGTAGCAAAAAAACTCGCACAGCATTTCAAAAATATTGATGCCTTGGCTGCGGCCACCAAAGAAGCCATGAATGCCGTTCCCGAAATCGGAGATAAGATTGCAGATAGCATCATTGCCTTCTTTGCCGATGAAGAGAACCAGCAGATGATTAAGCGCATGAAAGCCCACGGATTACAATTTGTGAGCGAGTACAAAGAGCTCGTGCGTGATTCGGATGCACTCCTGGGTAAATCGGTATTGATAAGCGGCGTATTTGAGGGCGTGGATAGAGAAGATTTGAAGAAGATGGTGGAAGCGCATGGAGGCAAGAATGCGAGTGGTGTGACTGGCAAACTCGATTACCTACTCGCCGGCGAGAACATGGGCCCCAGCAAGCTCGAGAAGGCAGAGAAATTGAAAGTGAGGATTATTTCGTTGCAGGAGTTTTATGAATTAGTTGGACAAACGACATAAGACAGGAAGCATGGAAGACGGATTAATCACGGATTACGCTGATGGGATTGTAATAGGTATTGTGTATTTAGTAT
This sequence comes from Bacteroidota bacterium, assembly GCA_947492885.1. Classification (GTDB taxonomy): domain Bacteria; phylum Bacteroidota; class Bacteroidia; order UKL13-3; family UKL13-3; genus CAINMV01. Next base: position 13,861 of record CANLPK010000051.1, read on the forward strand.
TTAGTAAATACAGCGGTATGTAGATATTCAAAACATATTATTATATTCGTATTAGCAAAACTTAAGAAGTCTAAAGTCATACGTATAAAGTATTTTGAAAAACAGCATCCCTACAAATACTAAATACTAAATACTAATTTAAATATTCCCCCCATGAAAAACTCACTCCTCCTTATCCTTCTCTTCGGCTTTATTGCTCCGATGAATTTATTGGCTCAGAATACTACTGGCATTGAATGCAAAGGATGCCCTGTTGATACAAGCACTGCCAAAAAGAAATATACCATCGATACCGTTTCTAATTATTGCATCATCAATGGAATGGCTGGTGGTTTGGTTGACTCTGCGGCGATTGCCAACTGGACGTTGATGAAAGTAATGAAGCGCATTGGTCATGATAGTGAATCGGTAAAAGTAAAATCCTATAACTGTATCATTCAGGCCAAAGGAGGTGCGAAGGTGTATAGTTATACTAATTCACTCATCAACGACGAACTCAAAGCTGCCATCTTGCAATGCAATAACAAAGACCTGATTATCTTTTACTCTATCGTCACCTACAATGAACTCGGAGAAGAAAAAAGTATTATGAGTGGTCCGGTGTTTAGGTATTTTTTGGAGTGAGATGGGAAGGTGACATAAGACGTGACGACATAAGACACAAGACATAAGACGTGAATCGTTGCAAGAGATTTATATAATTTAACGTTATACGTATTCAATTTCCCTTCGAAGTAAAACTATTGTTGTATTTAATACGTTTTACGATTTACGATTTACTTTCCACTCGCACTACTCACTATTCACCATTCACCACTCCCGGTCGCCACGATGTCAATCCAAATATGTTTTTAAATTCAAATTCTATTCTGGCGGTTTGGAGATCCTGGAAGTGCCCACCCGTGAATTCAATCGCCTTTTCATCGGCAAATCCATTATGAGCAAAAGTTTTAGAGATTATTTTGCCTTCCTCCTGTGTAGTATAAAGCTTGCGAAATATTTTTTTATTCTTTAGGTCAATTATTACATAATGTACCGTCTTAGTTGAATGTCGTTCGATGAAGAATGCGATATTACCCGATTGAGAATAGTAAATAAATTGCATCCCATTTTTCGAGTCACCACACTGAGCATATTGTCCAGCATTGTAATAAACCAATTCGTCATCAATAGTATAGAAAGCAAATTCGCAGCAGAAAAGTCCCCAGTGTAAATCAACCGGCTCCTTAAATTTATAATAGAAAAGTTTGTTTGGACTAAGCGTATTTATTTCCCCGAAAGGCAATCGTTTCGAAATGGGAGCGGTATATTTTTCTTCTACACTCATTTATTTAGGGAGGTAAATTAAAAATTTTAAAACCATCTTAAAATTTAGTATGAGATTTCTTTCTATCCTAAGAGTGAATCAACTTCTTCTTCAAGTTTAGAGAGGTCACGAATAACGATGGACCAAATGATATCATCTGATACACTATCATAACCATGACTAATTCTATTTCGGGTATCAATAATTTTCCTCGCATGGGAAATTTGAAGGTCAGGTTTTAACTTTATAATTCGGTTAACTGCTTCGCCGATAATTTCAATATTGCGTTCAATGGCACGTTTTGTTTTTATGTCCTTTTGGAATTCCAAAAAGTTTTTTTTGTCGGGAAGGAATTGATTAATCTCGATTATTGCTTGCTTTATATCTGCAAGCCAGGTATTGATTTCATATTCCATAAATAAGCACCTTAGTTAGATCGATTTGCTTTTTCAAGTATGGATTCTTGATTGCCTTTTGTTCTAATAAATCAATATGACGATGAAATAAACTCTCGAGTTGTGTTTTTAAACTGAAATAATTATCAGCATAAGAAAGTGGATCCATTTCAGAAATATCAACCACTAAATCAATATCACTATCTGGCCCGAAGTTCTCGGTAGTAACAGAACCAAAAGCAAAAAGTGTTTTTACCTTGTTTGTGTTACAAAGTGAATTGATTTGATCAAGATGTTTGGTGATTTCTTTCATCTGAGGTTCAAAGTTAGTATTTTTTTAAGAAGTTAGACATAAGACGGGAAGACTCAAGACATAAGACGTGAATCGTGGCGAGCGTATTTTATAATTTGATGATACTTTACGTTTTCTATTTCCCTTCGAAGTAAAACTACTGTTGTATTTGTACTCAATACTCAATACTCAATACTCAATACTCAATACTCAATACTCACCATTCACTACGCTATCCTCTCTATCTGTGCTCCCAACGCATTCAACCTCGTATCAATATACTGATAACCGCGATCGATTTGCTCCACGTTATGTATGGTGCTTGGAGTTTTTGCACTCAGCGCTGCGATAAGCAAGGATACCCCTGCACGAATATCGGGGCTACTCATCGTAATTCCACGGAGCTGTTGCTTGCGTGCCAATCCCATGACGGTAGCACGATGGGGGTCGCATAAAATAATTTGTGCTCCCATATCGATGAGGTTATCAACGAAGAACAAACGGCTTTCAAACATCTTCTGATGAATCAATACATTGCCTTCTGCCTGAATGGCGGTGACGAGCATGATACTAATCAAATCGGGCGTAAACATCGGCCAGGGTCCATCGGCAACGGTGAGGATACTCCCATCGATAAACGTCTCAATCTTATAACTATCTTGTGAAGGGATATATAAATCATCTCCGCGCTCTTGCACATCAATACCCAATCGGCGGAAGATGGTAGGGATGATTCCCAAATCTTTCACGCCTGCATTTTTAATCGTGAGTTCGCTGCGAGTCATGGCCGCCATGCCAATGAAACTGCCCACTTCAATCATATCACTCAACATACGATGGGTGGTACCATTCAATGAATCCACGCCTTCGATATGTAATAAATTAGAACCGATACCTGTGATTTTTGCACCCATGCTATTGAGCATTTTGCAAAGTTGTTGTAGGTATGGTTCGCAGGCAGCGTTATAAACTGTTGTTTCGCCTTTGGCCAAAGAAGCCGCCATCACAATGTTTGCAGTACCCGTTACCGACGGTTCATCGAGCAACATATACGTGCCATGAAGATTGGTGGCATCTACCTTATAAAATTGAGTTGCTGCATCGTATTCAAATTTCGCACCCAGCGCCATGAATCCGGTGAAGTGGGTGTCAAGGCGTCGGCGACCAATTTTATCGCCACCAGGAGCCGGAATATACCCTTTACCAAAGCGGGAGAGGAGCGGTCCGAGAATCATGATAGAGCCACGTAAGGCAGCCCCTTTCTTTTTGAATTCTTCGGTATTTAAATATTCGAGATTTACGTTCTTGGCTTCAAACTCGTAGGTGTCGTCGGTGAGTTTATTTACCGTCACACCCAGCTCTTGCAATAATTCAATCAGCTTCATTACATCTCTGATATTGGGGATATTGGAGATGGTTACTTTTTTGGGAGTGAGGAGCACAGCAGAGATAATCTGCAAGGCTTCATTTTTAGCACCCTGAGGAGTAATTTCTCCTTTGAGTTGTGCATTGCCCTGTATATAAAATGACGACATAGGTTTTAAGTTTCTCTAACAGATGATGGGATACAGTAAGAAAACGAATTATGTATTCTTCTTGAATTTATAATTGTTATTATTCGGGTTATTACTGTTGGGATTGTTATTGCGGTTCTGATTCGGATTGTTCGGATTTCGATTGTTGTTATTGTTCCGGTTATTATTATTGTTATTATTGTTTTTGAAATTTTTATTCCGGTTTTGGTTATTGTTATTATTGGGGCGAAACTGATTATTGTTCGGAATATTCTTGCCTTGCAATTTCTCATAACGGAAGCTCATGCCCTCGTAAGGTGTAAGCGTTCCTTTAGAAAGTTCCACCATCTGTTGTGCAATGGCTTCATCGCTCACGTTCTCATCGTTCCATGCTTTGTGGTATGTTTTCATGAGGTTACCCATGGCTTGTGCGAAGGCTTTGCGTTCTTCACCTTCTTCGAGTTCACCACATTTTTTAAGCAACATCTCAATCCCTTTACCATAGAAACGAACCTTAGGCACTGCGGTATTGTATGGCACGGGCTCGGGGCGCGCAGCCAGTACTTCTGGGTCGGGCATCGGGAATGGGGAGTCCACATCCAATTTAAAATCGGCCATCACATAGAGGTGATCCCATAATTTATTTTTGAAGTCGGGCACATCGCGTAGCTGCGGGTTCAACTGACTCATTACCTGTATCACTGCCAATGCCAAACGATTGCGCTGGGTGCGGTCTTCGGTGGCCTGTACAAACTCCACCATATTTTGAATATTGCGACCGTACTCTGCGATGATTAAATTTTTACGCTGGGTATTGTATTCCATCTCTCCACCCTGTACTTGATTTAGATTCATATCCTGCAAATATAAATTTTATTTCATGGAAAAAAGACGCCAAATTTCAACCAAATGGAGGGTTGAGAGGTGGGTGGAATGGGTTGTTTCCTTTATTGCTAAGCTATGAAACTTCACAACTGCAACGCAGTTGAACAACAATAGCCATAGGCGCAACCTATGGCTGACAAATACCACCCCCAGACAGAACCCTTCCGCTTGCGGAAGGGTTCAACATTTTTAGTTCAACCCCATTGGGGTTGAAAATACAATCAATCACATTACCATAGGTTTCACCTATGGCTATTATTGTTGAACTACTTCGTAGTAAATTCAATTCTCATAAAATTATTTTCGATGTTACACGACTATTGTTGTTCAACCCTTCCGGAGGATAAAATCAATTGAGGACACAACCTTTAATTGCCGGAAGGGTTGGGAACAGAGACGATCATTCAACCATAGGTTTCACCTATGGCTATTATTGTTGAACTACTTCGTAGTAAATTCAATTCTCATAGAATTATTTTCGATGAAACATAGATTTTATTGTTGCTCATTCACGGCGCCCGTCTTATGTCGTATGTCTTCTGTCCATCAACTTC
>CANLPK010000052.1 GCA_947492885.1 Bacteroidota bacterium
GCCTGGGTATCATAAAAGGTGAGTCCGCTGAAATTCAATTTTTGCGGCTCCTTCAATTTGGCAGCGATGAGTTCCCCCTTGTATTTGAGGGCATCTCCCGGGGTGAGGTGTTTTATTTCTTCGGCGAGGATAGCATTCGGACAAACGCCAGCATTGATAAATACCGTATCGTCGTCGGTGATGAGGCAAGGATATTTTTCCTGAATGGGTTCGGCTGTTTTATAGCTCACAGGGCATTGCGTATAGCGCTCCCATTTTTCTTTGATGGTGAGGATACCAATACGGAAAGCACCCACGGGGCGTGTTGAAGCCAAGGGGTAGAATCGTTCGCGGGAAGGAGGGTCAATCAGGACGAGGTTCATAGCTGGTAGTTTGAATTAGTGCTGCCCATTCGTTGCGGGCAATGGGGCAAATTACGTGAAAAAGTTCCGACAATAAAAAGCCCTTCTGCTTGCGACAGAAGGGCTCGTAGATTTGAACCTAAAGACTGGGCTTAGGCTTTCTTTGCGTAACGTTTGTTGAACTTGTCAATACGTCCTGCAGTATCAATCAAATTCGATTTACCTGTGTAAAACGGATGTGATTTATCAGAAATTTCTAATTTGTAAAGTGGATATTCGTTACCGTCTTCCCATTTAATGGTTTCTTTGGTGTCGACTGCGCTCTTAGTTAAGAAGGCATGATCGCAACTCATATCTTTGAATACTACTAAACGGTAGTTTTTCGGGTGTATCTCGGGTTTCATATAAGGGTCTTTCTTTAAAAAAGGAGTGCAAATATAGGATAATTTCGTGAAATGTCAAATAAGAGCGTGAAATTGTTTTTTTAGGGGCTTGAAAGGCTTATCAGACCTTGCTTTACAGATAAAATAGAGGTAAAACTGTCGGCTATCTTAAGGCCATAATTCATAATCTATGCTCCTTCCCCCATCTTAATCACCACCTTTCCTTTGGTTCTTCCGGCTTTCACATATTCTAATGCTTGCAAGGTTTCACTCAATGGGAAGGTTTTATCGATGAATACTTTGATGGCACCTGCTTCAATGAACTGGGTCATCTCGGCCAGTAGTTTTCCATCCGATTGCATGAGCCAGTAATAATATTGTATCCGATATTTTTTTGCGGTGCTATTGATTTTTAAGTTCATTAAAGTGAGGAATATTCTTAGAAAAAATCCCAGCTTCATCCTTATAGCAAAGGCTTTATCGGGTGGGCCCACAATGCTCACCAGCTTCCCTCCAGGTTTTAGTACTTGCATTGAATCTAACTTCGTCTTGCCTCCCAGGGTATCATATACCAGGTCGTAATCTTTTATCAGCTCTAAATAATTTTGTGTTTTATAATCGATGACCTCATCGGCCCCCAGCGATTTTACCCATGCGATATTTGCAGTACTGGTCGTAGCTGCCACATGCATTTTTAAATACTTGGCATACTGAATTGCAAATACACCAATGCCTCCAGAACCCGCATGAATCAATATTTTTTGTCCGGCCTGGGCCTCACAAATCTTCGATAGGGCTTGCACCGTAGTTTGTCCAACCAGTGGAATACAGGCCGCTTCTTCATGCGATAAATTTTGGGGTTTAGGTGCGATATACTTGGTTTCGGTGCATATATATTCGGCAAAAGTACCGGGGTGCAAATCGCCCACTCTGCCATAAATTAAATCCCCAATTTTATAATCACGTACCGCTTTCCCTATGCCCGCAACCTCTCCGCTAAAATCGAATCCCAAGGTTTGAGGCAAGGGAAACCGATGCAATAATTTCATTGATCCTCCCACTATTTTATAATCCACAGGGTTGATGCTCGCCGCTACAATACGCACCAGCACTTCGTTTTCGGCAGGTACTGGAATTGGAATTTCATCCAAACTAATCATTTCTTGCAACTCGCCGTATCCTTTAAATCGTATGGCTTTCATAGGGTGGTGATGATTTTTTTATTGAGCAAATTAAAGAAGTCGAATTGATTTTTTAGGAATCGTTTTTATAATGCATTCAAATAATTGGCCAATGCCACACCCATGCTGAAACTCCCTTGCAGCAAGTATCCTCCAGTAGGAGCATCCCAGTCGAGCATCTCTCCAATAGCATATTGATTCGGGATTTTTTTCAATTGAAAATGTTCGTCAACCTCATGCAAGGCAATACCTCCCGATGTGGAGATAGCATCTTCAATAGGTGCCAATGCATTGATGATGATGGGTAATTGCTTGATCTTGGCAGCAAGTATATTGGAATTAATAAATTCTTCTTTACTTAAGATTGATTTGAGTAAGGCAATCTCGGGCTTGGGCAAATGAAGGGCTTCGGTGAGTAATGCAGTCAATGATTTTTTGCCTTTGGGAGTCAATCGTTTTTTGATTTCTGCTACACTAAGCGATGGCTTCAAATCCAGATATATCGTAGCTTTCTGAATGTCATTCAATTGCTTGCGAATCTCAGGACTCAGTGCATAAACAGCACCCCCTTCAATCCCAAATTGTGTGATTACTACTTCTCCTTTTTTTTGTTTGCTGCCACATTGTACTGCAATATTTTTTAACGGACTTCCTTCGAATACATCAATGAAACCGGGCTCCCATTCAATAGCAAAGGCGCAATTGGATGCCTGGAAATTCACGGTATCGATACCTTTATCTGCAAAAATTGATAACCATTTTCCATCAGAACCGGTGCTCGACCAGCTAGCACCACCCATCGCAAACACAACAATATCGGAAGTTACAGTATGGTCTTTATAGTTATGGTCGATGATGAGCTGATTGTTTTCGTTCCACCCTTTCCACGTATTCTTTGGTTTAATTGGGGCGCTTTTGTACCTGATAACTTTTAGTATCGCATTCAATACATCAATGGGGCGCAAGCCTTCTTTTGGGAAAACACGCTTGCTGGTTCCTATAAAAGTTTCGATGCCAATGGTATTAAACCACTTGCGCAAATCATCATTGGTAAAGGATTTTAAGCTGTCAGCTAAAAATTCAGGTGGGGTATAACGACCAATAAAATCTTGTATAGGTTCGCTGTGAGTGAGGTTCAAGCCTCCATCTCCAGCAACCAAAAATTTACGACCCGGTGCAGCGCCTTTTTCAAGGATGTTAATCTCGAATTTGTATTCATCGAGTCGGGCGGCAAGCATCAACGCTGCCGGCCCACTTCCTATAATGGTGATTGTTTTCTTGTTCATTTGATTTGGTAAGCCTCTCATATTTTTAACTTCGATTATTTCACTTTCGGTTTTTTCTCTGTTGGGACATTGCCTTTAGGTGCTATGTACTTTCTAAAGTTATAAGTAAACGTGGCTAGGTAATAACGATTCAATACATTGGTTTGTAAGTCTTGTGTATAGCTCTCCGTATTGGTTCGTGTAATACTATTATTTTGATTGAGTAAATCGTAAACCGTGATGCGTACTTCGGCTTGTTTGTTTTTCAGGAATTTATATCCAATGGCTGCATTCCATAAAGAGATATTTTGATTGTAGGTACTGGTCAAACCACGATAAAACAAATTGGAGTAGTCGGATTGAAATACCAAACTTTTTGTGGGACTATATGTGATTTTGAATCTTGAATTCTGAGAAAAATAATTGGTATTGGCAGCCGATTGTAAGCTATTGGTGGTCGTGCTATACGAAGAGTTGCTGCTGATGGTGAAATCTATTTTCTCACTGATATTACTGCTCAATACCACACCACCACTGCTGCTGGTAGTATTGGCAAAATTCTTCTGGTTATTAATTAAGCCCGGAATGCTATTGTAATTTATGGAAGCATTCAAACTGATATTGGTTTTGATCCTAGAAATCGGGAACGTATAATTCACAAAGGAGCGAAGTGAATAGTAGCCGTTTAGGTTTTCAGGGCGTTGAATTTGAGAGCCACGTGCTAAGAAAATTTGATTGTATACAGTGGTGTCTTTGCTTGCGATGATAACACTATTGCCAATATAATTCAAAGCGTAATTACCTCCTACTAATGCAAAAAACGAATTGGCTTTTTTTGTGTTTACGGATTGGTAACGAATATTTAAATTGTTTTGGTAATCCTGCTTCAGTTGTGGGTTTCCTGTACTTAACTGCAAGGAGTTGGTATTGTTTATTACATCTTGCAACTGGTCGATACTGGGAGCATTATTGCTGCTTCTGTAAAACACACGTAAGTTTTTCTGAGCCGTAAATTTATATTGAAACTGTGCTGATGGTAAGAATGAAATAAAATTCTTCGACATAGAGAAGCTCGTAGGAATTTCTTGAGCCTTGGATAATAATGCCCATTGATACGCTGCGTTGATTCCAAAATTATATTTTTCTTTTTGATAACGATATCCAATACCACCCGATTGAGTTTGGTAATTACTGCTGAAAACATTGGTGTAAAGGGAGTCGAGCTGGTTGTATTCATACCCATTCAAACTGCGCTCATATGTGCGTTTGGAGGAATTGCTTTGTGTAATACTTGTATTATAACTGAACGATAAAAAACTAAATTTATTGAGTGGTTCAGTGTACATGATATTCCCACTTACCCCAGTGCCATCCTTTAAAGTCATAGCCCGCTGATCGATAGTGTCAACAACCATTGAAGTATCAATGCCATATTGATTGCGAGTAAATAAAGTGCTGTTGCCCGAATTTTTTGTGAAGCTTGGATTGGCATTCACAGAAAGTGTACGTCCTCTTTTTGCAAAAGAGTGGCGATAGAGTAGGGGGGCAGAGATATTATATCCGTAAAGGTTTGAGGTGGTTTTGTTGGTAGTTGAACTCAACGTTAAAAGATTGAGAATATTCTCTCCAAACAAATCTTTAGTTCCTTCATTCGTTTGAAAAGAAAGCTTGGGTTGAAACACGATGGAATTCATAGAATCAAATTTTGTTTCAATCTTTAAATTGATTCGATGATTGGAATTAGTAAATCCCGAACTGCTGTTCTCTGTATAAACCAAACCAGCGGTACTCCCCGAAACATACTGCTGGTGCAGGTTGGCGATGGCCGTATTGCGAGTTTGATTGCCAAAATAACTGCCACTCACCTCCGTTTTCTTACCCCATTTGTCAGAGTAATTTATTCCCAGTGATGTAGGTATATTGATTCCATTGGCAGTATTCATCAAAAAATTATCTGCTGCATTTCCACCTTGTCCGCCCATCCCTCCACGGCCGGCACCACGGCTTCTTCCTCCGCCACCTCCAGCGCTATTGCTGCTTGCAACACCCACCAAATCTTCACTCGAGAAATTTTGTTCGTTCACATTATTTGTTTGCGCCAAGATGGAGATTCTTCGGTTATTATTGAACTTATTATACACCAATCCTGTTTTGTATTTATCGTCGATTCCATATCCTGCATAGAACTTCCCAAATACCCCATTTCTAAATTGTGGTTTGGTAACAATATTGATCGTTTTGGTGCTATTGCCATCATCAAAGCCAGTGAGTTGAGCCTGATCACTTTTCTTGTCGAACACTTGAATTTTATCAATGACCTCTGCAGGAAGATTTTTCAAAACAGCACTGGCATCATCTCCAAAAAAAACCTTACCATCAACCAAGACTTGTTTTACATCTTCACCTTGTGCCTGCACTTTTCCATCAACAACATTTACTCCAGGCATCTTCGTAACAAGATCTTCTGCACTCGCATCCTTATTTACTTTATAGGCATTGGCATTATAACTTGTGGTATCGCCATTTTGAGTGGCTACCGGCACTTTCCCTTCTACTTCTACCTGCTTCAATATTTTCGAATTGGGTACCATCGCAATGGTTCCTAAGTTTATCGATGATTCAGTAATAGGGATAGATTTGAACATGGGGTTATAACCCAGAAATACAATTTTAAGAAGGTATGGTTTGCCTCTTCTCACTCGTTCAATCAGGAATTTCCCTTGTTCATCGGCAGATGCACCATTCAGTGCAGAACTGCTATCGGCATTGAGGAGCAGGATATTGGCACCATAGATTGGAGCATTTTTTTCATCGACTACCTTCCCGGAAATAGAATTTCCCATGCCTGTAGGCCGGGTTTGTGCATTCGTAAACAATACTCCAAAAACAAACAGACAAACGATAATAAATTTATTCATAGTGATTTGACAGGCAAGTTCGGAGTAGGATTAAATAGCGTATTAGAAAATTTTCAACTTATTCGAAGCCTATAGAATAGTTTGCTTCCGACTTCAAAGGTAATCAATCTTAATTTAGCCCTTCACCTTACCCATATATGCTTTCAGCAATATATTGGTTTGCGACTGAATTTTATTTCTCATGAATGAAGTCCAGCCCAATAGCCATCCTTTCCACCCCAAAGCTTGTCGCGACCAGCGCCACATATCGAAGCTATCGACATGTTTGAATATGAGACCATCTTTGAATTCGAAACGGGCATATATTTTATTATTCACCGCATTACCTGTTTGTGAGAAATGATAATCGGCTTCCAATTGAGCACTGCCTTCTGTTTCGCTGGCTTGTATATTTGAAAATTTAATTTTGATATCACCCTTACTGCGCGCCACCAGCATACTCCACATGGCACGAGCCTGTGCGGCATCTAACAAACCAAAAGCAGGATCCTGAAAAGTTACATCCGAATGATAGCAACTCAGCATGGAATCAACATCGCCATTAGCAAATGAAGAATAAAATTTTTCAATGAAGTTAGTCGGGGTCATTATTTTTTTGAAATTAGTTTTAGAGCATCTAACAAGATGGCATTGATATCTTTAATGGGTAAATTTTTATTTGAATCAAGCATCAGTATTTTCATTCTCGACCTATTGCCTGCTACCAATAATGGGTTTGAAATCCGCATTCCATCAACCAGTCCAAGATAGGGTTGTCTCGTTTTTTTATCAACCCACAGATAACAAAATCGATGGCCCTGATAGCAATAGAAGGGCATCTTGTATCTCCATACTTCTGTTATCTCTAATTGAAAATTTAAGATATGGTTTCTTAAAAACAGGAGGACTCCTTTTGCAGGTTCCTCCTGTTGGTTGAAATATTCGTCAATGGCATTTAGCATGCAAAGGCCATCTTTAATTTTTATGAATTCGAAGTGTACATCCTGATTGGGTTTCAATATTCAGGAAATAAACGCCACTACTTAAAGATTGTAAATTCACTTGTTGATTTTCATGAAGTATGACTCCATTCATAACTACTCTTCCTGCAACATCTGTAATATTAAATTTCGATCCAATCAAATTTAAATCAGATTTGATTGTAATAAAGTCGTTGGTAGGATTGGGGGAGATGCTTATTTTTTGATTTATCAGGTTGTTATCAATCCCAATTTTCGTAATCGGAACACAAGCAGAAGTATCTACGCAAGTGGTGGTTTTTAAAAATACCGCATAGTTTCCATTTGCAGTTGGTGTAAACGATTGGGTCGTAGCACCAGTAATTATTTGATAATTATTATTGCAATCCACCCATTGGTAAGTAACTCCATTGGCAGTTGCCGTGATGGTAAATCCATTCACCGTGGTGGCCTTGTTAATGCTTGGATAAATGGTGGCGTCAATTCCTGTGCGTATGGTAGAAACGCATCCACTATCAAATGCATCAACATAATAGGTGGTGGTTGTGCTTATTACGGGAGTAACAAAAAAGGCACCTGTGCCTAGTACCACGCCACCAAACGGGACACTATACCATCGTACAATTCCATTGCTTGTAGTTGCTAGTAAAGTCATAGAGGATGGTCTACATCTCGCAGCAGGGGAAGTGGAATTTACCGTAGGAATGGCTCTGATTGTGGCTTTCACAGGGGTGCGAGTAGATATACATCCATTATCTTTTGTCTCTACATAATAAGTAGTGGTGGTAGATAATACCGGAGTGGTATAAGATCCACCAGTGATAAGTGCCGTTCCACCTGTTGCTACATCGTACCAACTAATAATACCACTGCTTGCTGTTGCCAATAATGTAAGCGATGCATTGCCACACGAAGACGCAGGAGTAACGCCGGTGATGGTTGGAATCGGATTGATGGTTGCCTTCGCAGGCGTTCTGAAATTACTGGTACATCCATTGGCAGTTGCATCAACATAATAAGTCGTTGTAGTTGTCAATGCTGGTGTGGTGAATGAAGTGCCCGTAGCAATGGATGTTCCTCCAGTAGCACTGGTATACCAGTTGATTACCCCTGCACTCGCCGAAGCGCCAAGGGTTAATTTATCCCCTGTACAACCACTGGCAGCAGCAGTTCCTGAGATATTCGGATTGGAATAAATTGATGCTACAACCGGAGTACGAGAAGCGGAAACGCAAACATTCTCATGGGCTTCAACATAATAAGTAGTCGGTGCAAAAATTACCGGGGTTGTAAATATTGTTCCTGTATCGAGTGGTGATCCACCTCCTGAAGCAGCATACCAATACACTGTTCCAGAGTTAGCTGTAGCATGCAATACCACCGAACCCGAATTGCAAGTTCCAGCAGGTGTTACCGATGCAATGGTAGGCAATGGAATGATGGTAGCTGTCACTGGAGTGCGTGAAGTTGAAACACAACCACTGGCAGTAACCTCAACATAATAAGTAGTAGTTGTTGTAAGTGAAGGGGTGGTAAAATAAAGTCCTGTCCCCACTGATGTTCCTCCAGTAGAAGTGGTATACCAATCGATAGTTCCCAAGCTGGTAGTAGCCGAGAGGGTCATACTTCCAGGTCCGCAAAGGGCATTGGGAGTTGCGGAGGTTAAGCTTGGAATGGTTTTGATAGTGGCCACCACAGGGGTACGCGATGTGGAAGTGCATCCATAAAAAATAGCGGTTACATAATACGTTGTTGTTGATGAGATTGAAGGGGTATTGAATACCACACCCGTATCGAGTGCAGTACCTCCAGTAGCATTGGCATACCAGGTTACCACACCCAAAGAGGCAGTAGCTCCCAGGGTAACAACGCCCGCACCACAAATAGAACCGGGTGTGGTGGCAGTAATTTGCGGATTGATTACCGTTACTTTTTTAGCAGTAGATGTAGATGGACTTCCTCCAAAATAACAGGAGACAATACAACGGAAATAAGTAGTGCTTGTAACTCCTATTGATGTAAAGGTGCTTTGGTAGGCGCCCGAAATATTATTGTAATTAATATTGTTCGATGACGATTGCCATTGATATAAGGTTCCAACTCCAACTCCTGTAGTGCCACTCAAACTTAATACAACATTACTTCCTAAGCAGATGGTGTCGAAGGTGGCTTCAGCAGCTCCAGCGGTTGAGTTAGTACATTGAGGGCGTGGAACCCCATCAAATTCATCCGCACCAATATCGGGGCGAGTTCCTCCACCTTTCACACTTCCCGATGGTCCAGGACGTGCATCTCCGTCATAATCATTGGTGATTCCTGAAATGGCTAAGGCTCCCGATTCGAGAAATGAAATGGCAGTGCCCGCAGTATCAATATGTAAGTCTATATTGGCCGTATTGCCTGTCGCATTCTTGAAATTTGAATTCATGGATACACTGATACTATCTTGAGTAGTAGCCATCTGCCATAATCCTAAGGAGGTATAATTGGCAGCACCAATACGTGCTAAAAACGACGTTCCGGAATAATAATTATTAGCATTGATACTGAGTCCATTTGTGCTTGTCAATTGTGAAATATAATGCTTGCCTATGCCAGTAGTATTTGAACGATCGTTTTGAAATATATTATTTTTTATTTCTCGAGAAGCTATTGATATATTTGAAAAGAAGGCATAGCTATTAAATGAGCCCAATGGCACCGAGCCCCCAAGATATACGGTATTGAAATAAATATTATTTACTCCCGCATTCTCATTAATTCCATATAAACTCATTGTTTTTGAAACGGATGCTCCATTCTCATCAATACCTAAACGGATCATATTATTTCTTACGATGGCATTCCCTGAACCAATATCAATTCCTTTCACAATGCAAGCACTAGTATCGGAAGCGGTTACCGACAAACTATGAATAATATTTTTTTCAATAACATTATTTGTGGTAGTCGGGCCTGCAAAATAAATTCCTGTGAGATAGGTTGTACTCGTGGTGTTGGCATGGGTTAGTGTAAGTGTATGAATGGTATTATTGCTTATGATAGCAGGAGATAAAGTAACTGCATAAGCAATTCCCATAACAGCACAAGTTGCGCCTGAAGAAGAAGTTTGTCCTGCACTAGAAAGATTACGAATGGTATTGCCACTAATGGTATAAGCGCCTGCTGGTGATGCTACAATGATGCCAACTATCGAACTAGCTTGAGAGCCTGTAGCGATAGCATTGGTATTCATATTGGCAATCAAATTGCCAGATACCGTTCCAGTGGTACCTGAGCCATTTAAAATTATTCCACGAATTGATTGAATCGATGTACTCGTAGTCGCTGCAGGTGCATTGATGCTATTCGCAACTGTAGCACTCCCGATGGTATTGTTGATGACATTTACTGTGGTGCCCCCTGAAGCGGCAATTCCGTTAAAAATTGGAGCTACAGTAGTAGATGAGTTTAGAAGAAATCCTGCAATGGTATTATTTGAAAAATTTATAACATTACCTGTTCCACCGCCACTTCGGAGTCCAAGTGGGCCGCCGGTATTAGCATTCGCCGTAAATACAATGCCAGGGGTAGAGGTCGTCGATCCAATTAAATTTCCTGTGATGGTTCCCACATTGGCATTTCCATTGGCGATATTAATTCCTGTAAAGGCCGCTGAGCCTGTATTGGAAGTGGTCATATTGATATTGCTGATGGTATTATTTTGAACTGATGTAGCGGTACCTAATCCAACGGATAAATCCATTCCCCAAAACGAATAAGTAGAAGTTCCAGTCATGCTCAATGTGCCACTACCGGATGCACTATTGCCTCCAATATAATTCCCTGTGATGATGAACCCATTGGCTGCATTACTAATATTTGATACATTGGGTGTAACCCACAAAGTACGATACACGGCAGTACTAGTGTAATTGATAGCTGTCGTTTGATAAAAATGATTATCGGTAATATTCCAGGCAGTATTTCCTAAGTCGATTTTTATATGTGTTGCAGCTAATGTAGCATTGAAAATATCATAGATATTACAATTTGAAATAGTACAACTATCATTATATGTTGCGGGTGTAGTTTGTGTGCCAAAGGCACAAATACCAATGGTAGGGAAGGTGGCCGTTGTGCTTCCCGTACCATGAATATTGCAATATGAAATGGTGTTCTTATCATTACCCGCTTGCCCAGTACTATGCGCACTGTTGATGAAAATAACTCCAGCGGCTGTTGTTAGTGAAGGCACCGAAACTGTATTCTGACCTTTCACATCACAATAGGTTATGGTATTATTGTTAGCATCGTTGGTGATTTTAATGGCAACACCGCTGGTACTTGTATTCACAATACTCAGTATCGAAGTTGTTCCTGTTCCTCCAGCTCTTCCATCTATGGTGGTGAAATTGGCACCATTGAAATTGAAGGTGGCCGTGGTATTGCCGCTGCTAATCAATACTACCGAACTCGATGATGATGGGCGAATTGTTACTGTATTAGTATTTGAAGCGCCACTCACGATGCCGATGGTTAATGGAAAAGTTTCTGAAGTAGTATATGAAGCATCAGTGAGTATAAATACCACAGGAGCACTTACCCCATTGGCATTCAAGTCGGTCAACGCTGCGGTAATGGTGGTATATGTTTGTCCGCTGCCCACATTATAATTCCCTGCCAATGGCACGGCTTTCAAGCTCCATGAGATGAATACTAACAAAAGGGTTAGCAATCGGCGATTTGAAAATGAGGTGGTAATTGCGTAAAATTTAGATTTCATATTTACAAATTGGTTCGAAGGGTTATACAATAAGGCTCTACATCAGCTAGTTTCGTGATACTTTTCAGGTCAAATATAAGATTAAAATTGAATTCCGTTAATCACAGAATATCATTTTTTGGCAGAGGTTTCCATTAAATAGGCCTTCCATAAATTCCAATAATGTTCATGCCATCCATTATGCAAACTCTCCGCTTGCTCATCAGGAACATTGGCATGTACCATTCTTAATAGTACGCTCTTGCCTTTTTGTTCTAGGTAGATGATGAAAGTTGAATCGATATCGTCAAGATCCCAATCGGAGGCACGCCACGATTGCACTATTAATTTATCAGGGATGAGTTGCAGATTTTTTCCCGAGATATAATCATCATAAGCACTGAAATAGGTATTCTCCTTTTTGGTGATGGTGGCATGCCCTTCGGTTATTTTGGAATGCAAGGCAGCGTTCATGTATAGCTCGTAAAGCTGATGGGTATTGGTGTTTTTGAAAACAATTCTTTGTACGATCGTCTTGGCCATAGGTTTAAAATAATTAAAATAAAATCGCTGATGAAAAAAATGAAACGATTATTCTCTCAAACAAATATACCGAACAACTCCAACTTAATGCAGCAAAAAAAATAAATTTCAGATTTACAACGACATTGGAAAATTATGCAATCGCACAACTTTTATCAGCAATCACATCTTCTTGGTCAAAGGTGAATACCGCTTGCAAACTTCTTAATGAAGGCGCATCGGATTTTATTTGTTCTTCATGTGTAAATGCATTCGCCAACGTATCGCATAATGTTGCCAAGGCGTCACTCTTTTGAATAATATCGGGGATAATTAAGAATTTCATTACACATGTATTGGCCTGTTCGGCATTACATTTAGCAAGTAATTCATAGTATGTTTTTTCAATTCCTGCTCTTAGCTCCAACAAATCTTTATGACCAATGAAGGTAACAAACTCTAAATCTTTTTCAGTTGCACCTGTCAATGTCATCGTTTGTACAAAGCAAGGCTCAAGCTTTGCAGCATGCTGCGACTCCGTATCTACGCCTGCATGTGCAATAATTTTTGCGTTTACCGACAGAAACATTTTGTCAGAAATTTTATCTGCTTGCGGATTGTCGTAATGTTTTTTTATTACCAATGGAAACTTGCTCAGCAACTCACTATCCTTTCCAGAGATAGCAATAAGTAATCCTTGAAATGGAATCCCAACAGCTACTTGCTCCGAGTCCAATTCTTGATGCATCTTTTGTAAAAATGTAGAATCGAGTATTTTTTCGGCAGCAAATTCTTGTCCGCTTGCCACTACCACCTTCGCCCCATTCACGTCCTGCACCTCATAAGCAATTTCCAAGTTCTTTAAATTTTCTAATGCTTCTTTCTTTCTCGCCGAAAGTTCTTCTGCATAGGCTTCTGGGCTCGATGCTTCCGAATATTGAATCTTATCATCAAGGTCCTCTCCAATGCCCATTACCGGGCTTTGATCAAAGTCGAGCAATGGCTCCTTTAAAATGAGTGCTTCATCTTGAAACCAAGCGTAATTTTTAATAACCGGTAATAATTGTCCCATGATATTTTAGTTTAGATTTGTTTGAAATGGTACTTATGCAAGTATAAAGTAAATTGTATTAATTGAAAAATACTATTTAAAGCAATATAGAAATAATTCTTGCCTGCTATTTAATCTTAAAATGTAAGATTCCTATTTTCCCTTTACCTGCTGCAATAATCAGATTGCCTTTTCTCGATTTGCGAATCACATGAAACGATTTTTCGTCGTTGAACTTCTCCCAAGTTTTCCCTCCATCGGTACTTATATCCGCACCCGATGGCCCCGTTGCCAATACAAATTGACTCGTAATCATTTCAACACACTCGCGATATCCACGGGTTGGATAATTTGGTGCTACCCAATTTTTTCCAGCATCTTCACTGTAAAACACATGATTTTGCTTTAAGCTATCTCTCAAAAAATCACCACCAACTACAATACGTTGGTTTTTATATTGTGTCACCGAAAAAATTCCGGTGCTACTGCTCCCATGAATCATGGGTGTATGTATTGTATCCCAAGAGCTTCCTGCATTTTCGGAGGTAAGCAATCGGGTTACGCTACCTCCAGTACAAATGATAAGCGACTGTTTGCCATAACATCTTATTCCTGTGCCGCTTGCAGCAAAAGAGTTTTCATTCTCACTTAAAATAGGCCTGCACGAATCAGGCACTGCATTCCAATGCAATCCACCATCTGCAGTTTTATAAAGCAATAATTTACCATTGATTGGGTCTCCATATATAATTCCTTCCTTGCGATTCCAAAAATCGATGCCATCAAAAAATACATTGGTATCGGTAAGGCTCAGCACAATCGTCCAATGTTTACCACCATCTTCGGTGGTTAGTATACTTCCTGGATTTCCTGCATTGGCAATCACTGCATGCTTGGCATCGAATGCATAAATCGATCGGAAATCTAATTTTTCAAATCCTGGCACTTGGGTCATACTCCAATGATGGCCTCCATCGGTACTCAAGCCAGTCCAGCCATTGCTGCCACTTACCCATACTGTTTTATCATTTACCACACTCAAGCCACGGATATTTGTATTGGTTAGTAAATCAATATTGATCCAGGTTTCTTGAGAGAATCCTTTTAAACTTACGATGAAAAGTAAGAAAAATATTATTTTGAATTTTGATGCCGACATAAAATTATTGTGCTAATAATTTTTGAATGTCATTATAAATCTGATCCCCTGAGCTCGGACGGTTGGCATTGGGTGCTGCAATTTTTCCATCCTTATCAATGAGCATATAACGTGGAATGCTATTGATTCCGAAATAGGAAACAATAGGAGAGCTCCAATCGCCCGGGCTAATCACAAGGGTGCCTTTCATGCCAATCACTTGAACAGCGTTCTTCCAAGAGGTTTCATTGCCATCGATGCTGATATAAAGGAAAACTATTTTCTTTAATTCTTTCTCAGTGAATCGATCATGTAAAAGTTTCGAATATGGAAACTCTTGTCGACAAGGCCCGCACCAGCTGGCCCAAAAATCGACAAATACCACTTTGCCTTCCAATTGATTGGTGTTGTAAACCTTTCCAGTAAGGTCTTTCAGTACAACTCCCTCAAATGGATTCTTATATCCTGATTGTGCCGATGGAACAGTGCCCGATGGTGTGGTGGTATTTTTTGCATTGGTATCTTTTGCCTTCATGCGTGCTTCACATTTGCTTTTTAGCAGTTGTGTGTATATACCGTTCTTCTCTATTTCTTGCAACTGACCATAAACTATTTTCACTGTATAAGGTGCTACCAAATTACAATCTTTATTAAGGAAATTGGCAATATACCATATCAATGTTTTGCCTGTGAGATTGCTCTTTGCGTGCATCACCTTGCGCTCCATGCTCGAATTGTAATCGGTGAACTTATTGAATCCATTGCCTTTGGAGGTATAGTAAATAACATAATAATTAATAAATTCACGATAACGATCACTTATCAATGCTTCATCGTTAATGAGTTTTGAAGTCACGCCTTCTAACATCACCTCAGGAATTGCATTCACTTTTAAAATGGTTGTCGATTGATTGGCATTCGTTATTGGATAGGAAAGTAAATTGCCATAATACTGATACTTTATCGTGGCTTCCATATAATCGTTGAAGGCTTTGCTAAATTTCGACTTGTCTTGCTTATTATAAAATGCCAATTGCTTTTTGCGCTGATCGAAGAGCCACATTTCATAGGCATCCAAAGCCGTATTGAGCATCTTGTCTTTCATCGCCATGGGGTCAAAATCAGAATAAAACTCCTTATAAAAACTCGACAAAAAAATATTGTTTTCCGCACCTTTTCCAGTGCAAGTTAGGTCGTAAATAGTGTTATCATGCAAAATGTTTATATCAAGATCATCACCGGGTTCCAGGAAAATAGTTACTAATTGTCTATCATACGCTAAACGGCATATAACCGGCGCTGATATAGGAGTAGATACTTCACATACACCACTCCTGGAATATTTGTATTTTGTGATGTATTCATCAAAATATTCGTTCTCAATCGCAATCATACAACTATCCTTCGACGGATTTTCAAAATGAACTTTCAGATGCGTAGGCGTTTGTGAATTCACCCATAAAGGGAGTATCAAAATCAATAGGAATAACTTTCTCATAAAAACAGAAGACATATTCAATCAATATTAAAATGTAAAATGGGAAGGTAATAAAAAATCAGAAAAAGGGAACGGGTTTTATCCCAGTATTTTCAGTTTGGCGAAACGTAGTATCAATACTTTTTTACCGTATTGATCGAACTCAATAATGGCCTTGCGTTCCGAGCCATTGCCTTCCATCGTCATCACCACGCCTTTGCCAAAGCGCTGATGCTCCACTTGGTTTCCTGCAATCAACTGATCGGTATTGTCAGGTTCAAAGGAAGTCGCATCAGTTGGCTGTGCCTTGTGAATTGGTTTGAAATTCACATCAGGCAACTGTGGCTTGAAATTGCTACCCAATTGCGATTTGAGTGATGACGGTTTAAAATTGCCACGTTCTTCATCCAAGTTGAATTTCTTAGGTGCTATATTGGGTTTCACAGGCGTCATGAAATGCGTGTACTCCGCAGGCAGCTCTTCCAGGAAACGGCTGGGTTCATTGCTTATCAACTGCCCGAAACGGAAACGGGTATCTGCAAAACTCAAGGTCACTTTTCTTTCGGCACGGGTGATGGCTACATAAAACAAACGACGTTCTTCTTCGAGTTCATTGCGTGAAGCCAAGGCCATCTGACTTGGGAATAAATTCTCTTCCATGCCTACCAGGTAAACATGTGGGAATTCCAATCCCTTCGCAGCATGAATGGTCATTAAAGTTACCTTATCATCGCCTTCCGCATCTTTGTCGGCATCGGTGAGTAAGGCAATATCTTGCAAATATAAATCGAGTGTTATCGGTTCTCCACTCTCATCTTTTGTTTCACTAAATTCTTTGATACCGTTGAGCAATTCTTCCACATTCTCAAATCGGCTCATGCCCTCCACGGTTTTATCTTCGTATAAATCCTTTAGTACACCACTTTCTTTTGCTACCCTATAAGCCACGTCATACGCACTTTTGCGGGTAAGCTCGGCCGAAAAACTTTTGAGCATCAACACAAATTCGCGCACCTTATTTGACGATGAGCCCACTTTCATGAGTTCATTGCTATCAATAATCTCCCAAAGCGATTTATTTTGTTCGCTGGCCAATATTATAATTTTCTCCAGCGTAGTTTTTCCAATGCCTCTCACTGGATAATTGATAATGCGCTTCAAAGCCTCTTCATCATTGGGGTTCACTACGAGTCGTAAATAGGCAATTAAATCCTTGATCTCCTTACGTTGATAGAAACTCATGCCACCATAAATACGATAAGCGATATTCATCTTACGCAAAGCCTCTTCCAATGCACGACTCTGAGAGTTGGTACGATAAAGAATAGCAAACTCTTTATTATACATCTGCTGTTGCATCTTGTCCTCAAAAATTAAGTCGGCAACCAGCTTGCCCTCATCATTATCAGAAAGGGTCTTGTATATTTTGATGCGATCGCCCTCCGCATTGTCGGTCCATACATTCTTTTCGAGCTGATCTTTATTTTTCTTAATCAGCTCCCCTGCAGCTTTTACAATAGTTTGAGTACTGCGATAATTTTGCTCCAGCTTGAAGGTTTTCATCTCTGGATATTCTCTGTTGAAATTGAGAATATTGCGGATGGTAGCCCCACGAAATGCATAAATACTTTGTGCATCATCACCCACCACACAAATATTATGATGCCCCGCAGCGAGCATTTTTAAAATCATGTATTGAGAGAAGTTCGTATCCTGATACTCATCCACCATGATATAGTGGAACTTGCGCTGATAGTGCTCCAAACGATCAGGGTGTTTATCAAGCAATTCGTAAGTCTTCAATAATAAATCATCGAAATCCATCGCGCCAGCCTTGAAACAACGCTGGCAATAGGTGGTATAAATCTCACCCATCTTACTCAGCCCAGAGGTTTGGTCAGAGGCTTCTTTCTCCTTGTCTTTATAATATTCGTAAGGGAAAATCAGTGCGTTTTTGGCTTGGGAGATACGGTTATAAACAACATTGGGTTTATATACTTTATCATCCAATCCCATTTCACCAATGATCGTTTTTAAGAGGCTTTTGGCATCATCGGTATCATAAATTGTAAACGATTTTGGGTATCCCAATTTATCAGCTTCAATACGTAATATTTTCGCGAATACACTGTGAAAGGTTCCCATCCAAAGGTTGCGAGCTTCCGTGCCAACCACCGTTTCTATACGATGGCGCATCTCTTTCGCAGCCTTGTTTGTAAACGTCAATGAAAGGATATGAAATGAATCAATACCTTGTTGTAACATATAGGCAATTCGGTACGTAAGCACGCGTGTCTTACCCGAACCAGCACCCGCAATAATCATTACTGGGCCATCAATTGCCTTCACCGCATCTTGTTGTGCGGGGTTCAATTCTTTTAAATAATCTACCGTAGCGTTGAGCTCTTTATTCACCTTGCGAATTTAATTAAAAACCACCTTAATTGCTTTCATTGTGGATACTTGGGGAGTACTATTTGCAATGTGTATTTCAAGTAATTAAATGATGATGCCTGACTTGATAATTCATAAATTATTTTAAACTCAATATATCGTGTGAGCCAATATAAATAAGGGTCACAGGGAGTTCAAAGAAAAAGCCTTTCGCTCAGTAAAAATGTATATTACCTGCTGGTATGTGCTTTCAAACCGTCTTTGGTAGCAAGGAAATGATAATCGTCCATGCGGTCGAAATCAAAGAAGGTGGAACTTAGAAACTCCTGCTTCTGCTCATTAAAAACCATGACTTGTACCCAACGCTTTCTAATTAATTTACGCA
>CANLPK010000053.1 GCA_947492885.1 Bacteroidota bacterium
CCACGAATACATTGTCCCGCAACGCAAGTATAGTGGCTATCATGGCTATTGGGTGGTGAGCATCAGCAATGTAGATCATCGTCTGGGAACCGAAGCCGAATTGAAAGAATTGGTGGCCGAAGCTCACAAAAATAAAATTAATGTGATCCTCGATTTTGTGAGTAACCATATTCATATGGAGAATCCCATCTATCAGCAACATAAAGATGAATGGTTCAATAGCATTTATTTGCCTGATGGAACCAAGAACTTACGTCGCTGGAATGAGTATGATTTAACCACATGGTTCGATGAATTTTTAGCTGATATAGATTATTCTAAGGAAGCGCCATTGCAAATGTTTACCGATAGCGCCGTAGGCTGGATTAAGCGATTTGACTTGGATGGCTTCCGTCATGATGCCGTGAAACATGTGCCTCAAATATTTTGGAGGACACTCACATACAAATTGAAAAAGGAAATTGAAATTCCACAACAGAAACATCTGATTCAGATAGGAGAAACATTTGGTAGCCGCTCTTTGATGAATAGCTATATCGGCAGTGGGCAGCTCGATGCCCAATTCGATTTTAATGTGTACTTCGATGCGCGCAGTGCCTTCATCGAAGACAAGGTAAGTTTTGATAAAGCGAAAGATGCCGTGAATGCTTCTTTAAATTATTTTGGATACCACCATTTGATGGGAAATATTACAGGCAACCATGATATCACTCGCTTCATGGCCTATGCAAGTAAGGGCATGAGCTTTAGCGATAACGACCGGGAGACAGGCTGGCAGCGCGATTTAAAGATTGTTGATACCTTAGGTTATCGCAAACTACAAATGATGACGGCATTCATTATGACAATCCCCGGTACGCCTGTAATTTATTATGGAGATGAGATTGGAATGACAGGCGCCAATGATCCCGACAACCGACGCCCCATGATTTTTGATACCTTGAGTCATTTTCAAATCGAAACAAAAGACATAGCATCTAAACTTTGCGCCTTACGCAAAAGCGAAATGAGTTTGATGTATGGAACTTATCAGGATTTGCAATGCAATGAAGCTGTTTATTGTTATTTACGCAGGTACTTCAATGAAGTATCTGTGATAGTCTTCAATAAATCGGATATGCCTCAAACAGTGGATCTAAATGTAAAGCAAGCACAAGCAGCAACTCATTTCGGAAGTACAGCTACCTTTGCCAACAATCAGTTGAACGTAACAATCCCAGCGCACAGCTTCGATATTATTACATTGAAATATTGATTTAAAAAACGATTGTGTTTTTTAATGGAATTTCATTGAAAGTCATAATTAATTTATCTGCTTGAATACATTGTTGAAGAAATTCTCTAAATATTTTCTATTGCTTTCATTCTCAAGTTATTTTGAAAATCCTTTTGAATTTTGGTACAAGGTGCAGTGCGATTTTATAACAAGGTATTAAAATGACTTTGATTAGAGTGCCAAAAAAAATAGACACATAAGTCTTTTTTGCACAATAAAATCTAATCCAAATATTAACATTGATTTTTGATTTTATTTATTACACTTGTAAAAATACATTCGTAATCTATGGATCGTAAATCCTTCCTCACCGCAAAAACTGAATATAAGAAACCTGTAAGCATTCAATCGATAAATAAATCTGCCCGCATCAATAGTGGAGTTACTCCTTATGCTGGTTCTTGGGGGAATTCACAAATTACCCATTTATTGAAGCGTACGATGTTTGGTTCTACTCGAGCGGATATCCAATATTTCAAAACAAAAACGATGAGTCAGGCTGTTGATGAGCTCTGCACGCCACTCATAGCACCTGCTCCTCCAGTAAATCATTATCAAGGGAAAGACAATGGCTCCGGACAACCTTTAGTTGATCCTACAGGGATACTCAAAGGTCAAACCTGGGTGAATGCCGATTATGGAGATGGTACTGTAAATTTCTATAGAGAATATTCTTTGAAATCATGGTGGATTGGGTCTATGCATAACCAAGGAAGAAACATCACGGAGAAGATGACACTATTCTGGCACAATCATTTTCCAACACAAATGGAAGTAGTGGGTGATGCACGTTTTGCCTATAAGAATAATGCACTCCTTCGTTCGTATGCTTTAGGGAATTTCAAGGCATTGGCCAAAGCCATCGTGCTCGATCCCATGATGCTCATCTATCTTAATAATTTTGTAAATACAAAATATGCTCCTGATGAAAATTTAGCACGTGAGCTTCAAGAATTATTTGTTTGCGGTAAAGGCACCAATAGCCAGTATACAGAAGACGATGTGAAGGCATTCGCAAAGGTTCTCACTGGTATAGGTTTGAATTATAATGTTACTAAAAGCAGTTGGGATGTAAACTACGTGTTCAACCCCAATAATCACGATACCTCTAATAAAACGTTCTCCGGATTTTATAGTAATACAATCATCACAGGTCAAACAGGCGCCAATGGTATTAATGAACTGGATGCATTAATCAATATGATTTTTGCTGCGAAGCCCACCGGACAAGCATTGCCAGAGGCGGCGTATTTTATTTGCAGGAAATTGTATCGTTGGTTTGTTTACTATAATATAGATGCAGCCACCGAAACCAATGTGATTGCACCGATGGCGCAAGCTTTTTATTCTGCGAATTGGGATATCACTGTGCCTTTGAAACTTTTATTAAAGAGTGAACATTTTTATGATGTGCTAAATATGGGCTGTCAGATAAAAGGCGGCATTGACTTTACGCTTGGATTATTGAGAGAGATGAAGGTGGTGATGCAAGATCCAGATATAACAAAGCAATATGATACGTGGACTTATGTTCAATATGCACTCATCAATATACAGCAGCCCGTAGGCGAACCACCCAATGTGGCAGGTTGGCCAGCATATTATCAGGAGCCGGTATATTATGAAACATGGATCAATACCGATACCTTACCCAAGCGTGGCGACTTTACTAATGCGCTAATATTATATGGATATGGTTTGATTCCTGCTATGGATGTGATTGGATTTGTTGAAACCCTTAGCAATCCTGCTGATCCGAATATTATCGTAAGTGAAACTTTAGATATGCTGATAAAGATTGATATCTCACAAGTGAATCGTGACTTTATAAAAACATCGACTTTATTGGGCAACCTAACTAGCGATATTTATTGGACTCAAGCATGGAACCTTTATAAGGCTGATACATCAAATGCTATAAATAAGAATGTTGTCAAACAACGCTTACAACTATTCTTATATTATGTAATGTCGTTAGCGGAGTATCAATTAAGTTAAGAAATTAATTAATAAATTATTTATATCGTGCTACAAATAAGAGTTAAAGCGTCAAATCAGGTAAGAGTAAACCATTTTACATTGAAGTGTCAAATCACTTTTACTTATTAATGTTATAAATTTCAAAATATATGGACAGAAAATCATTTCTTACAGCACAGGCCGCACAAACAAAACCTATTGGAATAAAGCAAGTTGCTAAAACAGCTCGCACCAATAGTACCATTACCCCATATGCGGGTGTTTGGGGTGACACCCAGATTATTCAACTGCTGAAGCGTGCAACTTTTGGAGCTAAAATAAGTGATATCGCTTATTTCAAAACCAAGACGATGTCGCAATGTGTTGATGAATTAGTGACGCCACTTGCAGCACCTCCGCCACCGGTTAATAATTATGAAGGCAAAAATTTTGGCGGTACTCCTTTTGTTGACCCAGATGGAATTGCCAAAGGAGCCACTTGGGTGAATGCCCCATATAACAGCGACGCCAACGGTTTCCGAGAGAGTTCGATGAAGGGGTGGTGGGTAAGTTTGATGCTCAATCAAGGTAGAAGTGTAACCGAGAAAATGGTGCTCTTCTGGCACAATCATTTTTCTACTGAAATAAATTCATACAATGACGTAAGGTATAATTTTAAATATTTGGCTACAATTCGTCAATATGCCTTAGGCGACTTCAAAGCCTTTGTGAAAGCCATTTCTCTCGATCCGATGATGTTGAGATATTTGAATGGATTTGTAAATACGAAAAATGCACCAGATGAAAATTATGGCCGCGAATTACAAGAATTATTTGTGTGTGGTAAAGGCCCCAATAGTAAGTACACGGAAGATGATGTGAAAGCAGCAGCCAAAGTTCTTACAGGTATCAATATCAATAATACTACTGTTGCTTATAATTTCATATCAACCAATCACGATACCGCGAATAAAACATTTTCTCAATTCTATAATAATACTATTATCACTGGTCAGACAGGTGCCGCAGGTATCAATGAGTTAGATTCACTCATTGCAATGCTATTTGCTGGAAAGCCTACCGGACAAGTGCTGCCAGAGGCCGCTTATTTTATCAGTCGTAAATTGTATCGTTGGTTTGTATACTATGAAATAGATGCAGCAACAGAAACCAATATCATTGCTCCCATGGCCCAAGCCTTTTATTCGGCCAATTGGGATATTACGGCGCCTCTTAAATTATTATTGAAGTCGGAACATTTTTATGATGTTGTGAATATTGGTTGCCAAATAAAAAGCCCTGTTGATTATACCATTGGTTCCTTGCGTGAATTCAATACAGTAATTCAAAATGCGGATATCGCTGTGGTTTATGATACATGGTATACTATTTATGCCGTAATGGCAGCCTTTCAACAAGCCATTGGCGATCCACCCAATGTTGCCGGTTGGCCAGCATACTATCAAGAACCACAGTACAATGAAATTTGGATAAATACGGATACCCTTCCAAAGAGAACGCAAGTAATGGATACTTTGGTCACAAATAATTATAGTTTAATTCCTGCCATTGATGTCATCGCCTTCGCTGATGTGTTAAGTAATCCAGCGAATCCGAATACATTAATAAGTGATGCACTGAAATATTTATTAAGAATAGATATCTCTCAAGTGAATCGAGATTATATAAAAACAACCTATTTGCTTACCGGACAAACCAATGATATCTATTGGACCCAAGCATGGAACTTATTTAATGTTGACCGAACCAATACCATCAATAAGAACGTGGTAAAATCTCGATTACAACAAATGATTAAATATATAATTGACCTTGCTGAATATCAAATCGCATAACTAAATTACCTCAACACCCTAAATAACTAACAACTCAAAAAAATTCTATCTATCATGAAACGTAGAGATTTTATACGCAACGCAGCTCCGGTAATTGCCGCCCCTGCATTATTAAATGGTTATACGGTAAAGGCATTTGGTGCTTCTCCTTTTTTAGATGCACTTACTGCTGCCACCGCCAATACCGATCACGTGGTGGTAATGATTCAACTAAGTGGTGGTAATGATGGATTGAATATGGTGATTCCACTCGATCAATATGGCAACTTGGCCAATGCTCGGAGTAATATTTTAATACCATCAAATAAAGTACTACCGCTTACAGGCACTACAGCCACTGGTTTGCACCCTTCCATGACGGGTTTGCAATCGATGTATAATAACGGGAAAGTGAAAATTGTTCAAGGGGTAAGTTATCCATCTCCAAGCTTCTCTCACTTTCGTGCCACCGATATCTGGACCTCTGCCTCCGATTCTAACCAATCGTTAAATACCGGTTGGATGGGCCGTTATTTGGGAACGGAATATCCTAACTTCCCTTCAGGATATCCAAATGCAACGATGCCCGATCCCTTAGCGATTCAAATTGGGTCATCGGTTTCTCCAGCATTCATGGGCCCTGCAGTGAGTATGGGAATGGCTATTAGTAACCCCAATTCATTTTACAATATTGTAAATAATGTACAGGATACTGCCGATTTATCAAAGCCTTGGGGTAAGGAATTGTCCTATGTTCGTACCGTAGCCAAACAAACTCAAGCTTATTTAAGTGTAATAAAAACTGCAGCACAAAGTGTTACTGGTCAACTTACGTATCCTACCAATAATCGCTTGGCCGATCAATTGAAAATTGTAGCACAGCTCATCAAAGGGGGATTAAAAACCCGCATGTACTTAGTGAGCATCGGTGGATTTGATACACACTCTGCACAAGTTGATCCTACCGATTTCACCAAAGGTGCACATGCTAATTTGATGCTTCAATTGAGCGATGCGATTAAAGCATTTACCGATGATTGTCAAAATCTCGGTGTTGGTGATCGTGTGGTGGGAATGACCTTCTCTGAATTTGGTCGTCGTATCAAATCAAATG
Source organism: Bacteroidota bacterium (assembly GCA_947492885.1). GTDB lineage: Bacteria > Bacteroidota > Bacteroidia > UKL13-3 > UKL13-3 > CAINMV01. The sequence continues at coordinate 6,185 of CANLPK010000053.1, forward strand.
CATCGGGTGGTACCGACCACGGTTCGGCTGCACCGCTTTTTGTGTTTGGTAATAAAGTTGATGGAGGGAAATTAGTGGGCAATAACCCAACCATTGCAGGGACTGTTTCGGTTAATGATAATGTGCCGATGCAATACGATTTCCGTTCGGTTTACTCAACCTTATTATCACATTGGTTATGTGTTAAGCCATCCGACCTAAATACCATCATGTTGAAAAACTTCCAAGATTTAGGTTTGATTAAAAGTAGCGCATCCTGCATGCCTACTGGTATACACGAGGCCAATCAAAAGGCAGGTATTAATCTCATCTCCAACTATCCTAACCCATTTGTATCAAGCACCACCATCACCTTCACTACCGAAGGCGGACATACCATGGTTCAAATATTCGATATGATGGGAAGGGAGATTACCACTTTGGTAAATCGTGAATACGAAGCTGGAACATATACCGCTTGGTTAGATGCTACTGGCTTGGCTCCTGGAAATTATTATGCACGTCTTCAAAATGGATTCAATCAGCAAGTTCGCAATATGTCAATCGTACGTTAATAAATTAGATATTATTATTATAAAAGGGCTGAAGTTGATTCTTCATCCCTTTTTTTTGTGCACCCTGTAATGTGTATCTCATACTCGTGCATAATAAAAATTTCATTTTCCCATTTAAATTAATCACTTTTGAATTTTTACGATTAAAGCTAATATTATGCCAGAGAAAAATGAGAAACGTATAAAGCGTGCATTACAAAAACGAAATTGGAGAGAAAGTAAATTTTCTGATTCATGGAGCGTATTTAAAATTATGAGTGAGTTCGTCGATGGTTTCGAAACCATGCGACGCCTAGGTCCTTGTGTTTCCATCTTTGGAAGTGCACGTACTTCCTCTGATAATGAATATTATAAGATTGCTGTAGAGGCTGCCAAATTGCTTTCTGCTGCTGGTTTTGGAGTCATCACTGGAGGTGGACCCGGAATCATGGAGGCAGGTAATAGAGGAGCAAAAGAAAATGGGGGAACCTCAGTGGGGCTTAATATCAATTTGCCTTTTGAACAAAATCATAACCCATATATCGATCAGGATAAACTCATATCCTTCGATTATTTCTTTGTTAGAAAAGTAATGTTCATGCGTTATGCCCAAGGATTCATTGTTTTGCCAGGAGGCTTCGGTACCCTCGATGAATTGTTTGAAGCGCTTACGCTAATTCAAACAGAGAAGATTGCCGAATTCCCAATTGTACTCATTGGTACAAAATATTGGGAAGGATTATTCAAGTGGATTAAAGAAGTAATGCTCGAGCAAGAAAACAATATCAATGCAGGTGATTTGAGCCTGGTGCATATCGTTGATACTGCCGATGCTGCGGTGACGGTAATCAAGGATTTTTACTTGAAATACACCATCTCACCAAACTTCTAGTTCTTTCGATTTTTCAATAGTAGAGTCTGCTGCCAATACCCTTTAATAAAGGATTTGGCTGCATGACAACCTTTTGTGTAAATTCTTCGTCTATAAAGGCAGAATAATACCCAATATTCCTTACATTTGAATAATCGAACAATGATAACTGCTGCGCAACGCATTTCCTTTTTTGCAATCCTTCTTTTTTGGATGCAATCGGCTGCCCAGGAAATTACCTTTATGCCCAATAAAGGTCAGTTCGAATCCAATATTTTATTCAAAGCTCAAATTCCAGGTGGGGTCATCTTCGTTGAACGCAACGGTTTAACATATTCTCTCTATGAATCGGAAGCCTTTAAAAAATATCATGATACCTATGATCCTTCAATAAAAATTCAATGCCATGCATTCAAAGTTTGGTTTGATGGAAGTAGCAATCAATCGACCACATCAACCGAACAACCTACTACCGAGTACTATAATTATTTCCTCGGCAACGACCCATCACGATGGGCTTCCAAAGTATATGGTGCTCATAAAATTACCTTACATAATGTGTATCCATATATCGATTTGGAAATATTAAGTACCCAGGGGCAATTTCTAAAGTACAATTTCATTGCACGCCCCGGTGCCGATATTAACCTTATCAAATTACGTTATGAAGGAATTGATGGGTTAAATTTGAAAGGTGGGAATTTGAATATACCTACTTCCTTGGGAACCATGGTAGAGCAGGCACCTATCACTCTTCAAGAGCAATCCATCATTGCCAGCAAATTTGCACTTCGCAAAAACACCCTTGGATTTAGTGTATCTGAATACAATAAAAACAAAACCTTAATTATCGATCCCAAAGTGGTGTTCAGCACCTTTTCAGGAAGCATCTCAGATAATTGGGGATTCACAGGAACCTACGATAATTCGGGCAATGGCTATAGCGGAGGAACCGTTTACGATTTTGATTTTCCAACAACCTTTGGGGCTTATCAAGTAACATTTAGAAATGGAGTAGATGTGAATGGTGGGGTAGGTGAATTGGCCCGAGATGCCGGAATTCTAAAGTATAGCACTGATGGTAAGCAACTTCTATTTTGTACTTTCCTCGGTGGTAATCATAACGAACAACCCCATAGTATGGTGGTGAATAGCAAAGGCGATTTACTCATCTTAGGAACCACTTGGAGCACTAATTTTCCGATGATATCAAGTGGCTTTGATTTTACACTAAATGGAAAGTCGGATATTTACGTTGTGAAATTTAGCCCCGATGGCACCCAGCTTTTAGCAAGTACATTTATAGGTGGCAAAGAACGTGATGGCCTGAATGGCAATATCGACAATGGCTTTGGCAATAACCCCAGTGCCATCTATTATAATTATGGAGATCTTTTTCGTGGTGAAATCAATGTAGATGGTAATGATAATGTGTATTTCGCTTCCTGTACCGAATCTGGTCAGGGCTCTGGCTTCCCTATTATAAATGCATTTCAGCCTACTTTCGGTGGGGGCTTGCAAGATGGTTGCATAGTAAAATTAACTTCCAATCTCTCCACCATTTTATGGAGTACCTATGTTGGCGGCGATATACATGATGCCTCATACGCGCTCTGTATCGATCGTAATAATCATGTTTTTGTGGTAGGTGGGACCAATAGCAGTGCCTTGTTTTTTAATGTTACTGGGGCGAAAACTAATTATACAGGTGGACGAGCTGATGGCTATATTTTGAGATTGGACGGAAACAATGGCAATCTCATAGGCTCCACTTATGTAGGAACTACCGCTTTTGATGAAACCTATTTTGTTCAAACCGATTCGGCCGGAAATGTATATGTAGCGGGCCAAACAGAAGGATCGTTCCCAATCATACCCTCCACCATTTATAATATTCCCAATACCAACCAGTTCATTCAGGTATATAGCAACGATTTAAAAGTATTGCAACGAAGCATGTCGTTCGGTAACGGACGAACAGCGAAGATGGCTTTGTCGGCATTCTTAGTTGATAAATGTAACCATATATTTATTAGTGGTTGGGGTGGCACCGACAACCAAGGAAGTTTGGGTGGCCCTGGTGGCAATGTAAAAGGCTTAGCCACCACCGCTGATGCATTTCAAAAGGTAACAGATGGAAGTGATTTCTATGTGGCGGTGTTCTCTAAAAATATTAATGTGCTCCTCTTCGCGACCTATTTTGGGGGCAACGGAATCGATGAACATGTGGATGGAGGCACGAGCCGGTTCGATAAAGAAGGAATCATCTATCAATCGGTATGTGGAGGTTGTGAAGGTCAAAGTCAGTTTCCTACCACCCCAGGCGCTTGGAGCCGAACCAATAAATCATATAACTGTAATAATGCGTTGTTTAAAATCGATTTTGAAAATTTAAATCGAGCACCCGATGTAGAAGATTCTTCTTATACAGTGAATTTTCTTGATACGCTTAGTTTTAACTATCGCTCTTTTGATCCCGATTTCGATGATTCAATATTCACTTCCTTCTCGGTACCCACTTCGCTTTCTGGCAAGGTGATGCTGCCTGTTTTGGGTGGACAAACAGTGAAAGGGATAGGTAGTAATCTCGCGAAATTTAAGTTCATTCCGAATTGCAATCAGAAAAATGATTCGTTCTATATTCACGTATTTGTGCATGATGGAGGTTGTCCAGGAATTAAAAATGATACTGCGACAATCAAAATAAAAGTATTGCCTCCTACAGTTCCCAAACCACCCAAGGTGATGTGTATGACTTTCGTGAACAATCATACCGTAAAAATTAAATGGGATTCGTTCACAGTGGATAGATATTTCAAATATTATTTACTCTTCAAGACTACTGATTTGGGTACCAAGGTAGTGGATACTTTTCGTGTGAATGGGATTCCAGAATACTATGATAGTGCTGCATTCAACTATGATACAAAAAATATTTGCTTTAAAATAATTGGATATAATATTTGTAACGAACCTGGGCCCGCAAGCTATGATGTATGCAGCTTGCGTGAATACAATATCCCAATCGATTCAACCTATATGTATACGGTGACGGTAGTGGATAATAAAAATTTAAAAGTAGTGTGGCTCAAATCAAAAGAAGAAGATTTTGCATCTTACCTGATTTATAGAAAACAGGCGGTGATTGGTAAAGTAAAACCATTTGTATTATATAAAACTGTTACGGATATAAATGATACCAGCTTTATCGATGAGAATGTAGATGTTCAAAATATCGAGTATTGTTATAATATCAAGGTCACCGATAACTGCGGACATATTAGTCATTTTGCCAATGAGGGATGTAATATCATCCTACAGGGAAATGCCGTACCATTTCAACACGATTTAAACTGGACAAACTATAAAGATTGGATTGATGGAGTAAATCATTATGAATTGTTCCGATACGACGACCGTAGGTTTGTTACCAATGAAGCCAATACTTCTGATCTTGTGCGAGTTTATTCTGATCAGAATTTAGATTACGATTGGGGAGGTTACTGGTACTATGTTATTGCTCATCAAAATGAAGTAACATTTAATGCTACCTCACAATCAAATACAATTTACCTTTATCAACCACCTCTGCTTTGGGTGCCCAATGCCTTTAGTAGCAATAACGATGGTATCAATGATACTTGGGGCATCGTGCCTGTTTTCGTTAAAGAATACAATATGAAAGTGTATAATCGCTGGGGACAAATTGTATTTGAAACCGACGATAAAAAGAAAGATTGGAACGGCGACTATAAGGATCGCACAGCGTTTGATGAAGTGCTCGTGTGGATAGTAACCTATACCGGTTGGGATAATAGAGTATACTATAAAAAAGGTACACTCACCATCCTTAACTAATCAAATATTAATCGAATTCCTTCGATTACATCATCTCCGAACTTCTCTTGATGAAGTTGGTTAATTCCTCTCCCTGTAATGTTCCTTGCGATAATTTAGCCAAATCAATGCTCTGCATAATAATTTTCGATTGCAGGTCGGTATTGGTTTCATGAATCACTTTATTTGCCAATGCATGGTTGGTATTCACTTGCACCTTATAAGTGTCAGGCAAGGCGCCAAAGAAATTCATTCCACCCATCTGACTCATGGTCTTCATGCGTTGTTCAAACTCCGGCTTGGTGATGGTAATGAAATCATCGTCGCTGCTCAATGCCTTGGTTTCAACAGTATATGCAGTACCAGCAACCTTCGCATCCATCAATGCCTTTAATTGTTTTTCTTCATCTTCGCTCAAGATACTTACCGGCTTCTCATCTTTATCAACCAATTTATCAATGGTATCGGCATCCACACGTTTCAAGATAATATTCTCCACCTTGGTTTCGAGATGTTGTACAAAATGATTGTCTAGCATACCGTTCAAGTTCAATACACTGTAGCCTTTACGTTGTACATTGGCAATATAAGTGTGTTGCTTGGTGCTATCCGTTGTATAAAGCAATACTACTTTTTGATCCTTGTCGGTTTGAAGTGGTTTGATTTTTTCGATATACTCGTCAATGGTGTAGTTAACATTATCGATATCTGTTAGAAGGCAGAATTTACGGGCTTTTTCAGCGAATTTCTCTTCACTGATCATTCCGTATTTCACGAATAAATTAATGCTTTCCCATTTGTTCTCATATACTTCGCGTTCGTTGCGGAACATCTCGTCCAATTTATCAGCTACCTTACGAGTAATATATTGGTTCACTTGCTTCACACGCGCATCTCCTTGCAAATAGCTGCGACTTACGTTAAGTGGAATATCCGGACTATCAATAACACCATGTAATAGCATCAAGAATTCAGGTACCACATCTTTCACATCATCGGTAACGAATACTTGATTGCTGTAAAGTTGTATTTTATTACGTTGAGGCTCAACATCGGGTTTTACTTTAGGGAAATATAAGATACCGTTCAATGTGAAAGGCACCTCTACATTTAAATGAATCCAAAATAATGGAGCCTCACTAAATGGATAAAGTTCGCTATAAAAATTCTCGTAGTCTTCGGTTTTTAAATCGGCTGGTTTCTTTTTCCATATTGGGTTTGGATTGTTTACCACCTTACCATCAAATTCAATTTCTACAGGTAAGAATTTACAAAATTTGCTTAGGATGGTTTGTATTCTCGATTTTTCAAGAAACTCCTTGCTCTCATCATTAATATAAAGGATGATATCTGTTCCTCTTTCGGTACGAGCATCTTCTTCGATAGTATAGGTGGTACTTCCATCGCATGACCATTTCGCTGCATCATCAGTTTTAAAGCTTTTGGTTACAATTTCCACTTTCGAAGAAACCATAAACGCACTGTAAAATCCCAATCCGAAATGACCAATGATTTGGTTTTGCTCTAACTTGTCGTTATACTTCTCAACAAACTCCTTGGCTCCAGAGAACGCTACCTGATTGATGTATTTATTGATTTCCTCAGCCGTCATTCCCAAACCTTTATCCTTTACAGTAATGGTTCCAGCGGCCTCATCCAATACGATTTCAATTTTAAGATCGCCCAATTCACCACTTACATCGCCAATACGACTCAAGGTCTGTAATTTTTGAGTGGCATCAACAGCATTACTAATTAACTCACGCAAGAAAATATCGTGATCACTATATAAAAACTTCTTAATAATTGGAAAAATGTTCTCTGTACTTACCGAAATATTGCCTTGTTGAATCATGATTTATAAACTTAAAATTTGAGGCGCGAAGATACGTCGAAACAGCCTAAAATGTCAAGATTATAAAATGAAAAAATTAAGTTAGAAAAAACTTTGAAAGTGTTATTGAGAAAGGGAAGGGGAGAAGCAGATTACTTCTCTACACTAATCTTATAGTTTTTAATGGCTCTATAAAGATTTTGAGCAATGATATTTTGGCAGGAGTCATTGGTTATATATGCCCGTTCGGCAGGGTTGCTTATAAAGCCCGTTTCACATAAAACACTCGGCATACTGCATTTCCATAATACCAAAAAACCAGCTTGCTTCACGCCCCGGCTAAATCGTTTCGATTTCTTAAACTCGTTTTCAATCTTGGCAGCCAAATTCAAGCTCTGGTTCAGAAATGCATTCTGATTCATGGTGAAAATAATATTGCTCTCAGGTGAGTTAGGGTCGAAGCCTTCGTATTTTTCTTTATAATCTTTTTCCAATAAAATTACTTCATTCTCACGTTTTGCTACTGCTAAATTTCCTTCGGTTTTATGCAATCCCATAGCAAACGATTCGGTGCCATAGGCGGAAGTGCTTCCACTGGTGTTTACATGAATACAAAGAAATAAATCGGCTTTGGCTTTATTAGCCATCACGGCACGTTCATTCAAATCAACAAATTTGTCGGTTTTACGAGTGAAGATGACGTTCATCCCAGGCAAACTATCCGTCAATATTTTCCCTAATTTCAACGACACTTGCAATGCAATCGTCTTCTCCTGAGCATTGGTTGTAATGCATCCAGGATCGGTGCCTCCATGACCGGGATCAATTACAATTGTTTTCAATGTATATTTGTACGGTTTTGGTAGCGAGCGGAAGGAAGAAATAAGCAGGGTGCATGCAGCTGCAAAACCTACAATTAGTAAGGCTTTTAAAGGAAAATATCGAATCTGAAATTGAACCACCAGGGATGCGTTTTATAAACATCAAAGTTAACACAAAATACCTCGATAACTTGCGTGCAATTGCCCGACTTATCCCCTTTGCGTTGTTAATGTTTGTTGTATTGTATGTTTTTTCTTCACCATCTTCAATACATTGTACTCATTTTTATTCTTCACCACTCGATTCAATTAAGGTTGATAGCAGCATAAAAAAAGATTCACTTAAAATTAAAATTTCTAAGGACGCACCGAAATCAAAAATCACGTATCATGCTACCGATAGCTGTTTTTTCGATATAAAAAACCGCAAGCTATACCTTGTGACGAATGCCGTGATGGAATATGAGAATCTAAAAGTGGAGGCGGCTTATATCATGATGGACTGGAAAAAGAATCAATTGTATGCCTATGGTATCCTCGATTCATTCACCGATTCAATTGTGGGTCGCCCTATACTTACCATCGCCAATGAACCCTATGCCTCCGATACCCTCATCTATGATTTCAATAGCAAGAAAGGAAAGATGAAGAGTGTGAGAACCAAACAAGGAGAAGGGTACTTGTATGGCGAAACGGTGAAAAGAAATACCGACGAATCCATCTTCTTGAAACATGGATGGTATACTACCTGCGATGCCGAGCACCCGCATTTTCAAATCGATATCAGCAAGGTAAAATTAATTCCTAACAAACAAATAGTTACAGGCCCTGCCTATCTCGTCATTGGCGATGTGCCCACACCGTTGGTTATTCCTTTTGGTTTTTTTCCAATTACCAAAGGACAAAGAAATGGAATCGTAATACCACGTTTCGCCAATGAAGAATCGCCCAATGGCCGAGGTTTTGGATTACTCGATGGTGGCTATTATTTCCATATTAAAGAGTATGCAGATATGCGCGTAACTGGGAGTATCTTTAGTAAAGGAAGTTGGATAGGAAGTGTGGCATCATCATACACCAAACGATATCGTTTTAATGGAGGCATAAATTTTAATTACTCGGTAAACAAATATGGGGAGCCAAAAACGGATGAGCAAACTACAAGCAAACAGTTTTTCCTGACCTGGAATCACAATATCAATGCCATTACCCATCCAGGTACTAACTTCTCTGCCAATGTGAATTTGTCGAGCGGGGGTGTGGCTGGTAACTACCTAAGAAGAAATACTACCAATAGCAACGACTTCTTAAATAATGAGGTGCGTTCAAATATTAGTTACTCGAAATCGTTTCTGAAAGGGAAGATGCTCCTCTCTTTAACTGCCAATCATTCGCAAAATACTTTAACGCATTTGGTGAATATGACCTTGCCTTCAGGGCAGTTCTATGTAAACAATATATACCCTTTTCGTTTTAAGGAACATATCGGCGGACTGCATTGGTACGAGAGAATTAGCACGAATTATAATTTACAATTCACCAATTCATTAGCAACCAACGACTCTGTATTTTATACCAAGGCACAATACCAACCTGATACTTTGCGCAAGTATTTAAAGAATGGATTCATGCACAGCATCCCATTGGGAACCTCAGTGAATGTATTGAAGTACTTGAATGTATCGCCGAGTGTAACATTCAACCAACGCTTTTACTTTAATAGTATCGAGAAAACATTAATTCCGAAAGGAAACTATAATCAAACTGGAGATAGTATTCAAGTAAAAACGAACTATGGTTTGAAAGCCCCCATCGACTACAGTTTTAACTTGGGCTTGAGCACCCGTATTTTTGGGAAGTTTAACTTTTATCACACCAAGCTCATTGCCATTCGTCACGTCATCACGCCCGCTATCGGATTTGGTTATCACCCCGATTATAGTGATTCAAAATATGGATATTATCGCAGTGTCGGCGTGCTCAATGATACTACCCGAACACTTTCAAGTAGCTATAGTCTCTTTGAGCAAGGCGTGTATGGCTCGCCAGCCTTGGGTAAATCGGCTGCTGTTGGAATTAGTTTGGGAAATAATTTAGAGAGTAAATGGAAAAGTAAAAAGGACACAGTTACTGGAACTCGCAAAATTATGTTGATTGATTTCTTTAATCTTAGCACTGGTTACAATTTCTTGGCCGACTCCATGAAGCTTGGAAGTATTAGCCTTTCGGCAGGTACAAGTATCCTAAAGAAAATCAATATCAATATCAGTAGCAGTTTTAATCCTTATGCGGTGGATAGCAGTGGCAATATAGAACATAGTATAGATAAGTATTTGGTGACGGCTCCTGGACATAAATTAGCCCGCATGCAATCATTACACGCAGGATTGGTGTTTAGTTTGAACTCCGAAACGCTCAAGAAAAAAACAAGTACCAAAGGAAGCGCTCAGGAATTGAATGATGTAAATAATCACCTTACCAATTATATCGATTTCAATATCCCTTGGAATATGAATTTCAATTATAACTTCGATTATACTGCCGCACCACAACTAGTGAAGAATCCAAATTTAGTGCGCCAACGACATAGCATCAGTATGAGTGGCGATTTTAGTGTAACTGCCAATTGGAAAATCGCAGGCAGCATGGTAATGGATCCTTCGAAAATGGAATTGCAATATGTATCGCTCGATCTCTATCGTAATTTACATTGCTGGGATATGCGTATCAATATCATTCCTTTTGGAGAAAGAAGAGGATTCAATTTCGGACTACAAGCGAAATCTTCGCTACTTCAAGACTTAAAAGTGACACGACGTTTCGACGCACGTTACTACTAAGATCACAATTCAATAATTATTGTATCACCACTTTTTTATGCATGATTTGATTCTCATGTCTTAGCGTGATAAAATATATTCCTTTGCTTAACTGTAAATCAAAATGTGTGGTGCCATCACCAATGGTTTTCGATTCAATCAATTTGCCATCTACATTATAAATTGAGAGCGTTCCTTCCATCGAACTCCATAAATTAAAACTACCTTGGTTTGGATTTGGATATACTTCAAAATTTATTTCTTGTTGCTTCTCTGCGATGCCATTGATACCACAAGGCAGACTATAACCTCTTCCTGGTGTGCCTGCAAAGCAACCCCTAAACCAGTTTTGTGCAAGCCATGGATTGTGCGCAGTATCGGCATATTCAAGGGTGTATCCCAATATTGTTTGTGTAGGCCATGGCGCTATAGTATCATAACTTACGTAGTGAATAATATTGCCTTCCAAATTATAAATTTCAACCTTGTCTCGGTTGGATAATTGCAATCCTGGTACCTCCAAAATATTTGTCACCGCTGGAAATAATGCTGAGAATAAATTCTTGCTCTGAACCAGAACTAAATATCCATTGGCTGGTATCGTCGTAGCTGTAGGGATGGTAACACTCGATTGAATGCTCTTTATCGTGAAATTACTTATGTCCTTGGTAGATGAAGTGGTATTATGTAATTCTAACCAAACGCCTCCATTAAACCCACTTACAGGATGGAAATTAATTTCAGAGAAGAGTACTGGATAAGTGCAATTTGAATTGTAAGTGAGAGCTGGGCTACCACTCAAACATCCTGCAACCCAATTTAATGGATTGTTTCGGTCACCTCCAACATATTCCAAAGTCCTACCAGTATTGAATGCATCGGTGGTCCATCCGCTTCCTTTTCCATAAGAAATAGAATCAATCATTATATTTTCAATATTAAAAATACGCAAGGTGGCTTGTGTATCCGGTAAGTTTAGGGCGCTATATTCAATGGCATTTGAATTTGAATGTAATTTGGTGAAGTCGTTCATCGAGCGCACAATTACTTTACGTTCACCATCAAAAACCAAATTGAATTTATCATTGCTGATGCGGCTTCGATTGTTTTCAATGGCCAACTCAAAATTGCTTAATGCTAGAGGAATTGCGCTCGTACTCTTTATCTCAATCCAATCGTTTGACTTGTTCTTTTGATGTGAATTATAATTGATCTCGGTGAGTTCAATGCTACCAGCACAGGGCTGTAATGCTGTTCCAGGCGAGCCTCCCGGACAACCATTGATGTATTGGAAAGTAGCAGTATCGCTATATTCAAGGGTATAACCATTGGCATCTGCGATGGCATGATTTAATCCATTGCTATAGCTGGCCTCTGCAATCTTAATACTATCATTCGTGAAGATTGAAATGGTTTCATTGGTACTCAACAACAAGGCAAAGCTGTCGGTTATAACATTACTAAAATTATATTGATTTTTCAATGACTGCAATTTGCTACCTGCAATGAAATGCTGATTTGGTTTCAAAAGCAATCC
>CANLPK010000054.1 GCA_947492885.1 Bacteroidota bacterium
ACTCAGATGGATCGAGGCCTGCAGCCAGGTACTCCACCACCACTTGTTTCACGTTATTGTGAAGGTCGGCGGGGTTGGGGTGTGTGGTGAGCAGGTGATAATCGGCAATAAAGAAATAGCATTGGTGCGTCTCTTGCATTTTTATAAAATTTTGCAAGGCACCAAAATAGTTCCCTAAGTGTAGGTTACCTGTGGGGCGTATACCGCTAACGACTCTTTCCATAATAAAGCCTGCAAAAATATAAAATACCATCAATCCTGCTAAGGATAGTTTAAATTGGTGGGTAACTTTTCGGAGGAGGTGTAAATAGTTGGGAAATCATAAAAGAAGCCCGTTTTCATTAAAAATAATTCCTTATTATTGCGCTCGTTTTTCGTGGGTTTCAGTCTGCTGAAGCACATAGCAACAAAAGGGGAATTAGCTCATCTGGTAGAGCGCAAGCATGGCATGTTTGAGGTGGTCGGTTCGAGTCCGATATTCTCCACCAATATCACGAAACCCAATTCCAAGGTTTCAAAAATCGAATCGGTTCTTGATTCGATTTTAATTTACTTCCCTTCATTGCAAGCCCAAAATACTTATACAAGCTGGGAAATTCAGTGGTATCGACCACCTATTTTCACTCATGATTGACCACCAATAAAAATGTTGATTATAAGCTAGTTAATCTTAGCGTATAATGCTCATTAAATTCTTATTCAAGTTATCAATAGTTTCGGAATTTCAATTATAGAATTGAATAGCTATTTATAAAAAGTATATTTGCTATTACTCATAAATTAATAATGACCAATAAATAAAAAATTAAAATGGAAGAAGGATTCTATGAACAAATCATTACAGATGCAGTAGCAAAAAAAATAGCTGGACTTAATAATCCTCAATTGGTAATTGAGAAATTTAAAAAGGAAGATGGGGCAATCTATTTAAATCGATTTTTTCAATCAATTATTCAACAAGCTTTTGCTCAAATAATTTCTAGTCGTGATGATATCGCAAAGCCAAAACTAATAGCTCTTTCAAATCAACTTATACAATTAATTTCTGAATTCACTAGTGATGGTGATTTCTTAGAAGATAAAGTTGTAGAAAATGGCGAAATACTTAAAGCATTATTTCTAAGTGAAAAGTATGATAGAGCTAATATTGATAATCATATAAAGGAAGTGTTCCCTTTCACGGGTTTGAGTGAGTCTGAATTATTTTCTGGCAACAAAGCTGGAATTTCATTGGATAGTGAGCTTAAGAAAGAAATGTTATCTTCAGATGAAATCTGGTGGTTGGTTTCATTTATAAAATTCGAAGGTATTCGCTTATTTGAACAAGTATTCAGGACATTAGAACAACAAGGCAAGAAGGTGAAAATTATCTGCACTGTTTATATGGGTGCCACTGATTTCAAAGCCATTGAATTTTTGAGCCAGTTCAGTAATATTGAAATTAAAATATCATTTAACACAAGACATGAACGCTTACATGCAAAATCATACATATTTAAAAGAAATTCCGGATTTCATACTGCATATATAGGCTCTTCAAATTTATCACGATCAGCTTTAACAAGTGGTTTAGAATGGAACCTAAAAATAACACAACAGGAAATACCACACATCATTACTAAGTGCCAGGATACATTTATTACATATTGGAACGATCCCAATTTTGTTCTCTACAACCCAGAGACTAATAGAGATGAACTATTGGAAGCTTTGAGTCAAGGCAAAACCCCATTTAGTATCCCTGATGAAAATACTCCTTTTTTTAGTATTTCACTTTTTGATTTTCAGAAACAAATATTAGCTCAGCTTGAAGCTTGCAGATTAAGAGGTGAAAGAAAAAATTTAATTGTTGCAGCGACTGGCACAGGTAAAACAGTAATGTCTGCTTTCGATTTCAAGCACTATCTGAAGGTTAAGCCAACAGCTAAATTTTTATTTGTTGCACACCGCGAAGAAATATTAAGACAAGCAAGGATTACATTTAGGCAAATTTTGCGTGACTCAAGCTTTGGAGAATTGTGGGTTGGAAATAATACACCAAATGGTTATAACCAGCTTTTTGTTTCTATTCAAACCTTAAATAACAATATTGATTCATTACTATTAAGCCCGAATTTCTATGATTATATTGTTATCGATGAAGTTCATCATAGCGCCGCGAGCTCATACCAGCGGTTACTTAATAAGTTCACTCCTGAATTATTAATTGGTCTTACTGCAACACCTGAAAGACATGACGGAAATGATATCACAATCTATTTCGGAAATGTTATTTCAGCCGAAATTCGATTGCCTGAAGCTTTGAACCGCCGTTTACTTTCCCCTTTTCAGTATTTCGGATTAAGTGATGATACTGATATTTCTACAGTGTCATGGAGAAGGGGGCGCTATGATATTACTCAATTAGAAAAGGTTTATACCGAGGATCATAGAAGAGTTAAAGACATTCTAAGGAATTGTGAAAAGTATTTGAAAAACTTTAATGATGTGAGAGCTCTTGGATTCTGTGTGTCTCAAAAACATGCAGCTTTTATGAATAAAATGTTCAGTGATGCGAACTTAAAATCAGCTGTTTTAACCTCTGACCAAAATGATGACCGTAATAAAATAATTCAACAATTAAGACGAAAGGAAATCAATTACCTTTTTGTAGTTGATATATTTAATGAAGGAGTTGACATCCCTGAAATTGATACCCTGTTATTTTTACGCCCAACGGAAAGTCTAACAATTTTCTTACAACAGCTTGGACGTGGATTACGAATTCATGAAGACAAAGAGTACCTAACTGTATTAGATTTTGTTGGGCAATCCAATGCCGAGTATAGTTTTGAGCATAAATTCAGAGGCATGTTAGGGAAAACACATACCTTAATTAAAGATGAAATAGCAAATGGTTTCCCTCATCTCCCATTGGGTTGTTCAATCTTCCTGGAAAAAACTGCGCAAGAAATAATTATAGGTAGTATTTCTAGGAATACAAGAGGTGGCAAGCTAGCTATTATTAAAGCAATACGCAGATTTAAAGATGAGTACAGTATTGAATGTTCATTAATGAATTTCAGTGAATACAATGAAATTTCCATTCAGAAAATATACGACACAGAAAACTTATGGTTCGAATTGTTAGCATATGCAGAAAATAAAGAAGTTTTAGTTGATGAGAAATCCCGAAATTTAGCAAAAATCATGAGCGCTACTTGGCAAAGTACCGACAGCTATTCCTATTTCAAATTTATTCAAACTCAATTAATACAAGGTTTTACGGAAGTCAAAAATACAGAAGGTGAATATATGCTTCTCATGTTGTATTACGACTTGTTCAAGGATGCCCCAAAAATGCAGAACATTAATGAGTTGTTGATATTTTTAAGGAACTATTTTTGTAATGAACAAATTAAGCAAGAAGTCATTTATTATTTAGAATTGAGGATTTCATCGTTAGAATCAATTGAGAAGGAAATTCAACTTCCTTATAAGATAGCACTTAAGCTTCATGGAAGATACAATAGAAGACAAATACTGGCAGGAATGGGTGCATCTAACTTACTATTGAGACCAGAAAGTAGAGAGGGGGTTTTCGTGATTAAGGAAAAGAATACAGAACTATTCTTTGTTACCTTAAATAAGAGTAAAGGAAAATTCAATCCAACGACTATGTATCATGATTATTTTATCAATGACGAATTATTTCATTGGCAAAGTCAGAATGCCACGTCAACAGACAGTCCCACAGGGCAAGCTTATGTTAATCAAATAGAAAATAAGAGAACGATTTTGCTGTTTATACGTGAAGCTAATAATGATGAAGAAAAATTAACAATGGCCTTTGTGTTTTGTGGAACCCTAACATATATTTCTCATACTGGAAATAAACCGATGAATATCCTTTGGCGGTTAAACCAATTGCCACCAGCGTTACTTTTGAATGAGGGTAAAAAGTTGGCTGTTGGATAAATCCCTCATTTCTATGGATGTAAATACTGCAAGGTGTGATTTATATTTATAAAAAAAGATATAATCACACTAATAACAAATGACCACCACCATCTACCGCCCTGTTGGCCCTAAGGAGCTTGAATTAATTGAGCAGTCGGGCTGGAAAATGTTTCCACCACGGCTTCCCGATCAACCCATTTTTTACCCGGTAATGAATGAAGAGTATGCCATGCAAATTGCCAGAGACTGGAATGTAGCTGCCTCTGGTTCAGGGTTTGTTACTAAGTTTGAGGTGGACACCGCCTATTTGAGTCAATTCATTATTCAAAATGTAGGCGGGCTCATTCATAATGAACTCTGGGTTCCTGCAGAAGAACTGGAGGAATTCAATAAGCACATTGTTGGGCATATTGAGGTGACGAAATCGTTTTATTCGGAGGGGAATTAAATTCATTTAAAGTTTTTTATATTCCTAAAATTCCCAAATTTGATAGTATCATTTGATACTATCATTTAAAACATTATTAGAGAAAGAATATTTAACAATTAGTATTTTCACCATCTATCTACCCGACAGAAAAGTATTAGAGGATAAGGTTAAGGAGATTTTGAACAATGAATAATATATTAGTCAAACACTATAAAAATCGGTTTTAGTCTGTATGTTTTTGCGAATTGAATTCAAACTAATAATCTTCCAACTCACCTCGCCCACATCGGCTTGGCCTTCAATACTTTTTTATGAATGATGCAATCTTCTGAATGGGCGCCGGGCTAGTAGCCAATGCTCATCAGGAATTCGTTCACTATCTCGCCCCCAGTGAAGCGAAATTAAAATCATTGATTTAGAAACGGTAAGACTACTTGGATGCACCTAGCTTAACAATAAGATCTATTTAAAATTCTTTAATATCCTTTGCCTGTCTTCATTTTCCTTGTCATTCTTATGATACAATTCGATGAATATAATTTTTTCTTCATCAGGGAAGTGAGCATATATCAATCTGAATCCAGAATTTACTCCTCTTCCTTTTAGTGCTTTACAGGCAATTTTCTTAACTTTGATGATACAGGTAGTAAGGCCCAAATTATCGATACGAAAACTAAATGGTGGGCTTTCTCCAGGTTCATCATTTAAATCTAATTTAACCACTTCCAAATCTTCATTTAGAGAGCGATATTTTTTTAATAGATTTTTTAGATCCTTTTTGAACTCGGATAGTTCATCAAATTCAATCTTGTTCATCTTCTTCATAAACTCTTATTGAATAAGGGGGTCTTCTGTAAAAAGCCAATTCGTAATTTATTTCTTCACCATCGTTTGATGCTTTCCAAGGCTTATCACCGTGTGAATAATTGCTAAGCACCGCAGCCGACCAATCACTCATTTGTTCTATAACCCGATCAATAATATCTTTTTCACTTGCTTTTAATGTAGTTAAATCAGCTTTCTCCAGAGGCAAATAGCGTGTTTGCGGGAAACCATGGTAAGTGGTCTTTACTCTTTGTATTTGTCCTTTTTCTATCATTTTGGCAAGGATAGAATCCAACTTTTGAGGAACGGGACCATAGGGCAGTTTGCGATATTTAGCACCAGTTAAATGCTCCTCATACAATTCATAGTAATTAAAATCTGAGAAATAAAGCAGTTTATAAAGAACGGTTTCTCCAACATTAGGTTTCCCTGCACATCGCTCAAGGATATACAATAAAACATTTTTAAATTTATTAATTTGCAGTGTGGGCACTGAAATACGTACTTCTTCTTTCTTTGCCTTTTTTTTATCGTTTGCATCCATATCCTGGTTCTCCTGATTCATCTCTTGAGAGAAATCCTTAGACATAAAATCATCTAATGAAAATTCTAAGACCAATGACAATTTCTGCAATTCAAGTATATCAACACTCCTGTTTCCCAGTTCTATCTGCGCTAATGAGGGCCTTGACATGGCTACACTCTTGGCTAAATCTTCCTGAGAGAATCCCTTCAATTTGCGAAGAACCGTTATTCGCTGCCCTATTTGTTTTTGTGTGAGCTTCATATATTTATTGATTGAATTAATTTCAAATCAATATTGCAAAAATAAACAATGTTTTAATATGAAACAATAGTATGTTCTAAAAAGTTACAATATTTTTACGATAGAAATTAATTCAAAACCAAGTTTTCTTCCTGAAATTCATATTATATATAGTATCATTTGATACTCTCAAATATATGAATGTAACCTAAAATGAATGACATAAAAAGGGACTTTGAAGTGTTTGGATTAAAAGACAATCAGTGCCATACGTTCCGAAAGGGGATTGAATATTCAGCTTTTTTAATTAAGAATAATAATTATTAACTTTGAACTATAATGACTGTTAAAGAATTAAATAAATCCAAAACTCCAATTGTGAAGCTTAATAAGTCTCTTAACAAGCTTTCATTGAAAACACTTTTCCCTGAAAAGTTGGAGAAGGCAAATAAATTACTCAAGAAAATAAACCCGCCAAATTTAAATTAAGGATCATCAAGAGTATTTTAATGAAAATCTAAGAAAATTGCATTACTATATTCTGAATGGATACACTCGGACAAATATTATGGATTGCAATGTTTCTTACTCCATTGTTTACCATACCATTTGTATGGAGATTTAAGTACATGAGCAAGGTATCAAGAATTCTGATAGGCCTCTTTCTGGCAGGTGTAATATCTATTTCCCTTTACAATATTAGTTTAGATATTCTCTTCAGAGAAGGCATGGGGCCTTGATGAATAGAATAGTTACTATCATTTCTTCGCCCACATCGGCTTGGCCTTCAGCACTTTTTTATGGATACTACAATCTTCGCTATGAGCGCCGGGTAAGTAGCCAATGCTCATCAGGAATTCGTTCACAATTTCACCCCCAGTAAAGCGAAACGTTTTCTTAAATAACTTCACCCATTCTTCTTTTGTTTTGGGATGATGAGCCGTGAGCCATTGCTCAAAGCTTCCATGGCTTTTTTGTATCAGTAACAAGGTTTTGGCATTCTCTATCGCAGCATTTATTTTTAGTCGGTTGCGAATAATTCCGGCATCATGCATCAATCGTTCCCAATCGGCTTCGGTATACGCTGCCACCTTTTTAATATTGAAATTGTGATAGGCTTTTCTAAACGTGGCTTCCTTCTTTAAAATGGTTTCCCAGCTCAGGCCCGCCTGATTTATTTCCATGATGAGGCGCCCAAATAATTCATTGTCGTCGTGTATGGGAAAACCATAATGATGATCATGATATTGCTGGTGCAAGCGCTTGCGCTCTTCGGGCTGCATCGCGGGGATGTATTGACAGTAAGACATTGTAAACGAGTTTGGGGTTAGTTGTAGAAAGAATTTCATACGATGGTATCGATTCTTTCGGTCTCCTGCGAAAATACATTTTTGATTCCTTGATATCAATCCTAAAAAACAAATAGGAGGGAAGGGGAACTGGAATTTTCAAAATGTAAAAAGCCGCAATCTCACACTAGATTACGGCTTTTCGATTCTAATCTCTCGCCTCTATATTAAATTGCACAGTTCAAGTACAATTTCATGGTTTGTTTCGATCGGTAAATCAAGGCATCTACGGCAGTGGTGGTGGTCTTCATCATACCAGCAATCTCCTTATTAGAATAACCTTCAATTTTGCTTAGGGTTAGTGCCTTGCGTTGGTTATTAGCCAACTTGTTTAATGCACGCACCAATAACGAGTTCTGTTCGAAGGCTTCCACACGCTTATCGGGGGCATCGTCGCCAGCAATATTATTGAGTTCACTTTCCATCCCAGGTAGTGTCACCAGCTCCGAAATACGTTTCTTGCGTTTGCGAAGCTTGATCTCGTCCAACGATTTGGTCATGGCAATACGATAAATCCAGGTGCTCAGTTTGGCATCCCCACGGTAGGTATTTAACGATTTGTAAACCTCAATAAAAACTTCCTGGGAGATGTCTTGAACATCCTCCAATTTGGAGAAAAATCGAGCGCAAACAGACATGACCATCTTTTCGTGGGCATGAACCAAATGCTTGAAAGCAATTTTGTTCCCGGTATTAATTTGAAGAATTAAGTCAGCTTCTGGCATTTTAATCAGTATTTGATATAATTTGTAATAATTGGGAGTGTTTTGCTCCTAAAAATGCGTTTTACCTCAGGTTTTTCTACAATTCTCTTTAATTTTCTTCCTTTTTTGTGATTTTGGGTAATTCAAAAACTTATTGTAACATTGCAATAATCAATTCTGGAATCGGCCTTAAAAACTCGAAATTCAGTAAAGCAAATGTCAATATATTAAATAGCAAACGCAATTTTAAAAACTCATCATAACTACTTCAATAAGTGTAAAAAGTCTTGTTATTAATAGTTTTTACTACTACATCACTACATCATGGGTACTACAGGCAGGATTTTCATCAAAACAAACCTTAGAAAAACATTAAGAGTTTTTTGTGCCCTATTTTGTGCCCTGATTTTGCCTTTTCAAGCATCTTCCCAAAACACCATTGGCATCCCCGAGGTCATCAATTATGAGAAACTAAACTACAAGGCAGGACTTCAAAACTGGGATATCAAACAGGATAAAAACGGGATCATTTATGTTGCCAATAATGAAGGAATGCTATCCTTCGATGGGAATAACTGGAAGTTGTATCCACTCCCCAATCGTACGATAGTGCGCTCCCTCGAAATGGGCTCCGACGATAAAATATATGTAGGCGGTCAGGATGAACTCGGGTATTTTAGTCCGAATAGCCATGGCATTCTTACCTATCATTCCCTCACCGATTTACTCGCCCCCAACGATCGGCTTTTTCGAGATGTATGGGATATCATCGAAACGGAACATGGCATTTTCTTTCGAACGAACAATCGAATCATTCGATATCGGAATCAAAACATGACGAGCTTTCTTCCTTCATCGGAATGGCTCTATATGGGATTATGTGATGGGAAACTCTATGCCCACGATAATAAGATGGGACTCTTTTATTTTGATTTAGAAAACTGGGTGCCCGCTTCCAAAACAAATATCCTCCCGCAAAATGATCCCATCACGGGCATGAATGGATTTAAAAATAGCAATCCCATCATCACCACCCTCAAAAAGGGTTTCTATACCCTCGATGCCAATGGCATTACCAAGAAGGGAGCCATCAACAATCCCAACCTCAATAATTTACGAATCTATTCTTCCATCAAACTGGGAGAAGAATTGATTGCTATTGGTACCATTGGCGATGGAGTCATCATCCTCAATCAGCAAGGAGAACCCGTTCAATCGTTTTCAAAAAAGGAAGGCATGCAAAACAATAATGTGCTTTGCCTCTTCTTAGATGTACAAAAAAACTTATGGATTGGTTTGGATAATGGGGTTGACTTTGTGGCGTATAATAGTCCCATCAAGCAAATCAATCCGGTGCTTCAGGATGCTCCCTGCTATGCCATTTCCATTTTTAATAACGAAATTTATATTGGCACCTCCAATGGTTTATACTATGCACTGTTGGAAAATAAAGAAGACCTCAGTTTCTCCAAGGCCGATTTTAAATCGGTGCAAAACTGTGCCGGACAAACATGGAACCTCAGCGTCATCAACGATCAGTTATTGCTGGGTCATAACGATGGGGCCTTCTCCATCAAAAACCATCAAGCCATTCCAATAGCTACCAATACAGGGTTCTGGAATTTTATTCCGGCGTCCACATCCATCCCGTTCTCTAAAATCATTGCAGGAAATTATAAAGGCATCAAAGCATTTGATATACAAAATCAAAATTTTACCGAACAAAATAATTCCCTCGATTTCAATGAGAGCTCCCGCTTTGTGGCCATCGATGCACAAAATAGAATCTGGATTTCTCATCCCTATCAAGGCGTTTATAAAATGAGTCTCGATAAAAACAATCAAAGCGTAAAAGCGTATACTCAAAAAAATGGACTGCCTTCCAACCTTAATAATTTTGCATTTAAAATAAAAAATGAAGTCATCATTGCCACCGAACAAGGCATCTATCAATACAATGAGCCTTCCGATTCCTTCTTGCCATCGGCATACTACGCTAAGATTTTAGGCAACAAAAGCATTCGTTATTTAAAGGAAGATATGAATGGGAATATTTGGTTTGTGCATGATAAAAATGTGGGTGTGATTGATTTCAGTAATCCCGAACCAGAACTGATTGAACTGCCCGAACTGAAAAATAAAATTGTGAGCGGACACGAATTTATTTACCCCTTCAATCAGTACAATGTATTTGTAGGAAGTGAGAAAGGTGCTTTTCAAATTAACTACGACAAGTACAAGCGTGCCGCATCGAAAGTGAATGTGCGCATACAGCAACTTAGCATCAACCTGCAAACCGATAGTGTTATTTTTGGAGGCTATTTCGAAACCATCAATGGGGCACAAAAGCAAACGGAGTCGTATATTCCGAGCATCCCACATGCATTTAAAACATTGAAATTTGAATTTGGTTCTTCCGTTTTTGGAAATCAGAGCACCATGGAATATAGCTACCGGCTAAAAGGCTTCAATGAAAACTGGTCGGAATGGTCAGCACTCCAATCCAAAGAATTTACCAACCTCGGGGCAGGCAAATATATTTTTGAAGTGAAGGCCAGAAGCAATCCGATGAACGAGTCGGCAGTGGCCAGTTATATGTTTATCATCACCCCACCATGGTATCAATCGAAATGGGCCAACCTATGTTATCTATTATTTGTAGGTGGAATCACCTATGGATTAATCAAACGCAACAAAACAAAATTCGATAAACAGAAACGCGTGCATGAGGAGGAGCAACAGCAAATAAAATACATTCACGATTTAGAAATTCAGAAGAATGAGAGTGAGTTTATGAATTTAAAAAATGAGAAGCTGGCGAGTGAAATTGATTTTAAAAATTCGGAATTGGCATCTTCTGCTATGCACTTGGTGAAGAAAGGGGAGATCATCAAACGCATCAAGGACGAGCTCAATAAGGTGATCCCCATTGCCGAGAATCCCAAGCTTTCCTCCGAGCTTAAAAAAATTATCAAGACCCTTCATGCCGATGAAGAAGATGATAACGATTGGGAAAAATTCTCCAAGCATTTCGATAAGGTGCATAGCGATTTCTTAGTGTTATTGAAAGAGAAGCATCCTACCATCACCCCACACGAATTGAAATTGAGTGCCTATTTGCGCATGAATTTATCGAGTAAAGAAATCGCACAACTCCTCAATATTTCCTTAAGAGGTGTGGAGATTGGGCGTTACAGGCTGCGTAAGAAACTCAATCTGGTAGCGGAGCAGAGCTTGTTTGATTATTTAATCAATATCAAACCACCCCTTACCTGAATTTTTTAGAAGCACTTATTCAACGATGATTTCATCGGCAAAAATCCATGCTGCTTTTCCAGCGCCAGGGTGGCCTTCAGGGCAATTGGTATTCTTGGCAGTCACCCTAACATAGCGCGCAGAGTGTGATGCAAAGCTGCAAGTGAAATCATAGAACACCTGCAATTCGGAAGTGCTGATTGGATTGTTAATTGCTTGTACTGTGGTAAAATTTACGCCATCATTTGATACTTCAACCGTCACGCTGGATGGTAAAAATATCCAGCGATTGTAGGCTTGTACGAAGCCAGCACTAATTTTATGAATGCTCTTTTGGCTTCCCATATCAATCGTTGCAACCATGTCCTTACCACTGAAGCCATGCCAGTTTTTCCCAATGATGGCGGTACCTCTGATACCATCGGTTAAGGTATTGGGGCCATCGCCTTTATAATAATCGCTTACCGGAAAAGCGTATTTCACTTCACTGCCCATAGCTTTATGAAAAGTAAATATTTGTCGCGCTGCTTTTAATCCCATCACCCGGCCATTCACTACCACCACCGCTTTGAGTTCTATCGAACTATCAATCAAAATAGGCTGTGTATAGGGCATGCTTTGCGCAGTAGGTTCTTCGCCATGGGTGGTATAAAATATTTTTCCGTTCCATGCTTCCGAGTTCAGTGTTACTAAGAGTTTTCCATCAACAGTATTTGGAACAATATTCACGGTGTAATTACCAGCACAATAATGCAAACCTTTTTGTTCGAAGGCCACGAAATGATTTTGAAGTCTGCCATTAAAATCGTCCCAGTTTCTTTGTTCTTTACTCGACCATAAAACCTCCGCCAGGGCGGGCATACGAGGCAATACCATGTATTCTAAATGCTCGGCGGTAGAGATATATTCTGTCCATACATTGCCTTGAGCACCTAAAACAAATTTGGCTTCTTCCTCATTCAATTCTTTCGGAATGGGTTCGTAGTTATACACTTTCATCAAAGAATTGAATCCACCAATCGCTTGTGGTTCGCCTTCAGGGCCTGCTTGGTAATGATCGAAATAGCAAGGCGAGCCAGGCGTCATCACCACAAAGTGTTTCATCTTCGCGGCTTCCACGCCACCTTTTTCTCCGCGCCAGCTCATCACGGTAGCAGTGGGAGCGAGGCCACCTTCCAGGATTTCATCCCATCCAATAATTTTTCTATTCTTAGCAAGTACAAATTTTTCAATGCGTTTGATAAAATAGCTTTGTAATTCCTCTTCATTTTTCAGTCCTTCATTTTTTATGCGCAACTGACATTTGGCGCAGGTTTTCCAGCTTTCCTTTTCTACTTCATCACCACCAATATGAATATAATTTGATGGAAAGATCGCCATCACTTCGGTAAGCACATCTTGAATAAAGGTGAAGCTACTATCATTGCCTGCACAAAAATTCCCTTCCATCTTACTTGCAAAAAAATCACCCGATTGTCCGAAATGAAAAATCGAATGACACGATAACTGCGGATAGGCCGCTACCACTTCTTCCGAATGTCCAGGCATCTCTATTTCTGGTACTACGGTAATATGCAGTTTGGCAGCGTATGCCACCACTTCTTTGGCTTGTTCCTGAGTATAATAACCACCATAGGTCGAACGATTTTTATCCGCATTAAAGGCCAGTTCGTACCAGCTCCATGGCTTGCCCCAGGCATCTACGCGCCATGCGGCTTGCTCGGTAAGTTTTGGATATTTTTTTATCTCTAGTCTCCATCCACCCCCATCGGTAAGATGCCAGTGAAACGTATTCAATTTATAGGAAGCCATCAAATCGAGGTATTCCTTGATGATTTCAATAGAAAAGAAATGTCGGCTCACATCCAGGTGCATTCCCCTCCATTGAAAGCGGGGCTGATCGGTTATTTGCATGGCCTGCAATGTTAGTGGGGCATTGGTGCGAATGGCAGGAAGCGTTTGCAGCAGCGATTGAATACCATAGAAAATTCCGGTAGGTGATGATGCTTTGATGGTAATCCCTTTCTCAGTGATATTTAGTTGATATCCTTCATTGGCAATGCTCTTATCGATCATAAATGCAATTTGTTTTTTAGCACCCGCATTTTGAGTTAAGGCAATACCTGAGATATGTTTGATGCAATCAGACAAATACACCGCAGTGGGTTTCAAGGTTTTGTCGGTGAATTGAATCCCAGTAATTTTATCGATGGTAAACATCCCGTTATTCAATACGATGGTATTGGGTTTTGGAATGATGCTCGGTGTTTTTTGTGAAATGGAAAATAGTGGCGATATGATGGCCAGCAATAGGATGAATTTGTTGAATTGCATGTTGAAAGCGAATTAACTAAAAAAGATTCAAAATGAATTCATTGGTCAAATCGCTCGACGGTTCTTTGTACGTCTTCAAACTTCGAAGCGGTGCCTCGGCTCTTCGTACGTCTTCAGACTACGAAGCGGCGGATGCTAATCTTTGATTAGCACGAATCCACCATTCGATTTACGTAAAAAAACCACTTTTTAGGGCCTGCGGAAAAACGAATTCTGGCTAAATCCTAGCGAATTCCTCCCAAAACCCAGCGAATTCAAAGTCATCGCATTTGGTATCGAATAAAAGTGCTATTTGCTTACTAATAAACTCTTTAGTGAACTTTACCTATGGGAAAGAACGACTAAAGACTTACTGAACTATAGTGAATTTCCGTTACCTCATAATGGAAACCTATATGGCGCTCTTCTGCTGGCAGGGGGGCGTTTTTGTTTGATTGGGTGGTTCGTTTGCTTCGGCACATTGCATTAAATAAATTATTGTGACGCAACTTTTACCCGAATTCATACATCTATTGTATACATTGCATCACTGATGAATAAAACCAAACTATTACTTACCTTTTTATTCTTAAGCTTATATACTTTTTTCAAGGCAGATGCACAAACATGCAGTATCACACCTTCATCATATAAAGTTTGTTTGGGTAGTTCGGTAATATTCAATGTAACTTCCAGCGGAACCATTGCAAAAACCTCCTGGACCTTTGGCGACGGGGCTTCCGATACCCTTACCACCGCAGCGCATATATATACCAGCTCAGGTTCCTATACCGTAACTGTCATTGTTAGATTCACCAATAACACCACCTGCACTGCTACCGTTACTCAGCCAATTAAAGTATTTGATTTGCCCAAAGCTAATTTTACCAAGAGCCGCGATACCCTCTGTTTATCGGGGTCGCTCTGTTTGAATAATACTTCTACACTCGGCAGCAGTGGGGCACCCATTCGAAAAGTTACCTTTTTATTTGGAGATGGGGCTATCGTATACAATCAGTCAACCCCGTGTCATACCTATGCTAAAACGGGTAATTTTATTGTGAGTCTGGAAATAGAAGATACCAACGGCTGTATCTCACGTATAGAAAAACCAGTGCGCATTGTTGATGATGTTAAGTTTCAGTTACAGGCAGGGATTATTAATTGCGGATTGGTAAATGTATCGAATGTTAATGCCTATCCAAAGAATTTAGTGAAGCGCTACTATTGGGATTTTGGCGATGGGATATTTGATAGCTCTGCATCGAGTTATTTTGGTGTCAACCATAACTATAATAATACCTTAAAATGTCCATTCACCATTCGATTATATATTGAATCCATTTATGGATGTTCGGATACCAAAACAATTTCGGTATGTCCATTATATAATTTCAATATCAAGCTTACCAAGGACAATAAACGTTTATGTGCTCGAAACAATTCGTTTAACTTTTCTAACCCATTCAATGCAGGAGCGCTAATGATGTGGCGGTATAAGCCATTGGGAACCGCATCATGGTCGAATTTAGTATATGGCACTACCGCACAGTATAGTTTTAAAGATTGTGGTGAGTACGTGATTTCGCTGGAGATAAAGAGTGGATTTTGTGATACTTTAGTGTATGATACGATAGAAGTTCTCGGCCCTCAGGCGCGAATAGAATCGGATACCATTGCCCCTTTTGAAGTGATTAATCATCATCTGTGTACACCCGACACGGTCTATTTTGTATCGCCTACATTATACCAATCGAGGCATTGCAGTTCGAGCATAAAACTGATTTGGGATTTCGGTGATACCAAATGTCCTCAGTGCACTACCGATACCCGCAATGGGCAAAATGTTGGATCCAATTGTAGATATAGTAAAGATTCGGTCAATGTAAAGCATCGTTATACGGATACAGGTTGCTATTTGGTGAGATTGACTTTATGGGATACGATAACAGGTTGCAGAGACAGTGATTATATCACAGTGAATATTGGTCGGCCCGATCTGTCAAAATTAAAAGTCACAGGAAAACAATGTTTAGGTGCTGCGCAGTTTGTAGATTTTAAGGATGTGAGACCCATTTGCGAGGCCGAAGAGTTTTGGTTCAATAAAGATACTTTATGTTTTGGAAATACTTTAGGATGGATAAAAATGAAGCCAGAGAATTTCATTTATATAATCAATACCACATGCAAGCTGGATAGGGCGGTGACAGGCTTCGCCATGAAAAACGGGAATTGTTATGATACCATTTATATAACCCGAAACTTCCCAAAACTTAATCCTGACTTCGGTATAACCAAGACTGCTGGTTGTGCCCCATTTACCACTACTACTTTTATCAAGGACTCCTTTCAATATTCCTGCACCAGGGCGGTATGGGATTGGGGAGATAATACCGCATTCACCATCGATAGTGCGATTACCAACGGATTTGTGAATACGCAAACACATACGTATGCGAAGAATGGACTTTATCAAATTAGACTCACCCTTTACGATACGGTTAAAGGAGGTGGATGTTCGTTTGAATATATTTATGATATTGGTGTTGGATTCAAAATTGATTTTGGATTTTCAAGTTTCCAATGCAATAATCGCAGCTTTCAATTCAGCGATTTCCTGCGTTTCTATAGTGCCCCTTATACCGTCACCAACCCTTATCTCACCTGGAAAGGAAAGGTGAAATGGTATTTTGGAGATGGAAGTACGGATACTGTTTTTTCTCCGATGCATTATTATTCGCGCGCAGGGAGATATATGGTGAAGTTGGTGGCAACCGATACGAGTGGATGTATAGATTCGATATCACATATTTTAAAAATAAATGAACTGCATGTCGATTTCAATTGGTCGCCACAAATTTTGGTATGCGGACAAATCGTACAATTCAAAGATTCTTCTTGGGTAAAAGATTCGAGTGATGTATTACCTAAAGATAGCATCATTAGCTGGACCTGGGATTTTGGTGACCAGCGTATCACCAGCAATTTGAAGAATCCAGCCCATGCTTATTTTGTTAATGGGGAATTCTTTGTGAAGCTCAAAGTGAAGACCTGGAAGGGATGTGAAGATAGTGTGGTCATAAAAATAAATATTACAGGGCCTCAGCCACATTTCGATTTACTCACCGATTCGGTAGGTTGCGCGCCGTATACCATCAAGCTTGTGAATACTTCCGTCGATTGCGACCAGAATATTATTTATATGGGTGATGCAGGCAATACCAATTTTGTATTGAAAAAATACGATACCCTCAACTTTACGTATCAGTTGCCAGGATTATACTATATCTATATTTTTGGGGAGAGCAATTTCAAAAATCCGAATACAGGATCCAATGTTTATTGCAGTGCCTGGTATCCTGATAAGAGCAATCCCAAAGCCAAATTGATTCGCATCCGGGTATTGGCCAAACCGCCGGTACGCTTCGAAATTCCCGATACCATTTGTGTAAACACGAGTTTCGATATCATTAATAAATCGGATAAGATTTACGATTTTTATGCATGGGATTATGGTGATTCAATAACCGAATTAAAGCTTCGACCAGATACGAATTCCAGCCATTCATATACCAAAACAGGGAAATATACCATTACCCTAAAACCCAATTACACACCGCTACTTAATCAGAAAGAGTGTCCTGATACCTTCTCTAAAAGCATTGTTGTTGTTGACTTAGCAGCCAGCTTTACCATGGATACAACAGAGGCTCCACTGATTAAATTTTGGAATACCTCCACTGGGGCACAATCGTATTTATGGGATTTCGGGCATCCGGCTTCGGGTGGGAAGAACAGGAGCAGGGAATATAATGCTTCACACGATTTCTTAAACGATACGGGAGAATTTAATGTATGTCTCACTGCTACCAATAACTATGGCTGTAAGGATTCTGTATGCAGTATCTATCATAATTCAAATTATCGATCCCTCATTATTCCCAATGTATTTACCGTAGATAATGATGGAATAAATGATGCCTTCGATATCGAAATTCATGGAGAGATTTATTATGAGATCAGTATCTACAATCGATGGGGTGCCTTGATTTATCAGAATACCAACGATGGATTGGGGAATGATGGCAATAACTGGAATGGCAGCCTCAATAATACTGGAGCTGCACTTCCCGAAGGTGAATATTATTTCAATTTTAAATATCAGTTTCGGGGAGAAGATATCAAATCGTACAAAGGCATTGTAACCATGATTCGATAAGAGTTTCGGGGCACTTATATTAAAACCATCAACCTAAAAATTATACCATAAAAATACGGGCAACCAGGCTGGTGCAATTCTCAAGAAATCATTTCGTGATAAGGTAATGATGGCATCTTTATCTTCATTTCGCAACGACGTATTCTTTGAAATGCCGATGGATTGGGCATCCCAAACAATTTTTTTGAATGATTCAGCGCCTACACCTGCATCAATTACACTATCTATTTTGTTAGTTGGATCTTTAGGGTCAGGATAGATATTTACATGAAATGGATAGGTTAGCGTTGCTTTTAATAATTTGAATGTATTTGAATTTTTAGCTGCGGAATCTTTTCCCAGGCGTGAATATGTTTTTATTAATTCATCGTGAATTAGCAATACGCTGTAATCAAAACAGTTTTTGGCCAATGCATTCAAGTTAAAATAATTTAAAGCAGCAGTTCGGGTAAATCCGTTATATACCCCAGGCGCATAGTAGGAGCTAAGAAGTGTAGATAACATAACAGAATCTCTCGTGCCAGCCAGTCCGAAATACTTATCAGTACTCAGCATTTTGCTTAGCTGAGTAAGAAATATTATTTCCTTGCTTGATA
>CANLPK010000055.1 GCA_947492885.1 Bacteroidota bacterium
ACTGGGTATCGTTAACCAAGGTGCAACCATCTTTTAAAACAATTTTATAAGTGGTAGTAGTTGTTGGGGTTAAGTTGAAAATATAATTGTTATTAAATAGTACATTCTTAAAGGAATCAATAGCAATATTATTTTGGATTAAATAAATATCATAAATACCGCCTCCACCTGATGGGGTAACTCGAAGACTAAACGGACGAATACAAACCAGGGTATCTGTTGAGTGTGTTAAAGAAAGGGCACTTCGCACATTAATAGTTACTTGTTGGGTATCTGAAAGTAATGTGCAGCCATCGGTAAGTACTAGTTTATAGGTAGTATTGGTAGTTGGCAAAACACTAAAATTATAAGTGATACCGTTGGTGGCATTCAATACCGAATCAATTCTAATATTATTATTAAGCAAGTACAATGTATAACTGCTATCACCGCCGAATGGGGTCATTCGAATATTATATTGATTGATACAAATGGTGGTATCGGGTGAATGTGTGAAGCTCAATGGTTGGCGTACGTTCACCTGTATGGTTTGTGTATCATTTAAAATAGTGCAGCCATCCTTCAACAATATTTTATAAGATGTGTTGGTAGCAGGGTTAATATTGAAATAGTAGTTGGCACCAGCAGCTGCATTGTTAATTGAATCGGCTAGTATTGAATTTTTAAAGAGGTAAATTGTATAACTACTATCACCACCAGATGGTGTAATTCTTAAACCGAGAGGTGCAATACAAACTGAGGTATCGGGAGTATGTAAAAAACTCAAGGCATTGCGGAAGTTGAAAGGAACAGCGAGGGTATCATTTAACAGCGTACATCCATCGCTTAGTACTAATTTATAACTTGAAGTAAGTGATGGTAATTTTGTAAAGTTATAATTACCATTAATGACTGCATTTTTCACACTATCAATTACCAGATTGTTATCTAGTAAATATATTGAATAGGTGCTATCACCTCCACTAGGTATCGCTTGAATATTTATAGATTGTCCTCTACAGATTGTTGCATTGTAACTAACAGCTATTGCCAAAGCATTTCGCACATTGACATTCATAGTTTGGGTGTCGTTAAGTATGGTACATCCATCTTTTACAATTAACTGATAAGCGCTACTTGTTGTTAGGTTGATGCTAAAGTAATACGCATTGCCATAAGCTGCATTTAGAACCGAATCGGAAGGAATAAAATTCTTTAATAGGTACAATGTATAGGTGCTATCACCACCATAAGGAGTGATATGTAAATTGAATATTGATTTACATGCCGTAGTATCACTTGTATGTGTCGAACTTAATGGAAGTCGGTATTTGAAATGAAGATTGACGGTATCGTTTAGGGGGGTACATCCATCCTTTAATACAATGCGATAAATATTTAGAGGGTTGGGTGTAAAGTTGAAATTGTAATTGGTATTAGGAACTGCATTTAGAATAGAATCAACCTTTAAATTGTTTTGAAGTAAATAGGTTGTATAGGTGCTATCGCCTCCGCTGAGTTTAAAAGTAAAATTATTATTCAGGTTGTTACATATCAGCATGGAATCGGTAAATAATACATGCAATGGATTTCTTACAAATACCGTTACTGCCGGAGATGGAGCATCATAGCAACCATTATTAATTTTTATAACATAAGTCCTAATAGTATCAGCAAGTAAATCGAAGTAGGCGGCGGTATCCTGACGAATAAAAACATTGTTAGCGTACAATTTGTATATATAGGAAGCCGCGGTGTCTTTGTTGAGTAGACGCGCTCGAACCTGAATCGTACTACCTTTACATGCGATGGTATCATTTACAGCTCCTACAATAATACTATCTAAAATGCGCACATAAATGGAATCGGAGAAAATGCATCCTGCCAAACTACCTCCAATATTAGCTTTATACCATCCACTGGTTGTTGGTGTAATAATGGGTGTAAAACATTGAGTGCAACTCAGGGCTGGATTCGAATTCCAGCTTACGATGGTATCACCAGCATACGACACCCGCACGCGAAACGAACTACCTTGGCATACCGCAGTATCAGGAGTTAGAATATTAATTACTGGACCAATTATTCTAATATACATTGTTGCTGTATCCAGTGTTGTATCATTGGGTGAGCATAGGTTGGTGCCTACCCAAGCGGTGATCATAAGCACTTTTACTAAGCCAGTATCTGCAAAAGTTTTCGTAACATTTTGTGTAGTGGCGGTATCGTTATTGAATTTCCAGTGCCAAAAAATAGGGGTATAGCTTCCCGAATTTCCATTAAATGTAAGTGTTGTGGTCTTACAAAATTTCATTGCTTTATTCGGAAAACTATAATTGTCGCTTATAATGCCGTTCACTGTGAAAAATCGGTTTAGGTCGCGTGTTGAAGATCCTACATTGTAACCATAGGATTCGAAATTACCATAGCCATAGGCATATGCTGTAAAATCCGAATCGGAGGTGATGGTATTCGTTCCTGCATTAATTTTTTTCTTCAAATATGCATAATTGGTATTGGCAGGTACGGTGCTGAAGGACCCGCCTATACTGGTTCCATTCAATTTTATAGTTCCCAATGCTGAAGTTTTTGCTACAATATTTACATAATGGCTATCAATTACAGATGAGTTTTGTGCTACGAAGATGATACTATCAATGCCTTGTTCTAAGGGAGTAACCCACATCATCATGGGATCGCCATTTCCACCAGCGCATACTTGCCCTTCTGCAAATAAAGCTACACATATTGGTTTATTAGCAGAGATATATCTAGGTGTATTGATATCCGATTCTATACTACTTCCAGCAATAGGGATGCCTGTAGTGACCCCATTGATTGTTACCTGTGTATTGGCCTGATCAGTTAAGACCATCAATCGATCGAAATTACGGGTAGCTGTTGGCACCACTACATACTCCTTACCCCACATATTGATAGGATAAAGTTGTTCGTAGAGATGATCGCAATATTGACATGTAGTTGGAACATTACTGCAAACACTTCCTCCGAAAACGGCTACCGGCTTGCAATTTTGAACTTCTACTTTGGAGCCTGTAAGTGACGAATCGGTGTTCGATTGCACTTGGTATGACTGACCTTTGTTTAAGGTTACAAAGTAGGGTACGTTCTTTACTTTGCCATCTAGGGTGTTACAAGTAGGTGTTATTTTAACCAAAGTGGTATCACGAGTTGCAACAACACAAAATTCGGAAGGATATCCAGAAACGCCTTTATATGAAATTACCCTATAATTAACCCCTAATGCCCCTACAGGTAATATCACCGAACCATCGGTGGTATAAGGACTATAATCCAGAGCATACATTGTAATTTCGGTGGTTGCAGTAATCTTCAATACCAAATTGGCGATTGTTCCCGAGCCCGTATTAAGGCATTGTGCATTGGGTAAGGTTACTGATACCAAAGTGTTCGCTGCTACATTATAAGTTTGAGTAAACGTAGTGTTCGGATTTGTAATGGTTACTACTGATGCTTGAAATGCACTAAAATGAATAGATAAGGTAACGGGATTAGTGGCTACATTCTCCATAAAAGTCATCCAAAACTCTTTGCCGCGAGTAGATGTTTGCTGACCCTGTGCAAATGAAATGGAGAAGAATAGTATTAGAAGAAATAAAACTTTTTTCATTGATAAATTGGTTAGAGTTTGTTTATTGTCGAAAGCAAAGTTAGAAATTTTGACATACGGGCTCCTTAAATCTAATTCATTTCAGATGAAAATTGCTAATCTAGAAAGATTCCAAAAAAAGGAGTTAAAAAAAAGATCGTCTCTCTAATTCAATTAGAGAGACGATCTTTTATAATTTATAATCAATGAATTCTTTAGTCGGCGTCAGCGATGACCTCGCTAACTTCAGGTACCATTCGCTTTAATAAGCCTTCAATTCCAGCTTTTAAGGTAATGGTAGATGAAGGACAACCACTGCATGATCCTTTCAATGAAACGGTAACGATACCATGATCGAATGATTTAAAACTAATCGCGCCACCGTCCATTTCAACAGCTGGTTTTACATGGGTATCAAGTAGTTCTTTAATTTTTCTAACTACCTCTGTGTCTTCTTCTTCTGTTAATCCGTCAACACGAACATTGATGATGGCTTTTTCATCTTCCACGTATTTCTTGATAAATTCCTTCATCGCAGGAATCAACTCGTACCAATCGGCATGGTCCACCTTGGTTATCGTTACGAAGTTGTTCATGATGAATACACCACGTACATAGTCGAAAGTATTGAATAATTCGCTTGCTAATGGTGAATCAGATGCTGAAGCTGCATCTGGAAAATCCGCGGTATCATTGGGTAATAATAAACGATTCAGTACAAACTTCATCGTATCCGGATTGGGAGTAGCTTCACTATATATGGTGATCATATTTTTCAGATCGGTGGTTTCCATGGGATGTTTTTTTAATTGGCCACAAAGTTAATTAAAATAATTCTAAATAAGGAATTTGGCTAAATAATCGCTCTTGACATTAAAATTGGAACTATTAAAACCAAGATTGATTCTTGGCAAGCAATGAATATTTTGATTTCTTTTAGAAAGCCCATGAATAAAAGGGTTTAGCCATTTTGTTTAATTGTTAAAGGGTATTGGTATAACCTAATTGAGGCGATATTCATATTTTCTTTATATTGCATAGTAATTTCAGCTGTTTCATAAAGAGATATCGATGACGCAAACGAACAACACAGAGCAAGCCGAGAAGGAAAAACAGGAACTAATTAGGCGATACCGAACCTTATTGCGTACCGCCAATAAGAACAATCTTAGCAAGTCGGATCGCGACAAAATTAGTAAGGCATTTAATATTGCAGTCAATGCACATAAGGACGTTCGACGAAAGAGCGGAGAACCCTATATTTTTCACCCATTAGCCGTGGCACAAATTGTTGCCGAAGACATTGGATTGGGCGCCACTAGTATTGCCTGTGCCCTAATGCACGACGTGGTGGAGGACACCGAAGTCTCGCTCGATTTTATCAAACAAAATTTCGATGAACAAACGGCACGCATCATCGATGGTTTGACTAAAATTTCCAACCTCGTAGACCAGCATGGAAGTATTCAAGCCGAGAATTTTAAGAAGATGCTGCTTACGCTCAATGATGATATTCGTGTAATATTAATCAAGCTCGCCGATCGACTACATAATATGCGTACACTCGATAGCATGAGTTCAAATACACAGCTAAAAATTGCTTCTGAAACACAATATATTTTTGCCCCGCTAGCGCATCGTTTGGGGCTATATAATATTAAAACAGAGCTTGAAGATTTAGCACTAAGATATCTTCACCCGCTCGAATACCGCAACCTTGCAGATAAGCTCGCCGCCACAAAAACGCAACGCAGTCGGTATATCAATCAGTTCATCTCACCTCTCGAGAAAAAGCTGGAACCATCGGGAATAAAATTTGAAATCAAAGGGCGTGCAAAATCCATCTCTTCCATCTATACAAAAATGGAAAAGAACTCGATGCAGTTTGAAGACCTCTACGATATTTTTGCAATTAGAATTATTCTCGATTCACCAATTGAAAGCGAAAAAAATGATTGCTGGTTGGTATATGGGGCGATAACAGAAATTTATACACCGGTTCCAAATCGCTTCAAGGACTGGATTTCAAATCCTAAAGAAAATGGTTATGAGTCTATACATAATACTTTTATAGGCCCTAATGGTAGATATGTAGAAGTGCAAATCCGCAGTGTTCGCATGGATGAAATTGCCGAGAAAGGATATGCTGCGCATTGGAAATATAAAGAAGGGTCAGAGTTGCCAGCAGAGAAGCAAAAGCAAAACATTAAAGATTCCTCCATTGATGAATGGCTGCGTAAAGTTCGCGATGGCTTAGAAGGATCAAAAGGTACGGCACTCGAATTTTTGGAAGACTTTCGATTGAATTTATATACGGAAGAAATTTTTGTGTTCACACCCAAAGGTGATTTGAAAAAATTACCATTAGGGGCCACAGCACTTGATTATGCTTTCGAAATTCATACCGATGTTGGAAGCAAATGCTTGGGAGCCAAAGTAAATGGTAAGATGTTGCCGTTAAGTCATAAGCTAAAGAGTGGTGATCGTGTAGAAATTATCACCTCTCAAACCCAACGCCCCAATGAAGATTGGCTTAGGTTCGTAGTAACTAGTAAGGCACGCCAACGAATTAGAGAGGCATTGAGAGAAGAGAAAAAAGTGGTGGTAGATATTGGGAAGGAAATCCTTCAGAAAAAATTTGCTTCAGCTGAAATTCCTTTCAATGCTCAAAAGCTAGATGAATTGGTAAACTATTACCGATTGCACAGCCCACTCGATTTATACTATGATATTGCAATAGGTAAAATTGTAAAAGAGAAAATCGACCTAAAGAAAATCCAGGATGATATTATCAAAAGAAAATCGGATAATAAAACCAATGAAGATTCTAAAGTTAAGATACATCAAGACTACAAGCGAACTAAAGTAAATAATAAGGATACAATCATTCTTGGAGAAGATTTGGAGCTCGATTATACCTTTGCAAAATGCTGTACTCCGATACCTGGAGATAATGTATTTGGATTTGTAACTATTGGAGAAGGAATTAAAATACATCGTACCGATTGCCCTAATGCAACATCGTTATTTAGTCAATATGGCTACCGAGTAATGAAAGCAAGATGGGCTTCTGATGAAAAGAAAAAGGACTTCTTAGCAAGTATTTCTGTTTCAGGTATTGATAGTGTGGGATTGGTAAGTAGTATCACAAATGTGATTAGCAAAGAACTAAAAGTAAATATGCAATCCATTTCTTTCGAAAGTAAGGAAGGTGTGTTTGAAGGGAAAATAAACCTATATATCACCGACGTATCCCATTTGGAGGGATTGATGGATAAATTAAAGACTGTTACTGGATTGGACAACGTACGAAGGGTAAATGCCTAATGAATAAGGTTTTGCGATGACTATAGGATTCTCTAATAGTTCTATATTTTGCATTTATTTTTCGTATTTATTTTTTTGCAAGCGAACTTCTTTTTTCCTTGCTTTGCATCACGATGCACAAATTATTACCTACACTACTAATTTTTCTTTCACTGCATGTATTTGCACAACCCACCCCAACATCATCTCTAGAGCGATGGAAGGCGGTAAATCAACGCGATTCGTTGAATAGAATTTCTGTTGTAAATAATATCCCATTCAAAAACATTGGCCCTCGAATCATGAGCGGACGTGTGGTGGATATTGCTGTAAACCCAGTAAAAAGTGTTGAATTTTACGTTGCATTTGCCAGTGGTGGTTTGTGGTACACGCAAAATAATGGACAATCATTTACGCCCATCTTCGATCATGAAGCGGTAATGACGATTGGCGCAATTGCAGTGCATTGGAACGAAAATAAGATTCACGAAATATGGGTTGGTACTGGTGAAGTTAATTCGTCGCGATCATCGTATAGTGGGGTAGGTGTTTTTAAAAGTAATGATGCAGGAAAAACCTGGAAAAATATCGGCCTGCCAGAGAGCCATCATATTGGTAAAATTATTTTACACCCTACCGACCCCAATATTGCATGGGTGGCGGTTTTAGGTCACTTGTATACTCCAAATTCTGAGCGTGGTGTATACAAGACGAAAGACGGAGGGAAAACTTGGATAAAAACACTTTTTGCAGATGATAATACGGGTTGTGTTCAATTACAGATAGATCCGTCGAACTCGAGAACACTTTATGCCAATATGTGGTATCGCACGCGCCGTGCTTGGAATTTTGAAGAAAGTGGAAAAACAAGTGGTATCTATAAAAGCTATGATGGAGGTGATACTTGGATTAAAATTTCAGCGCCTATCAATGGCTTGCCTGAAGGTGATGGCTTTGGAAGAAGTGGGATCGCTATATCGTATCAAAATTCTTCTTTGCTTTATTGTGTAATCGATAATCAAAATCATAGAGCTGACACAAGTACTCAAAAGAGAGAGGAGCTTACCGCCGAACAATTAGATACATTAACGAAAGACGAATTCTTGAAGCTTGAAGAAAAGAAGATTAGCGATTATTTGAGTTCAAAGGATTTTCCAGAGAAGTATAGTGCAGGTGTTTTAAAAGAGATGGTTGGTAATGATAAAATTACGGTACACGATATTGTGGCCTATACTGATGATGCGAATACACTCTTATTCCGTACTCCAGTTATTGGTGCAGAAATTTATCAAAGTAATGATGGAGGACAACATTGGAAAAAGCAAAATACACGAAATCTTGATGGTGTTTTTAATACCTATGGATATTATTTTGGGCAAGTAGTTGTATCACCAACTGATGATAAGAAGGTTTATACTTTTGGTGTTCCAATTCTTAAAAGTGCAGATGCTGGGGCTTCTTGGAAAAGTATTGATGGCGACAATGTGCATGGCGACTTTCATGTTTTATGGATCGACCCTACCAACCCATCTCACTTAATATGTGGCAACGATGGGGGCGTAAATATTAGTTATGACGAAGGAGCACATTGGATAAAATGTAATAGTATTGCAGTAGCACAATGCTACAGTGTGAATACAGATGATGCCAAGGAATATAATGTATATGCAGGTTTACAGGATAATAATGTATGGACAGGCCCGCATGGAGGCGATGAAGGAAGTGGCTGGCATCAGGAAGGAAACTATAATTTCAAGCCCTTGATTGGTGGCGATGGAATGCAAGTGCAGATCGATACCCGTGATAATAATACAGTATACACAGGGTATCAATTTGGAAATTATTTCCGAATCAATAAAAGTACTGGAGAGTATAAATACTTAAGCATTCCTGAAAATATTGGAGAAGAAAAATTACGTTGGAATTGGAATACACCAATACTCATTTCAAGAAACAGCCAGGATATCATTTATTGGGGAAGCAATAAATTACATAGAAGTTTGGATAAGGGTGAAACTTGGCAAACGATAAGTGGCGACTTAACTGCGGGTAAACACCCTGGCGATGTCGCCTTTGGAACACTTACGAGCATTGATGAATCGCCGAAGCAATTTGGTTTAATTTATACAGGAAGTGATGATGGGAAAATACAAGTAACTCAAAATGCAGGAAGTACCTGGACAGAAATAGGGAATAATTTATACACTCAATTAAGCATTCCACAAAATTTATGGGTATCGCGCGTTGTGGCTTCCAGCTATAAAATATCCAGAGTTTATGTAACTCTAAATGGTTATAGAAATGATCATTTCAATGTCTATGTTTTTGTGAGCGATGATTTTGGTGCTAACTGGAAAAATATTTCCAGCAATTTACCATCGGAACCAGTAAACGTAATTAGAGAAGACCCTGCCAATGAAAATTTATTATACCTCGGTACCGACTATGGTATTTATATAAGCCTGAATTCGGGTACTTCTTGGATGCGCTGGAATAATGGCTTGCCCAATGTTGCAATTCATGATATGGTGATTCAAAAAAGAGAGAAAGAATTGGTGGTCGGTTCCCATGGTAGAAGTATTTTTATTGGTGATGTGAGTTTGATACAGCAGCTCAATGCATCGGTACTGAGCGCTCCACTAAAACTATTCACCGAAAAGAAATATCATTTGCCCAAACGCTTGGGGAAAATAAACAACTCTTATGAAACCCAATCCGCACCTATTGTTAGTTTTAATTATTATACAATGAACGGAGGCGTTGTTACAATAGAAATTCTAGACTCTACAAAGAAGATGATATATCAATTAATGACAGATACAGCGGAAGCGGGAATAAATACTGTGACTTATAATTTCAGTATTCAAAAGCCATTACCAGTAAAAAGTAAAAATCCTGTGATAGTGAAGCCAGTCGAAGATGGGAAC
The DNA here is from genome assembly GCA_947492885.1 of Bacteroidota bacterium. Taxonomy (GTDB): domain Bacteria; phylum Bacteroidota; class Bacteroidia; order UKL13-3; family UKL13-3; genus CAINMV01. The sequence continues at coordinate 9,844 of CANLPK010000055.1, forward strand.
TATTATATCGGTAAAGGAAATTATATAATTCGGCTTACCCAAGGTGCGAATACAACGGAAACAAATCTTGAATTCTCGGATAAATAGAATTCGGAATTTAATTTTTAATTCTTAGTTCTTTTATCCCCCTATTATCTCTTACTTTTGCCAAAAAGGAAATATTATGCAACGCGATACCACCATTTTTAATTTAATCGATCAAGAGCTGATTCGTCAGCAAGAAGGAATTGAACTTATTGCTTCAGAGAATTTTGTTTCAACTCAAGTGATGGAAGCTGTAGGAAGCTGCCTTACCAATAAATATGCTGAGGGATTACCTGGCAAACGTTATTATGGTGGATGCGAAGTGGTGGATGAAATTGAACAACTCGCCATTGATCGTTTGAAAAAACTGTTTGGTGCTGCTTGGGTCAATGTACAACCTCATAGTGGTGCTCAAGCCAATGCGGCAGTAATGCTGGGATGCTTAAAAGCGGGAGATAAAATTTTAGGATTCGACCTAAGCCATGGTGGGCATTTAACCCATGGTTCACCAGTAAATTTTAGCGGACAAACCTATGTTCCTAGTTTTTACGGAGTGGAAGAAGCGACGGGCTTAATTGATTTTAATAAGATTGAAGAGATAGCAATGCGCGAAAACCCCAAGTTGATTATTTGTGGAGCAAGTAGCTATAGCAGAGACTGGGATTATAAAAAATTGCGTGAGATCGCCGATAAAGTGGGTGCTTTATTAATGGCCGATATTGCGCATCCTGCTGGATTTATTGCCACTGGATTATTAAACAATCCATTGCCACATTGTCATATCGTAACTTCTACAACACATAAAACATTACGTGGTCCACGTGGAGGAATTATTATGATGGGACAGGATTTTGAGAATCCTTGGGGATTGAAAACTCCAAAAGGAGAGGTGAAGATGATGAGTGCAGTGCTTGATGGCGCTGTATTTCCAGGCACACAAGGAGGTCCGCTAGAGCATGTTATTGCAGGTAAAGCCATCGCATTTGGTGAGGCACTTACTCCTGAGTACAAGGAATATATTTTACAAGTACGCGCCAATGCCCAAGCATTATCGAAGGCCATGATGGATCGTGGGTATAAGGTAATTAGTGGAGGAACAGATAATCATTTAATGTTGATTGATTTACGTACCAAATTTCCAAATCTTCATGGTAAGGCAGCCGAGAATGCTTTGGTGAAAGCACATATTACCATCAATAAAAATATGGTCCCATTTGATAGTCGCACACCTTTCACGGCAAGCGGAATACGATTGGGTACTCCCGCAATTACCTCTAGAGGAATGAAGGCAACAGATATGGATGCGATTGCTAATTTAATCGACCGTGTATTAGCGAATGCCGACAACGAAACGGAAATTGAAAATGTGAAAACGGATGTGAAGGCCCTCATGAAGAAATTCCCACTTTATCATAAATAAGGATGAAATACTTGCTATTAATTTGTTTGAGTTTGTTTATTTCTTGCGATTTCTTAAACCAGAAAAATGCAGTGAAGTATAACGATATCATCATTAATAGTCAGATAGCGATAGGCAAAAAATTTGCTGATATGGGTAATGCATTTGAGTCACGTGATTCATCGCAGATTTATCAATGTAAGTCGGCACTCAACAATACCATTGATAGTGCATTGACAATAGTAGGGGAATTGAGTAGCTTGGATGGCAGTACCGAATTAAAAGATGCCGCCATGCAATTATTTAAGTATTATAAATCTATCAATCAAACCAAGTATCAGGAAATAATTTCTATCATACTACTTTCCTTCCCAACGGATGACGATGCTGAACGACTTGTAGTTTTGAAAGCAGAAATCGCGGAAGAAGAGGAACCTTTGGATTCAGATTTAGTGTTAGCACAAAAGCATATGATGGAAAAGTATGGTTTTAGTGTAGAGAAGCATGATAACCCATAGCGATTACTAACCATATGTCGGAACTCTATCTTTTACTTCTATTATTTTTCTTTGGATGCCTTGGAGGTTTTTTCGCTGGATTACTTGGCATTGGTGGCGGTTTGGTATTTATTCCGGTGCTCTCTTATTTCTTTGGAAAATTAGGAATTGTGGATCCCGACCTCACGAAGGCAATTATTTCTAACTCATTTTTTGCTATTATATTTTCGGGAATTAGTGCGAGTTATGGGCAATATAAAAAGGGGAATTTTTATCCACGTCAAGTACTAACTACTTCTGTAGGAGCAGTCGTTGCCTCTTTACTCATGTCATGGTTAATTAGTCAAGGTACCTGGTATAATAAAATATCATTCACATTTATATTTATTGCGGTGCTAATTTTGTTGAATGTACGCTTGTATTTGAAACGACATCAAGAAGCTAAATTCCAACTTCGTGATTATGGTTCTGCAAAATTCATACAAGCAGGTGTTCTGGCAGGTGCCTTTGCAGCCTTATCGGGCTTGGGCGGTGGTTTTATTATGGTGATGCTTTTTGTGCAATGGTTAGAACTTGATATCAAAGAATCAACAGCAATATCTACTGGAACGATTCCATTTATCTCTATACCGTTGGTAATCTATTATATGATTCAACAGCCCCAATCCTATCCTGTAAATACGTTTCATGTTGGTTACATTTTAGTATATGTTATGTTGCCACTAATTGTTGGTGTGTTGATAGTATCTCCAATAGGAGTGAAGGTGGCAGCACGTTCGAAACCTCATACATTGAAAATGGTATTTATATTTTTCAGTATTATTTTAGTAGCAAAAATGTTATACGAAATCTTATAATCATGATTTTAAGTATTGAAACAGCTACTTCCAATTGCTCTGTTGCCTTGCATTCAATAGAAGGTGAGCTCCTGCAGGTGGAAGAGCGCGATGAGTCCAATATCCATGCTTCCCAACTCTTTGTTTTTATAAAAAACATTCTCGCAAAAACCCCCATTACTTCTCTTAAAGCCATAGCTATAAGCAAGGGGCCTGGTTCATATACAGGATTGCGTATTGGTGTGAGTGCGGCCAAGGGTTTGTGTTATGGGCGAGATCTTCCTCTCATTGCAATTAATACGCTGCAAGGAATTGCACATGCTGCATCGAATTTAATAAGTGAAGATGCCTTGTTAATTCCAATGATTGACGCAAGACGTATGGAGGTATACAACGCCATATTCGACCATAATCTAAATATGGTAAATGCAACTTGCGCTACAATCGTAGATGAAACTTCGTTTGAGAAATTTATTTCAAAACCATGTTATTTTTTGGGAGATGGTATGCCAAAATGCAAGGAAGTATTGAGTATTCATAAGAATGCGGTTTTTTTGGATGATGTAAAAGCAAGTGCAAAAGCAATTGGAGCCCTGGCGGTTTCCAAATATAAAAGCGGTGAATTTGAAGACATAGCTTATTTCGAGCCCTATTATCTAAAGGAGTTTGTTACCCAAAGTACCTTTCATACAAAGTAACTAAATACGCCTACCTTCGTATCAGGATTATGCGCTTACTGCTACTTATTTGTTCCTTCTTTTTACTTATTACGAATTTGCAATCGCAAGGAATGGTGCAAGTTAAAGGGGTAGTATATGATGCCGATAGTAATACTACATTGGATAGCGTAACCATCATTGTAAAACATACTTCACGAATTATTCAAAATAAGCAGGATGGAAGTTTCAGCGTTTTTGTGAAACCTACGGACACTTTGATTTTTGGCCTTTATGGATACAAGGTGAAGATTATGTGTTTTAAAGATTCGGGCGCTAATAAGGATTTTGTAAATATTAAAGTGAGGATGTTACATCTGAGTGAAGAGATAAGGGAGGTTAGCATTGTTCAAGTGCGAACACAACGCGATATTCGTCAGGATATGTACAACTTGATGGTAGAACATACCTTTTCGCTCGATGGGCCGGATGCTATGCAGAGTCCGATTTCCTATTTCTATAGCCTGAATAGTAAAAAATCACAAACGCATCAAATGCTTGTTGAGTATGAGTTTCAACTAGCGAAGAATCGTTTGATCATGCAACTGCTCGATATCTATAATAAGCAAGGAATAATTGATATGCCTCAAGATCAGTATAAAGAATTTATTGAAGGCCTTAATCTTAGCTGGGAATACTTAATTAGTGTAAGCGATTATGATTTGGCCGATTATATTAAAAGGGAGGCCCAGCATTGGAATCTGCAACATTAAGGTAGTGCTATCGATTGGTTACTTTCAAGATACTATCCCAAAGAAGATGTGAAGTTTTTTCCCAGCTAAATTTTTGAGCTTGTAATAATCCATTCTTAGAGAGTTCCGTTCTTAGTGACACATCGTTATCCAATGATTTCATGGCATCGGATATTGCGTCAATATCAAGCGGGTTTAAAAGAATACCTGCATTCCCTGCCACCTCCGGCATGGCTGTAGTATTACTAGTAATTACGGGAGTACCACATTGCATAGCCTCTAGTATTGGGATACCAAATCCTTCTAAGTACGGAACATAAGTGAGCGCCAAAGCCGATCCAAAAACATGAGCCAATTCTTCATCAGGTATACGACCTGTGAATAGCACACTCTCTTTGTGTTTCATGTTATTAAATGTAAGTTCTATATCCTCTGTTTTCCAGGCTTTGCGGCCTACAATTAATAAACGAGTTTCTGAATTGGTTGATGACTTGAATGCATCAAAGGCAAGTAATAAGCGGCGAATATTTTTACGTGGTTGCAATGCACCCACATAAACGAAATAGTTATACCCCTCACTGAATTTGGCTTTGGTGGCTAATTTAATATCCTCCGTAACAGGATGGAAAATGGAGGAGGCGCCATTATATACGACGTCAATTATTGATGGTGCAATCCCATAAGTTTTGCAAATATCCTGTTTCGAAAACTCTGATACAGTGCATATCCGAGTAGCCTTCTTGGCGAAGCGTGGGAAATAGTAATGATAATATTTTCGAACTATATAGGAAACATCTTCTGGGTAATGCTCAAAAGCCAAGTCGTGTATAATCGAAATTTGTGGAACGCTTGTTCTCAGACTGAGAAAACCGTCACAACTAATAAAAATATCAGCCTTCACTTTCTTTAATGCCCGAGTTATGCTCCATTCGAAATACCAAACAAATAGAAATGGATGTCGGGCCGGTGGAGTCAGAATCATACCTGAAACATTGGGAGCGAATAAAAAATCTGGGTGATACTTGCGATCGAAGAGGAAGATAAATTCATGCTCTGGATGCTCCAATACTAAGCGTTTCAGCGATTCTAAAGTGAATCGTCCGATACCTTCGATTTTATCGTGAATTAAGAAACGGGTATTTACTGCAATCTTCATCAGGCTAAAAGATATATTTGCAAAGTTAATGCTTTCGAGTATTTAATATAATTGAATCTAATTGGATTGATGTTTTAGTTATTCATCACCTTGGATTTAATTTTAGTTCACGAATATTGTTTTGGTTCTTAAAAAATATGAATCGTCGTTTCATTATTAATTTAATTTTTGCAGTAGGCATTAACCTGCTTATAAAGCCTTTTTGGGTGCTGGGTGTGGAGCGTGGGGTGCAAAATGCCATTGGCCCCGAAGCCTATGGATTTTATTTCTCCTTGTTTAGCTTCTCTTTCCTGTTTAATGTGGTGCTCGACTTTGGAATCAATAATTACAATAATACCTTCATCTCAAAATACCCTCAACTACTAAGCAAAAAATTTGCTCAATTGGTGATGCTTAAACTAATGCTCCTGGTAGTGTATTTGGTGGTTACCATCTTGGCCGCCTTCCTGGTGGGGTATGATGCCATTCAGTTTAAGCTTTTGATGGTATTATGTTTTAATCAAATCTTATCCTTTGCAATCACATACCTAAGAACAAATATTTCGGGACTGCAGTTTTTTATCACCGATAGCATTCTCTCCGTTCTCGATCGATTGTTAATGATTCTATTTTGTGCACTGCTACTATGGGGTAAAGTATTTGGAGAACTGCAATTGAACTGGTTTGTTTATTCACAAACTCTTTCTTATTCAATTACCCTTATTATTTGCTTTTTTGTATTGAAACCACATCTTATTAGTTTGAAATGGAAATGGAATAAAGCGTTTACAATTCACCTTTTAAAGAAAAGCTACCCCTACGCGGTGCTAGGAATTTTAATGGGAGTATACACTAAAATTGATGGGGTATTGATAGAACGTTTATTACCTCAAGGGAAGATGGCTGCCGGTCATTATGCATCAGCCTATCGATTGCTTGATGCCGCCAATATGATTGCAGTTTTATTTGCTGGGTTATTGCTTCCCATTTTCTCTCGACTCTTGCAACAAAAGGAATCGCCTAAATCGCTGTTGCAGTTGAGCTTTACCTTAATAATCACTCCTGCCTTACTTGCTGTCTCAGTTTGTTATTTCTACCAGCACGAAATTATCCTCATGCTAAACAAAAGTGGAAACCCTGAAATTGAAAAGGTGCTTTATATCTTAATGGCATCCTTCGTTTTCACTTGTACAGTTTATATTTATGGTACTTATTTAACAGCAAAAGGAGAACTGAAAATATTGAATCGTGTGGCACTCTTTGCTTGTATCCTAAATATTGTACTTAATATGTTTTTGATTCCTTTATGGGGAATCATAGGAGCAGCGATTTCCTCCTTAATAACCCAAGCCGTAGTGGCCATCTCTCATTATGGAATTGTGCATTATCAAGATAAGAATAAGTTAGAAAAATCATTAGTAATTAAACTAATAGTCTTTGCGTTACTTCAAATTATCGCACCCTACTTATTATTGTCAATAGACTGTCATTTCATAGTAAAAATATTTTTACAAATGGGTTTTGGAATTTTAGCGCTTATATATTCGAACGTTATTGGAATGCAACATCTAAAAAAACTAATAGTTCGCCCATGATTAAAATTTCTACTCCTTTCAAGTTTATTACCCTCATTTTTGTCTCAGCCCTCTTATTTATTGTTCAACAAGCACTCTCCTATAGTGGAGGTCCGCCAGCTGGAATGAGTGGAGCGCCTGGCGATAGTAATTGTACTTCTTGTCACTCAGGTACCGCATCAAGTTCATCATCCGATATTTCAGTTTACACGAATGCTACAAACGGGGTATATATCCCTGACTCTACTTATACAATCACTGTTAGAGCTCGTACTTCTGGTTGTGTTCGTTTCGGATTTGAAACCACCATTTTGAACACCAATACGTCTCCAACAAAGTTGGGTACTTTAGGAATTCCTTCGGCGGCCACTAATGTTCAGTTGGCAACTGGTTCTCGCGATTATGTAACTCAAACTTACTCTGGTAGCTCGGCCATCTATACCGATAGTACCGACTGGTCATTCACATGGGTGGCTCCTTCATCTCCATTAGGTGATGCTAAAATTTATGTTGCCATGAATGCTACAGATAATAGCGGAAGTAGTTCTGGTGATCAAATTCACTTGAATAATTTCACATTGCCTCAAACCTCGAATGTACCAGTAGCTACCATTACTACCAATGTAAGTACTATTTGCCAAAACGATTCAATTCAATTTACCGCAAGTGGAACTAATAATACTACTGGGTATCAGTGGACTTTTCCTGGTGGAACACCTTCCAGTTCTACTTCTCAAAGTGTTTGGGTGAAATTTAGTGCAGGAACAAAAGTTTGTTCATTGAGAGTGGCAAATAGTATCATGTACTCGGCATACACCACAAAATCGGTTACGATTAATGCCTCTCCAGCAGCAAATATTTCTTACAATAGTACAGTTGTTTTATGCGAAGGCGATTCAATTCCACTAACCATTTCCAATGTAAATGGTAATACATATCAATGGAGTAAGGATGGAAATAATATTTCAGGTGCAACCGGAAATACTTATCAGGCTAAACTTTCAGGGGTGTATCGCGTGGTAGTGAGTAATACGGGTTGTTCAACAACCTCATCTCCAGTTACCCTAAGTTTCAACACCAAACCTACCGCAACACTTTTAGCTCCAACAGGAGTTTCTTCTTGCAGTGGTGATAGTATTGGCTTGAAAGCCAATAGTGGTAGCAACTATAGCTATTATTTTTATAAAGACAACGTTTTACAAGTACAAACTCTCGATTCGAATTATTTCGCTAAAACTTCAGGCAATTATTATGTAAAAGTATTTACAACTGCCGGTTGTAATACCATATCTAATAGTTTCAATCTCTCATTCTATAGCAAGCCTTCAGGTATCATTGCCTCGATTACCGACAGTATTTGCCAAGGCGATTCGGTGTTACTAAATACAGTAACAACTGATACAATTGTGGGCTATCAGTGGAGAAGAAATGCTAGTATTATTAACGGAGCGGTTAGCAAGAATTATTTCGCTTCCCAATTCGGCACCTATACTGTTGACCTAATTTCCAACAGAGGATGTTCAGGAAGCACCGCTATCAAAGTGGTAAAAGTGAATTCATTGCCTGCTACTAATTTTATTGATTCTACGAAAGTGGGATGCATTTATTCTTTAAAAATAAGAAATACAGGTTCATTTAACTTTCAATGGAAACTTAATGGCACGGTAATCA
>CANLPK010000056.1 GCA_947492885.1 Bacteroidota bacterium
AAGGCCACATCAAAGGCTGCCATACGCTCATTGTCTTCGAAGGCGCCTTTCTCAATTTCCGATTTTACTTCAAATGTGGTTCTGCGATAGAGGTATGCGAAGATTCCCAATACATTGTTTTCTTTGATCGAACGATCGATGATTGCATCAAGGGCTTGCAATACATCATCAATGGTTTTGGGTTCGTCGTACATTCTTTTTGAGATAAAATTCAAAGATAAAGCTGGTCAAACACTAATGTTAGGGATGGAAATTAATAAAATAGTTTACAGCAATATTCCCAATTGTAATATTATAAAAAAAGAAATGAAAATTAGAATTAATTTCTTGCCCATTCTCAAGGTGTGTTTAAAGTGTTGTATCCCCAATTAGAAAAAGTAGCCGAAAAGATATCATGAAACACTATCTTAATTATAATTATATTTGGGCCACATTATGTTGACGATTTACATTACCACTATAAAATTTATTAAAGAAATTGCTATTTTGTATAAAATCCAAATACTCGAAAGTATTAATACATTTATTAAAAAAAATTAGAATATGAAAAATTTATTACGCTTAATTATTACTTTTCTTTTGTTAATCCAAGGGCTATATGTGACGGCCCAAAATAAAAAGGCATGGACTGCGATAACTGTGCCAATGAAAGAGACTAACCAACTCTACTTCTGGAGTCATGATAGTGGGTATGCTGTGGACAATGTAAATTATACAATTTATCTAACAACAAATGGCGGGAAAAATTGGTCTTCAGTTAAAAAATTCGAAAAGTTTAAAAATAGCGCTTATACTTTTGGGGTATATACATTTTACGACAAAAATACAATTTATGCATGTGGCCCAGCCTATAATACTTCATTAGGATACTCTGCAGGATATTGGTTTTATAAAACTGAAGATGGTGGAAAGACATGGATTGAAAGCAGTGATTTAACTGCGGATCCGCTTAATACCCCAAATCAACTCTATTGTTTTGGAAAGGATACAATAGTTCTGGGCAAATTATGGGGGGGAGGTGTTGTATCTGGCTCACATTTTTCAATTTCCTTTAACGGTGGCAGTAGCTTTACCGATCTCCCCGATTATTATTCTGGCTTCGTTACTGTTTTTAGGTTGGGTGAAAAAATATTATTTAAAGGAGCATATAGTTGTAGCGGTAACGTTTCTGCTAATAATTGGTGTAGTAAATTATTAGTGTGTAAAAATTGGGATAGTGTTTTATCTAATCAGTATGTTTATTGGGATATAAATAATACTAAATTAGACTACGTTGGTAAAATTGATAAAAACACACTTATGTTTAACCATCTAACGCGCTTTGGTCTACTCCTTGTTACTCACGACCAATGTGAAAATTGGGACACTTTACCAATATCTGATCCTTTGTATGAAGATTTTACTTCAAAAAAATATATGTTTACAAAGGGGTTTCGAAAAGACTATTCAATACCTTTAGACTTAAATAACAAAGAAATCTTTAATTGCTATTTTCCCTCTTATGGTTTTGGACTTTCTTATTATAACAGATTACAAAAGAAGATATTTATTGATAGTTCTGAATTTGGTGGATTGATCGGAACTAGTTCAGATTATTATGGTCGTAAAAACTTGTCATTAAATTTTGTAAACGATAGTATTGCCTATATAGGTACTGATAGTAATACAATTTTTAAAACCACGGTTGGTGGTGGTGTGGAAGATGTTTTTGCGAAATATTCAGGAATTGGGAATAGTGCTAAACCAATCACCCCGAATGGGTTCTTAAAACTATATCCTAATCCAGCAACAAATAAACTTCTTGTTAAAGGTTATTCAATTGAAGAAGAAAATTCCATATATTCAATTTACAATTTAGAGGGAAAGCTACTACTTCAAGGAAAATTAACAAGCGAAGTCACCGAAATAAATACAAGCTCATTAGCTAACGGAATGTACTTGTTTCAAACTAATAAAAGTTTTGCAAAATTGACCATCCTACATTAAAATATTGGCCATTTGAAGCAATTGGTAATAAACCAAAATTGAAATAATTGCCCTAAAATAATGGGCAAAATTATATAATTAATTTATTAATAATTTTGTTATCAATAGCTTTAGGAATATGAACAGATTAAGAAGGAAATTCTCCAGGAATTACAAACAGGGGTTTGCTGAAGATAATTTTTGAACGCCTGTAAATATAAATTAGCGAAGGCCACATCAAAGGCTGCCATGCGCTCATTGTCTTCAAAGGCGCCTTTCTCAATTTCCGATTTTACTTCAAAGGTGGTTCTGCGGTATAGATACGCGAAGATTCCCAATACATTGTTTTCTTTGATCGAACGATCGATGATTGCATCAAGGGCTTGCAATACATCATCAATAGTTTGGGGTTCGTCGTACATTCTTGGGTTGGGGAAGGATGGAATTCAAAGATACTATTTTAGTTGACTTCCCTAATTCAAAAAAAAACGCCAACCAATAGGCCGACGTTTTTTTTATGTTTCGCTATTATTTAAAACTGCTTGATTAAATTCAGGTATTCAACATTCTTTTTTAATTGGTATAATGGTAGCGTCTCCATTAACTCTTTAACTTTAACTTCATCCAATCCTTTAAACACAAGCACCGCTCCGTTTCTGCCTTGTCGTAAAAATAAATGTTCTAAAATTCCTTCTGCTTTCCATTTTGCAACTACTTCCTGCTCATGCTTAATAATCTCTTCAAAATTTGCCGGCAGGTTGTCGGTGTCAATAGTTAGGATGGCTTCAACTCTGTTCATGATATCTATAATTTAGCTTTAAATGATTTGATGATAATTTTAATTTTATGATTTTATTCTCGTAATAAATGGGATTGAATGATGGTAAGGAGAATATTGAAACCACCATTTTATATAAGGTTCAAAAAAAACGCCAACCCATGAGGCTGGCGTTTATATATAGGCTGTTAATTTTTAAGCTTCTCCCACATCTTCTTTTTTCTTGCGGGCTTTTTTAAGTTTGATTTTCAACTCTTCGGCACCTTCTTCTAAATCTACATCTACCATATCGCCTTCGTTGATTCCAGCTTTCAAAATTTCTTCTGCAATAGGATCTTCCAAGTATTTTTGAATGGCACGTCCCAAAGGGCGAGCTCCAAATTCAGGATCGAATCCTTTGGTTGCTAAGAAATCTTTTGCGGTATCGCTCAATTTAATTTTGATACCCATCTTATCTATACGGCTTAGCATTTTATCAATCGATAAATCCAAAATTTTCACGATGCTTTCTTTATCGAGCGATTTAAACACAATCACATCATCCACACGATTCAAGAACTCTGGACTGAAGAATTTCTTCAACGCACTTTCAATAATCGTCTTGGTATCTCGATCTTGATTTTCCTGACGGGTTTGGGTACTAAATCCTACGCCTTGACCGAAATCTTTAATCTGACGAGATCCAATATTACTGGTCATGATGATGATTGTATTTCTAAAATCAATCTTACGACCCATGCTATCGGTAAGGAATCCTTCGTCGAGCACTTGCAATAAAATATTGAATACTTCCGGATGTGCTTTTTCAATTTCATCTAATAGAATTACTGAATAGGGTTTGCGACGTACCTTCTCGGTGAGTTGTCCGCCTTCTTCATATCCAATATATCCAGGAGGCGCTCCTACCAAACGGCTTACAGCGAATTTCTCCATGTACTCACTCATATCAATACGAATCAAGGAATCCTTGCTATCGAAGAGATACTCGCTGAGTACCTTGCTCATTTCAGTTTTACCAACACCTGTTGGGCCTAAAAAAATGAATGATCCGATGGGTTTATTCGGATCTTTCAATCCGGCGCGATTACGTTGAATGGCTTTGGCCAATTTCTTCACGGCATCTTCCTGACCAATCACTTTCAACTTCATATCATCGGCCATGCTCAATAGCTTGGTACCTTCTCCTTGTGAAATACGTTTCACTGGGATACCGGTCATCATTGCCATTACATCGGCCACCTCATCTTCGGTAACTTTATAACGGTTGGCTTTGGTTTCTTCTTCCCAATCGCGTTTTGCATTTTCCAATTGTTCAATCATGTTTTTCTCACGATCGCGCAATTGCGCTGCCTCTTCGTAGCGTTGGCTTTTCACCACTTTATTTTTCTCTACCTTAATATCTTCCACTTGCTTTTCAAGGTCCATGATATTTTGCGGTACATGAATATTGCTGATATGCACCCTTGCTCCTACTTCATCTAAAACATCAATTGCTTTATCGGGCAGATGACGGTCGGTGAGATAACGCACACTCAGGTTTACACAAGCTTCAATGGCAGCATCGGTATAGGTTACATTGTGATGCTCTTCGTATTTATCTTTAATATTATGAAGTATCTCAATACTTTCGGCAGGCGAAGCAGCATTGATAATTACTTGCTGGAATCGACGTTCCAAGGCACCATCTTTTTCAATATACTGACGGTATTCGTTTAAAGTTGTAGCACCAATACATTGGATTTCTCCACGAGCTAAAGCAGGCTTGAACATATTGGATGCATCGAGCGAACCACTGGCACCACCGGCACCTACGAGGGTATGGATTTCGTCGATGAACACAATCACGTCAGGACTTTTTTCTAACTCTTGCATTACTGCTTTCATACGCTCTTCAAACTGACCACGGTATTTTGTGCCCGCAACCAAAGAGGCTAGGTCGAGCATTACGATGCGTTTATTAAATAAAGTACGTGATACTTTCTTTTGAATGATACGAAGTGCTAAGCCTTCGGCAATGGCAGTTTTACCAACACCTGGCTCACCAATGAGTACCGGATTATTTTTCTTTCTACGGGAGAGAATTTGTGATACCCGTTCAATTTCTTTTTCACGTCCAACGATGGGATCGAGTTTACCATCTTCGGCAAGTTTGGTTAAGTCGCGACCAAAATTATCGAGCACCGGTGTCTTCGATTTAGTTCCTGCTGTTTTGCCTGGGTCATTGGGGCGACGTTCTTCACGTGGAGGAGGCATATCATCATCATCACCACCCATGGGAGGTAATTCATCACGAATTTCACCTGTATTGGGATTCTCTAATTCATCTTTAAATTTGTTATAATCGATATTGAATTGAGAAAGAATTTGTGAAGCGGTATTGAATTCATCACGCAGAATGGCCAACATTAAATGGTCGGTTCCAATAACATCGGCAGCATACGAGCGCGCTTCGAGGTAAGTTACCTTAAGTGCTTTCTCCGCGGCTTTATTAAGTGGAATATTATTTACATTAGAAATACCGTTGCCTGCATAGTTGCGAGCAGTATCTTCGATGATACGCTTCAATTGCGCCAGATTCACATCTAAAGCTCTTAGTGTTCGTATCGCAGATCCCTGACCTTCACGAAGTAACCCCATCACAAAATGCTCAGGGCCAATCTGGCTGTTGCCCATTCGCACGGCTTCTTCTTTAGCCAGACTCATAACCTCGCGAACCCGAGGAGAAAATTTTGCATCCATATTTATACGATTAATTGATTATTTGATAATTCGTGTTTCGTAAGTTTTCAAATGTATGATAATGGTTTAAGTTTTAGGTTAACTTAAATACACAAATATCGTGGAAAAGTTAAATATTGGACATAATGGCTTATCCCTCTAGAAGTTAAGGATTTCGAGAATGACATTCTAACCCTTTTCAACGCGAATTGACAGAAACGAACCTTTTGAAACAATTCCAATTGAAGGATCTAAAATCAATTCATCGTTTATCTTTTTCTAATTAAACTGATAATAATGAGTCGAATTATCGAATTGAAATACGCACTCAAGAAATCCCATATTAAGACAATATTAACCGTAAATTTTAGTCACAATTTTTCGAAAAAATCAAAAACTGACGAAGATCAGTTATTTGAGCTAAAGCCTAGTAATTAAAGAGCCTAAAGGGTGTTTTTTGAACCCATTTTTATCGAATTTTGAAGATAATTATACACACTAAATAATAAAAGATAATAAACTCTTTTAATTTTCAATTATTCTATTATTTTTGCTTCCATAATTAACTACATATGTTTTCAAAATCGTGTGAATACGCAATCAAAGCCATGATTTTTGTTGCACAGAAATCAAAGGATGAGGCCCGAGTGGGTGTCAAGGAAATAGCCAAGGGAATTGATTCCCCGGAGCATTTCATTGCCAAAATAATGCAGGATTTGAGTCGGCGAAAGTTGGTTCATTCAGTAAAGGGTCCTCACGGTGGGTTTTACATGGATAAGGAGGATCTGAAAAGTTCTATTTCTGATATTGTTAAAGCCATTGATGGAGAGAAGATTTATACAGATTGTGCCTTGGGTTTAAAAGCATGTTCGGAGAAGAACCCTTGCCCTGTTCATTTTGAATACAAGGAAATAAAAAAGAACCTCATTAAAATGATTGAAAACAATACCATTGCCGATTTTAATGAGAAACTCGATTCAGGAAAATACTTTTTAAAGAACAAATAAGATCGCCACCTAAACAACAAGAACACGCTAACAAGATCATCATGATACAGATTAAAAGAATTTTATGCCCGTACGACTTCTCAGAATATGCTGACGAAGCCTTGAATTATGCGCTGAGACTTGCTGATTCTGAGACGCAGATTGTTTTATTAAACGTCATACAACTCCCATATATCGTTGATCCAAGTGGATTTACCTATTCTAATGTTGATTTGGAAGTGGTAACTCAAGTTGCCGAAGACGCACTAATTACCCGTGTGAGTGATTTGGGGAAAAAGTATCCTGAATTAAAGATTACATTCGCTGTAGAAGTGGATGATGACCCTGCCGATGCGATATTAAAAGCGCAACACGCAGGAGTTTATGATTTGATGGTTATTGGATCGCATGGAAGAAAAGGGTTGGGTAGATTGTTAATGGGTAGTGTTTCTGAATCTGTATTAAGAGAAGCAACTTGTCCGGTAATGATTATTAAAAAAAACTAATCGATGAGTACCACAAAAATTAACCTCGATAACAAAACCGTATGTTACCACTGTGGCGACGAATGCGTCAATGGTCGGGTAAATTTTGCGGAAAAAGACTTTTGCTGCAATGGTTGTAAATCGGTTTACGAAATTCTCAATGAGAACGACCTTTGCACTTATTATAACCTGAACGAACGACCCGGGCTGGCTCAGAAAACAGAAATTAGAAAAGATAAATTCCAGTTTCTCGACAATCCTGATATCCGTAAGAAACTCATACAGTTTACCAATGGTAAACAAACACAAATAACATTATACCTTCCTCAAATTCACTGCAGTAGTTGCTTATGGCTGCTCGAGAATCTGCATACATTGAATGAAGGCGTGACAAGTGCAACCGTTAATTTCCCTAAAAAGGAAGTATTCATCGTTTTCGATGAGGGAAAAACCACCCTCAGAGGTATTGTTGAAACACTTACTCGCATTGGATATGAGCCACATCTGAGCTTAAATGAAATTTCATCAGGTCATGCACATCGTATCGACCGTACCCGCTGGTATAAAATTGGATTGGCAGGATTTTGTTTTGGCAATATCATGATGATGAGCTTTGCCGATTATCTATCAAGCTCCTACGCTATTGAATCGCAAATCAGTCTGTTCTTCAAGGTATTAAGCATCTTGCTTTCTCTGCCGGTTTTGTTTTATTCGGCATCAGAGTTTTTTGTTTCAGCATGGGCTGGATTAAAAAATAAATACCTCAATATCGATTTGCCAGTAGCATTAGCATTAGTTATCACATTCACCAGAAGTGTTTATGAGATCACCGCAGGTAGTGGCAATGGTTACCTGGATAGTTTAAGTGGTATTGTATTCTTTATGTTGGTGGGTCGCTGGTTACAATCGCGCACTTATCAAACCATCTCCTTCGATCGCGATTATAAATCGTTCTTCCCTATTGCTCTCAATGTGGTGAAAGATGGGGTGATTAAGCCAACTGAGATTTCGAATGTAAAGATTAACGACGTGATTCAAATTCACGCCAATGAAATTATCCCTGTTGACGCCATCCTTTCGAAAGGAAATGCAGAGATTGATTATAGCTTTGTAAGTGGTGAAAGCTTACCAGTGAAAATTCAGATTGGAGAGATGATTTATGCAGGTGGTAAGCAACTGGATGGATTACTTGAATTGGTGGTGGTGAAAGAAGTATCACAAAGTTATTTAACTAACCTTTGGAACAACCCCATATTCAATAAAAAAGAAGTAGTACGTAAAAGCAATTACGATACCATAGGAAAATATTTTACCTATGCTGTATTGGCCATGGGATTTGGAGCAGGCATGTTTTGGTATGTGCAAGGAGAAACTCGTTTGATGTGGAACGCAATCACCACGGTACTTATTGTTGCTTGCCCTTGTGCTTTGCTACTATCTCAAAATTATACCAATGGAAATTTATTGCGAATTTTCGGATTGAATAAATTCTATTTGCGCTCACCCGATATTATTGAGAAGCTCTCTCGTATCAATCATATTGTACTTGATAAAACGGGCACCCTCACACAAAATGATGGAAGCAATGTTCGATATAGTGGAAAGGTATTGACACCCGAAATTAAAACATGGGTTGCGTCGCTTACACATCATTCGTCGCATCCAGCAAGCAAACTGGTAAGCGATTTCTTGAATCTGAACGAATTAATCACCGTAACCGATTTTAAAGAAACAGAAGGACAAGGCATTGAAGGATGGATTAATGAACATCATATCAAGGTAGGCTCAGCAGCATTTGTTGGAGGCGAATACTTCAAAGAGCGCAAAGGCAGCAAAGTAATTTTTGCCATCGATGGAGCAGTGCAAGGAGAGTTCACCATCAATAATAAATACCGCTTTGGTGTTACCCGATTAATTGAATCGTTGAAACAGAAATATTCCTTATCATTAATCTCTGGAGATAATGATACCGAGTTAAATAATATAGAAGAATTGTTGGGTAAGGACAGTGAAGTATTGTTCAATCAGAGCCCACAAGAAAAACTTAATTATATTAGGAAGTTACAATCGAACAATGAGCTGGAGGTGATGATGGTAGGTGATGGATTGAACGATGCAGGTGCCTTGAAGCAGAGTGCTATTGGGGTAGCTGTTGCCGATTCCACCAATAACTTCACACCATCATCCGATTGTATTATCGATGCCTCTCGATTAACGATGCTCGATACCTTCTTAAAATTCGCGAAGGAAGGTCGTAAGATTATCCTATTTAGTTTTACCGTATCGGCTATCTATAATGTTATCGGATTGTATTTCGCAGTGCAAGGTGTATTGTCGCCAGTAATTGCTGCGATACTGATGCCTAGCAGTTCTATTACCATTATTGCATTAACCTACGGCTTAACCGAATTGGCTGCACGTAAATATCATTTAAAAGAAAATATAACCCAATAAATTTATTCATCAACAACCTTAAACCCATCATTATGATCAAGTTCTTTAAGTATCTAATTAAATTTCAAGTATGAGTGTAATCATTATTTTAATCCTGGTAAGTATCTGTATTGCGGGAGCTTTCTTACTTGCCTTTTTCTGGAGCGTTAAAGACGGTCAGTTCGACGATGTTAAAAGTCCTGCAGAAAGAATCCTTTTCAACAACAATAAAATTAACAATAAGTAATTATCACATGAGTTTAGAAAAATTCCACTACGACAACAAGCTGCCAAAAAACTTTGCGATTGCATGTATTTTTTGGGGCACAGTAGGAATGCTCTTAGGCGTAGTAATCGCCTTCCAATTGGCATTCCCAGTTCTTAATTTCAGCGAATACCTTCCAAATTTTGCATTTGGTCGTCTTCGTCCCGTTCATACCAATGCGGTAATTTTCGCATTCGTTGGTAACGGTATTTTCACCGGTGTTTACTATTCATTGCCACGCCTTTTGAAAACTCCAATGTGGAGCAAAACATTAGGCAATATCCATTTTTGGGGATGGCAATTAATCATTGTAAGTGCCGCAGTAACCTTACTACTTGGATTCACAACCGGTAAAGAGTATGCCGAATTAGAATGGCCAATCGACATCGCGATTACTTTAATCTGGGTGGTTTTTGGTTTCAATATGTTCGCTACAATTCTTACACGTCGCGAGCGCCATTTATATGTAGCTATCTGGTTCTTTATTGCATCATGGGTAACTGTTGCTATGTTGCATATTGTTAACTCTATCGAATATCCTGTTTCATTTATGAAAAGCTATTCATGGTACGCAGGTGTTCAAGACGCCTTGGTACAATGGTGGTATGGTCATAATGCGGTAGCGTTCTTCCTTACCACTCCTTATTTAGGAATTATGTATTACTTCTTGCCAAAGGCGGCCGATCGTCCGGTATATTCATACCGTTTGAGTATCGTTCACTTTTGGAGTTTAATCTTCTTATATATCTGGGCCGGACCTCACCATTTATTATACACTGCATTGCCTGACTGGGCACAATCATTAGGAACAGTATTCTCTATCATGTTGATTTTACCAAGTTGGGGAGGGATGTTGAATGGATTGTTTACATTACGTGGTGCTTGGGATAAAGTACGTGAAGAGCCTGTTTTGAAATTCTTTGTAGTAGCCGTAACATGTTATGGTATGAGTACTTTCGAAGGACCGATGCTGGCATTGAAAAATGTAAATGCCATCTCTCACTATAGCGACTGGACTGTTGCTCACGTGCATATTGGCGCTTTAGGATGGAATGGTTTCTTAACTTTTGGTATGATGTATTGGTTGATACCAAAATTATTTAACACAACGCTATTCTCTAAGAAGATGGCTTCAACCCATTTCTGGATTGGTACCTTAGGAATTTTATTGTATGCTATTCCAATGTATTGGAGTTCATTCCGTGCGTATTTCATGATGAAGGCCTTCACTCCTGAAGGACAATTACAATATCAGTTTATTGATATCGTTCAAACCGTTATTCCATTCTATATCATGCGTGGTTTGGGTGGTTTGATATACTTAGGAGGGGTTATTTTAATGATTTACAATTTGGTGAAAACTGCAAAATCAGGAGCATTTGTTGCAAATGAAGAAGCCGAAGCACCAGCATTGGCAAGAGAATATCATGCACCAGCCAACTCAATCTGGCATAGCGTTATTGAAAGAAAACCAATTTTATTATTGGTATTGAGTTTGGTAGTAGTAGCAATTGGTGGATTGGTAGAATTGATTCCTACCTTCTTGGTAAAAGAAAATATTCCTACCATCGCTTCAGTAAAACCATATACACCACTTGAATTGCAAGGACGTGATATCTATATCCGTGAAGGATGTTATAACTGTCACTCACAAATGATTCGTCCGTTCCGCTATGAAGTAACCCGTTTCGGCGAATACTCAAAAGCGGGAGAATTTGTTTACGACCATCCATTCCAATGGGGTAGTAAACGTACAGGACCAGATTTGGCAAGAGAAGGTGTAATTCAACCAAGTGCTACATGGCATTTCAATCATATGTATAATCCAGGTGCGATGATCAATGGATCTATTATGCCTCCATATCCATCGTTGTATGATAATACCATTGATAAAGCAAGTACCATGTCGAAGATTCATGCGATGCGTAATATGGGAGTTCCCTATCCTGAAAATTACGAAGCCATTGCTAACGATGATTTAGATGCACAAGCCAATAAAATTTTAGCGGAAATTCAAGCCAATGATAAAACAATCACTATTTCGAGTGATAAAGAAATTATTGCTTTGATTGGATACTTGAAACGCTTGGGTACTGATATTAAACTTAACACTAAAAATTAATCCATCTATATGAAATTCTCAACTTATCTCGAACAAATAGCAGGCGTAAGTATTTATCCAATAGTATCGCTGATTCTATTCGTCGCGTTCTTCGTTATTGTTACTTACTGGATGTACAGTATTGACGGTAAAGAAATTGAACGAATTGAAAAATTGCCATTAGATGACAAATAAAATTTACAGATATGACACAAAATAACATCAAAAAATTTGCTTTAAGTTGTATAGCCCTTGCTGCTCCATTGTTTTTCTTTGGACAGCAAGCCGGTACAGAAGTCGCTGCTGCTGCCGCTCCTAGCGGAGGTATCGATATTAATGTTGTATTGCTAATTGTAGCAGTATTCCTTTTATTACCAATTTTCATAACTGGTAATGCGTTCTTGCTTTCATTGAAAGAGTTTACTAAGAAAACCGGAAATAGTGCAACCAAAATTGTTGGATTTGTATTCTTCTTTTTCCTAGCTAGTGCTGCACAAGCACAGGGTGCTGATGCAACTACTACTGCTGCTCCAGCGGCAAGCACCTTCTTTGGATGGTCGCCTTGGATTTTAACCAGCGTAATTGTTTTCGAAGCCTTACTTATTGTATTTTTATCGTGGTTAACCATGGTATTAATTAAGCATGCTACCGCTACTGAAGAAGTTCCTGGACAAGCTCCAGTAGAAACTAGTTCATGGTTAGGTCGTTTCTGGGATAAAATCAATAGCTTTAAACCTATTGAAGAGGAAGGCGATATCGATACGGGTCACCACTATGATGGAATTCGCGAATTGAACAATGTTACACCACCTTGGTTTATCACTGCATTCGTATTAACCATTATCTTTGGTATCATTTATATGTACCGTTATCATATTAGCAAATCGGCACCTTTACAAGATGAAGAGTTCGCTATTGAGATGACTCAAGCTGCTGAAGACAAGGCTGCATTCGCTGCAAAACAAACCAGCAGCGTTGACGAAAACAGTGTAGTAATGATGGAAGGCGCAGATATCGAAGCAGGTAAAAAGAATTTCGTAGCTACCTGTGCTTCTTGTCATGGAGCAACAGGAGGTAGTATGAAAGGAGGTGTTGGACCCAACCTTACTGATGAATATTGGATTCATAGTGGAAGTTTAAAAGACATCTTCAAATCGATTAAATATGGCTGGTCGGGAACTGCGATGATTGCTTGGAAAGACCAATTTTCGGCAAAACAAATTGCCCAATTGTCAAGCTATGTAAAATCGATTAATGGAAGTAACCCACCGAATGCTAAAGAGCCGCAAGGAGATATCTATAAAGAAGTAGCTATTGCCCCTACCGATACGAATGTAACTGATACTACTAAGACAAAAAAATAAGGTAATGAGAGAAGAGGATTTATTGCAAGCCCAGTCGTATAGAGACCGTGTGAGCACTGTGACAAACACAGGAAAGAGGAACTGGGTTTACGCTTTTAAACCCTCTGGAAAATGGTATAATTATAGAAAATATATTGCCTATTCCTATCTCGCTTTATTTTTCATCATTCCGTTTATTAAGGTAAACGGAATGCCATTCATGCTTATAAATCTTCCTGAGGGCAAATTCATTTTGTTCACCAAAATATTTTGGCCTCAGGATTTTTTCATCTTCGCTATTGCCATGATTACCTTCATTGTATTCGTGGTACTATTTACTGTTGTCTTTGGGCGGTTATTCTGTGGATGGGTTTGTCCGCAAACGGTATTCATGGAATTTGTTTTCCGCCCCATTGAATGGTTGGTTGAAGGTTCGCCTATCAAACAACGTAAGCTCGAAGAAAAAGGTTTTACTGCGGAGCGAACATTTAAGCTCGTGGTAAAGCATCTCTTATTTTTAGTATTCTCTTTTCTAATTGCCCATACCTTCCTCTCTTATATTTTAGGGGTGGATGAAGTAATTAAAATCGTCAATGAACCAATCTCAGAGCACCTTGTATTGCTCACTGGCTTGATTGTATTTACCCTTTTATTCTATAGCGTTTATGCTTTTGTAAGAGAACTCGTATGCACTACTATTTGCCCATACGGCCGATTACAAGGTGTGATGTTTGATAAGGATACCATGCAAATTTCTTATGATTACAAACGTGGTGAGCCGCGTGGCAAGTATAAGAAAAATGAAGTTCGTACCGAAGGCGATTGTATCAATTGCATGAAATGCGTTCATGTATGCCCTACCGGCATTGATATCCGTAATGGATTGCAAATGGAATGTGTGGGATGTGCTGCCTGTATTGATGAGTGTAACGATGTGATGGAAACCTTAAAAATGGAAAAAGGTCTTATTCGTTTTGCATCCGAAAATGAAATCACTACTGGTAATAAATTTCATTTCAATAACAGAATGAAAGCTTATTCCATTCTATTATTCATTCTCATGATATTTATGGGTATTTTAATTGGTACTCGAAAGACAGTCGATACCTATATTTCAAGGGCTAGAGGACAATTGTTTCAGGAAATTGGAACCGATACCATCGGAAATATTTATGATGCAAAAATCATTAATAAAACCAGGGAAGAAATCCCATTGACATTAAGACTTGAAGATTATCCTGGAGAAGTAACGGTTGTAGGAAATGGAAAAATATTATTAAAGAAGGAAACTGTGAACGAATTAACTTTCTTTGTAAAAATTCCAAGAAGCTCGATTCCAAACAGAAACACCAATATAAAAATTGGCGTATACCGTGGAGATGAAAAAATACAAGTAGTAAAATCAAAGTTTTTAGGACCATTTAAATAAGTATCATGAACTGGGGACATAAGTTAACCATCGTTATTGCAGCCTTTATTATAATCATGCTAGGCATGGTTTATATCGCATTTCGTCAGACCAATGAGATGATGGATGAAGGTTATTATGCCAAAGAATTGAAGTATCAATCGTATATTGATGCATCAAAAAATCTGAATAGTGTATCCACCGAAGCCATACTCTCTCAGCAGGCTGAAGGAATTGTAGTTCGTATTCCGGCAAGCTTAATAGCAGGTTTTACGAATGGCAAAATTGAGTTTCTAAGAAACGATAATGAGAAGAAGGACTTGCTGGTAAATGTTACCCCCGATGCAGCTGGAATATTTATTATTGATCACAGTAAATTTAGTTCCGGTAAATATATTGCACGTATTCAATGGGAAAGTAAAGGCATACCTTACTACCGAGAAGAAACCCTGATTGTAAATAAATAATGAACCCATTGTTCACTGTTCTTATTTCGGGGTTCACCATCGGAATACTTGGAAGCTTTCACTGCGTAGGTATGTGTGGCCCTTTGGCACTTTCACTTCCGGTAAATCATCTAAATAAAACACAAAGAATTTTTTCAATTTTATTGTATAACCTTGGCAGGGTTTTTACCTATGCCATTATGGGAATTTGCTTTGGATTCATTGGGAAAACTTTTGCATTTTTCAAGGTACAACAATGGCTGAGTGTTACTGCAGGAGTTTTAATTCTTAGCATCTTGCTTATTCATCAGTTTGGCAACCCCAATAAAAATTATCTCGCCCGGTATACCCATCGCATTAAAGCACAACTTAGCAAGTACTTGCAATCGGAGAAAAGTTTGTTTACCCTTTTCACGATTGGAATATTGAATGGGCTATTGCCTTGCGGACTCGTGTATGTGGCCATTGCAGCTTCCTTGGCCGCTGGCAGTGTGGTGAATAGTGGGTTGATGATGATGGCTTTCGGACTAGGCACATTACCTGTAATGGCCTTAACGATGGCATTCGGTAAATTCATCTCCCTCAACTTTCGTCAAAAATTAAACAGGATAACACCTTACTTTGTGATGTTTGTAGCCGTGCTGCTTATCCTAAGAGGGCTCAATCTCGGCATTCGTTATGTCTCTCCTGCTCAGGAAAAAGAGAAAATGGATTGTTGTCACGAAGAATAGTTAAAGAATTATTCTCGGGCAAAAATTCATACAACAAACAATATTAGTTCCATTAAATTTTTTCAGGCAAGGTATATTTTCTACCTGCATTTTGCTTCTTTAGATAATTCATCAGTGGCATGAAATAATTCACCATGGCTTTTGCACTAAGGTCTGAGCCAGTATTGTCTTTCAATATTTTTCTCCAATCACCACTCGCTCCAGGGTACATCATCTTTTGCAAGAAGGCACCAATTTCTTTATTGCCATAATAGTTGGTGGCATGTGGATCTTGATGCAAAATATCTTTGGCAATATGCTCATGCACTTGAAATAAAAGCAAATAAGATAATGCGTAATCATAGTATTGTGCAGCATCATCGTTGATATGCGTTTTGCTTGCTGCATCACAATATTTTTCGTCTCGAGCAGATGGTGGTACGATACCTTGATAGGTTTTTACCAATTCCCACCAGTGCTTATTGAATTGATCGGCAGGTAAGCTGTTCGTGTATAAATCGTGCTCGAAATTCGTCATCACCCCAGCACTCCATGGGATAAACACGATATAGTTCAAAGCTTCTTTTAATAGTTGCATGGTATCGTTGGTTACCACATCTCCAGGCAATAAACCGATGCCCGAAATAAATGGTTTTTGCATTGCAGCCAATCCCATCAAACTTCCAAAAGCCTCGTGGTAAGCGCGGTTGGCGCCCCCTCTCAATACAAAAGGAACATCCTTATTTGAATATGTTAGGTAATAGTAGATATGTCCAAATTCGTGATGCGTTGTTTCATACCATTCGCTATTGGGTTCAATACTCATGAGCGAACGCACATCATCATTCAAATTCATATGCCATGCACTGGCGTGATTGTTCTTGCTAAAGTCGGCATCCTTTGGCAATGGAAACAAACTCGATTTTTCATAGAATGTTTTAGGTAATGGAGGGAATCCAATGCTCACATAAAAGCGTTCGGCTTGCTCGGAAAACCAGCTTGCAGGCTTGGTTTTAAGGGCACTATCCAAATTCAAACCTTTCACATCTACCATGGCACTCCAGTCTTGTCCCCAGCGGTTGCTTAGCCAATGTGCAGGAATTTCATCGGGCACTTCCTTCACTCCATATTTCTTAGCAAGCTCATAGCGTGCCCAGGTATGCAATTCACGATAGAGTGGCCATACTTCCTTTATCATTTCCTGATTCATCTTCATCATCTCTTCGTTGGTCATGCCGTAATCGCTCACTTGATAACTGAAGAAATCGGAGTATCCCAAAGGCTGTACTGTTTTGTTTCTCAGCATTTGTAAGTTTACCAATCCCTCTTTCAAAGTACTTCCTACTTCCTTACTGGCGTTCCATGCTTTTTGGCGCTGAGCAAGGTTGTTAGAATTATTCAGGATATCGTCAATATCATTGGTGCTTACCTTCTTCCCATCGATTGAAAAATGATACCCGAAGAGGTTTTTTATTTGTTGCGTTTCTGCCTTGATTCGCTCAGTAACCATGTCTTTCATACTCTCCGGATTATTGGCAGCAGTATATAAAATCACATTCAATTGCTTTACTTGAATCTCACTTAGGTTGGCTTTCCATTGCAGGAATAACTGAACGCTATCAATCACCTTTTGACTTCCTGTAAAATCGGCCATGGCTTTTGCCGCATCGTCATTGGCTTTGCCGGTAAGCGAATCGCCTTCCTTGATATAGGTATTTACCTTCCATTGGGTTTCACTGCTGATGGTATAAAGACGCTGGAACTCATTATTATAGTCGGTAAGAAATCGCTCCACCCTTTGCTGCTTTTCGAGTATTTCCTTTTGGGTATTATTATTATTTCCACATGAAAGCGAAAAGACGATGGTGATGGTGAGTAATAGGTATTTCATGGCAGGCATTTTTTTACAAACATAGCAGTTTTTGTGATGAATGCACTCCCTAGATTTAAGGTAGAAATCATGAAATTAGATAGTTTTAAAGGATTGAAGCAGATTCAAGAGTATTATCAAGATTCCGTTTTTCGGTGGTAGATTGGCTAATAAATACCCATACAAAGGCTAATTTTAACAGCTTTTGAACAATAAAGTGACTTGAAATTTGACTTTTTAAGCCTATTTTCGCACGTTTTAAAAAATTTTACATTATACCATATGAAAAGGCTTATCCTGCTTATTTTTAGTATTTATTTCATCAGTGCAAAGGCACAAACAATTTTTACCTATGGCAATACCCCAGTAAGTAAAGAAGAGTTCTTGAGAGTTTATCAAAAGAACAACCATACCATTACTTACGACGAGAAATCGGTACGTGAATATTTGGAATTATATGAAAATTTTAAATTAAAAGTAAAAGCTGC
>CANLPK010000057.1 GCA_947492885.1 Bacteroidota bacterium
AAGCGTTTAAAAATTATCTCGGGCAAAGCACTGTTTGTAATTCATGGAAAATATCCTTCGATGCGCGTAAAAGCAATCTTACCATTATGCAGCATTTGCTCATGGGAATGAATGCTCATATTAATTACGACCTCGGCATTGCGGCAAGTGAAATAATGAAAGGGAAACCCATCCATGAATTGGAGAACGATTTTAGAAAGGTGAATGCCATCTTGGCACAACTCATCGACGAGATGCAAAAAAGAATTGGACGTGTATCCTATTTGATGTTCGTTTTGGATTTTATTGGGGGCCGGCAAGATGAGCGACTCATTAATTATAATATGATTAAGGCCCGACATGAATCTTGGAATATTGCCACCGAATTATGGAATATGAAAGATGAGCATCGGCAGGAACGCATAAAATTACTGGATGAAGAGGTGAAGCTCACCAGCGAAATGATTAAACGCCCACCATCCATTGCACTTCGTTTATCTTTAAAAATGGTCAAAACCTTCGAAGTTAGAAATGTGGGAAAGGTCATTTCCAGGTTAAAATCCTAAAAAGTACACTCCTAAGCAAGCTAATCAGCTGAAAGGGAACCAGTTAATTGCCAACAGATGGCAATTTCAGAGAATTGGGCATAGAATTCAGAAAAGTCAATTGTTTCTAAAAAATCTCCCAAGGAAATTATCAATTTTAAATTATTTTATTTACCTTCGCACCCCTTAAAAAAGGTTACACTTATAAAAAGTATTAAATTTATATGCCATCAATACAACAATTAGTTCGCAAAGGCCGTGAGCAGCTTACATTTAAGAGCAAGTCACCAGCGTTGCTTGACTGCCCACAACGCCGTGGAGTATGTACTCGTGTTTACACCACTACACCTAAGAAACCGAATTCAGCATTACGTAAAGTAGCGCGTGTTCGTTTAACCAATGGAAGAGAGGTGAATGCATACATCGGAGGAGAAGGTCATAACTTACAAGAGCACTCTATTGTATTAGTACGTGGTGGTCGTGTAAAAGACTTACCGGGTGTACGTTATCACATCGTTCGTGGTGCATTGGATACTGCAGGTGTTGACAAGCGTATGCAAAGCCGTTCTAAATACGGTGCAAAACGTCCTAAGCCAGGAGCTGTAGCTGCAGCACCAGCTAAAGGTGGAAAGAAAAAATAATCTAACGAACAGGTTCTGAATTCCTTATAGCCCCTGGGTTATAGGGAATAACTGATTTGTTTATTTAGATAGTTTATATTAGAGTTCAAATTAATTAATCAAGTCCTTTAACAAGCTGAATTAGAAGTAAGCTAAAGGCAATCATCAATGAGAAAGTCAAAACCAAAAAAGAGAATTTTATTGCCGGATCCAGTTTATAACGATCCAATGGTAACCCGTTTCGTAAACATGTTAATGTGGAGCGGTAAGAAAACATTAGCCTTCAACATTTTTTACGATGCTTTGGCAGTAGTAGAAAAGAAAACTTCTGAGCGCGGAATCGACGTTTGGAAAAAAGCTTTAGGTAATGTAATGCCAAGCGTAGAAGTAAAAAGCCGTCGTGTGGGTGGAGCTAACTTCCAAATCCCTATCGAGGTACGTCCTGATCGCAGAATTGCATTAGGTATCAAATGGATGTTGGGTTATGCCCGTTCACGTAACGAGAAATCGATGAGTGAAAAATTGGCTAACGAAATCATCGCAGCAAGTAAGGGAGAAGGTGCATCAGTGAAAAAACGTGATGACACACACCGTATGGCTGAAGCTAACAAAGCATTCTCTCACTTTAAATTCTAAATTAATCGTATCTTGTAGTGAGTATTTAGTATTTAGAAATACAAAATACAATACAGCATATAAATAACAACAAATTTTCAAAAAGCAGGTATCAATGTATTGTACTTAATACTCAATACTAAATACTAGCAACAACATAAAATGTCAATCGACTTAAAATACACAAGAAATATTGGTATTGCTGCACATATTGATGCAGGAAAGACCACTACCACCGAGCGTATCCTTTATTATACTGGTGTAAACCATAAAATTGGTGAGGTACATGACGGGGCTGCTACTATGGACTGGATGGTTCAAGAGCAAGAACGCGGTATCACAATCACCTCAGCAGCAACTACTTGTTTCTGGAAATACAGAGGCAACGATTACAAATTAAATATCATTGATACACCAGGACACGTTGACTTTACCGTAGAGGTAAATCGTTCATTACGTGTATTGGACGGATTGGTGTTTTTGTTTTCAGCGGTAGATGGTGTTGAACCTCAATCGGAAACCAACTGGCGTTTGGCTAATAACTATAACGTTACTCGTTTGGGTTTTGTAAATAAAATGGACCGTGCTGGTGCCGATTTTTTGAACGTGGTAAAACAAGTTCGTTCGGTATTGGGTGGTAATGCAGTTCCTTTGCAATTGCCTATCGGTGCTGAAGATAATTTCACTGGAGTAGTTGACTTGATCAACTTCCGTGGAATGGTTTGGAATGAATCAGATAAAGGAATGACCTACCAGGAAGTTCCAATTCCTGAGGATATGATGGAAGAAGCTTTGGAGTGGAGAGAGAAAATGTTGGAAGCTGTTTCTGAATTCGATGACAAAATCATGGAGAAATTCTTTGAAGCTCCTGAAACAATCACCGAAGCAGAAGTATTGGCCGCATTACGTAGAGCTTGTGTAGCTAATAAAATCGTTCCAATGCTTTGTGGTTCTGCGTTCAAAAACAAAGGGGTACAAACCATGTTGGACTTGGTAATGGAATTAATGCCTTCTCCTTTAGATAAAGAAAGTATCATTGGTACTAACCCTGATACTGGTGCTGAAGTAATTCGTCACCCTGACCCTAAAGAACCATTCACTGCTTTAGCATTTAAAATCGCTACCGACCCATTCGTAGGTCGTTTGGCATTCTTCCGAGTTTATTCAGGTCGTTTGGACGCAGGTTCATACGTATTGAATACACGTAGTGGAAATAAAGAACGTATCTCTCGTATCTTCCAAATGCACGCCAACAAACAAAATGCGATCGATTATATCGAAGCAGGAGATATTGGTGCCGCAGTAGGTTTCAAATCAATCAAAACGGGCGATACCCTTTGCGATGAGAAGAATCCAATTGTATTGGAAGCAATGAATTTCCCTGAGCCGGTTATCGGATTGGCAATTGAGCCTAAAACTCAAGCCGACGTTGATAAATTAGGTGTTGCTTTAGGTAAATTATCAGAAGAAGATCCTACATTCCGTGTAAAAACAGATGAAGAAACAGGACAAACTGTGATCTCAGGAATGGGAGAGCTTCACTTGGAAATCATCATCGACCGTTTACGTCGTGAATTTAAAGTAGAATGTAACCAAGGAGCTCCTCAGGTTGCTTATAAAGAAACAATCACTGCAGCGGTGAATCACCGTGAGTTATACAAGAAACAATCGGGTGGACGTGGTAAATTTGCAGATATTACTGTTGAAGTAATGCCTGGAGATCCAGCAAAACCAGGATTGGAATTTATCAACGAAATCGTGGGTGGATCTATTCCTCGTGAATACATTCCTTCGGTTGAAAAAGGATTCGCATCTGCCATGGCTAATGGTGTACTTGCTGGATACCCTGTTGATTCATTGAAAGTTCGTTTGTATGATGGTAGCTACCACGCAGTGGATTCAGATTCACTATCATTCGAATTGGCAGCACGTATCGCTTACCGTGAAGCGTGTCGTAAAGCAAGCCCAGTATTGCTTGAGCCAATCATGAAAATTGAAGTATTAACTCCAGAAGAAAATATGGGTGACGTAATGGGTGACTTGAACCGTCGTCGTGGACAATTAGAAGGAGTGGATACTAAAGCTGGATCACAAGTAATTAAGGCGAAAGTTCCATTGAGCGAAATGTTTGGTTATGTAACTCAGTTACGTACCATCACTTCAGGACGTGCATCTTCTACCATGGAATTCAGTCACTATACCGAGGTTCCTAAAAATGCTGCTGAAGCAATCTTAGCGAAACTAAAAGGTAAAGGTTCAAACTAAATAATGAATAGGCTTCTCTAATGAAAATTGGAGAAGCCTGTTTTTTTGAAAATATATTGGGAGGTTACGTACATAAAGTCAATTTCCAATAGTTAATAAGGTAAATAAATAAATCCAATCAAAATGGCCATCAGTCAAAAAATTCGAATCAAATTAAAGTCTTACGATTACAACTTAGTTGATAAATCGGCTGACAAAATCGTTAAAACTGTAAAGAGTACAGGTGCTGTAGTAAGCGGTCCTATTCCACTTCCTACCGACAAGAAAATTTACACCGTTTTACGTTCACCACACGTTAACAAAAAAGCACGTGAGCAATTTCAATTGTGCAGCTAC
This sequence comes from Bacteroidota bacterium, assembly GCA_947492885.1. Classification (GTDB taxonomy): domain Bacteria; phylum Bacteroidota; class Bacteroidia; order UKL13-3; family UKL13-3; genus CAINMV01. Next base: position 4,361 of record CANLPK010000057.1, read on the forward strand.
AAGCGTTTAATGGACATCTATAGCAGTACCAACAAAACTGTTGATGCTTTGATGAAACTTGAATTGCCTAGTGGTGTTGATGTTGAAATTAAAGTGTTAAACTAGTCAGTAGACTAAAAAATAAGAGACTCGGAATTTAAGTATTGATTTAGCCGAAATCTCTTCCACCGGTAAGTACCCCCAGCATAAGGTTACCTATGCCGGAATTCATAAAATCAATATCAAACTAAATTTTAATTATTTAAATTATGCCAGGAATTATCGGAACGAAAGTAGGAATGACTACCATCTACAATGCAGATGGAAAAGCATTACCTTGTACAATTATTCAAGCGGGTCCTTGTGTTATTTCACAAGTTCGCACCAAAGAAAATGATGGATACGTTGCTATTCAATTGGCCTTTGGGGAAAAGAAAGTAAAGAACACAACAAAAGCGATGGTAGGTCACTTTGCAAAAGCAAACACAACTCCAAAACGCAAAATTGTTGAGTTTGTAACAGAAGGACAATACACCCTAGGGGATGTGTTAAAAGTAGATATTTTTGCTGAAGGTGATTTCGTTGATATTACCGGAACAAGCAAAGGAAAAGGATTCCAAGGGGTTATCAAACGTCACGGTTTTGGTGGTGTTGGTGGTACTACTCACGGTCAGCATGACCGTTTGCGTGCGCCAGGTTCTTTGGGTGCTTCTTCTGAGCCTGCTCGTGTAATGAAAGGGATGCGTATGGCTGGCCGTACTGGTGGAGACCGTACCAAAAAGATAAACCTAGAAGTAATAAAAATCAACTTAGAGCACAATCTATTGGTGATTAAAGGAGCAATTCCTGGACACAAAGGAAGCTTCGTTATTATCGAAAAATAAAAAATCATAGTTCTCACAGAAGCACGAAAGCCTCTCCATCACGGAGGGGCTTTTTTGTTGAAACAAGCCCAATTTCTCAATCCATTTTTACTTTTATTTTAATTATTTTTACCACAATAATATGATACATCAATTAGAAAATTTAACGGTGATGCAAGTCGAACAATTGTTTGATGCTCCCGTATTAGTAGCCTTGCTTATTGCTGGTGCCGATGGCCAATTTGAAACTTCTGAGATAGAAAAAGCTATTGAAATAGTGCATATCAAAAGTTTTAGTGAGTATGCCGATTTGAAAGAGTTTTATCAAGCGTTAGAGCCCGACTTCACCCGTCGATTCAATCACCTTCGCAATATCTTGCCAACGGGCAAAAAAGAACACAATCAGGAAATAACAAATCGATTGACCTCATTGAATGAAGTGCTCTTCATGCTCCCTTATAAATTCAGTTTGCATTTCTATAAAAGTATTCGCAACTATGCCGTACATATTGCCAATGCCGCTGGCGGTTTGGGCGGTTTCTTTACCATTGGTGAAGAGGAAAAGGAATTCATTCATTTGTCGATGATTACCGAACCCACACATCATACGGAAGCCTAAATTGAAGACTCTTAAATGACATTTCTTAATACCTATTACGCTATCTTTGCACTAGCATTTCTGTATTCATTGCTACAATTAATTCAAACATAAATATCACTAAATTATATCGTCATGACAAAATATTTTGTACTCATTTTAGTATTCGCAGCCATCAGTTATAGCTTCGTATTTTTAAAACGCCAACAACGCAAAGAGCGTGAATTAGCACTCGACCCCAAATCATTCTACGATCTTAAAATAAAGAGTATCGACGGACAAGAAATTCTGTTCAGCCAGTTTAAAGGTAAGAAGGTAATGTGTGTGAATGTGGCCTCTAAATGTGGCAATACACCGCAATATGAGAAGCTAGAAAAGCTATCAGAAAAGTATAAAGAGAAATTAGTAATCATTGGCTTTCCTTGTAATCAATTCATGGGCCAAGAGCCCGGAACCCCTTCAGAAATTAAAGAATTTTGTACTAAGAATTATGGGGTTACTTTTCAATTAACCGAGAAAATTGATGTGAAAGGTAATAACCAAAATGAAGTTTATCAATGGCTCACTTCTAAAGCTGTGAATAGCAAAATGGATAGTGAAGTGAAATGGAATTTTCAAAAATATATCATCGATGAGAAAGGTAATTTGATTAATTCCTTTTCACCAAAAACAGATCCTATGGACGCGGAAATCATTGCCGCTATTGAGAAGTAGGACCGCTGAGCTGGATGATTAATTTGATTACAAAGAGATAAATCCGTATTTTCTTTCTGCTGTATAAAACGTAATCCGTCTGACGAAATGCGATATGCGATTCAATCCTGTGATGATTTACAACTCGGATTTTTACGATGCATTTCACGATTTACCTATTGCGCTTTATCAAATCTATTCGATTCTTTAACGAAAAAATACGAATCGAAAAATGCGCTTCGTCATGTTTTCTTTCCCTTTGTAATGTATTATTTGCGCAACGTTTAATTACTTTTAAACATTGTTAGTGGAACCCTATTTTTTGTTTGCACGTCGAATAATTTACCCTATTTTCGCATGTCTTTAGTTTAATTACAAACTATGCTACCAATAGAGATCATATATAAAATAATACTAATATTAGCTGTTTTTACAGTGACATTAGTGGTGGCCATGTATTCTACCTATGCCGAACGTAAAGTTGCTGGGTTTATACAAGACCGTTACGGTCCTAATAGGGCCGGACCTTTCGGGATATTCCAACCCCTGGCCGACGGATTGAAAATGTTTACCAAACAAGAATTCATTCCTGATTCATCCGACAAGCAGCTTTTTGTATTGGGTCCTAGTTTGGCCATGCTCACTGCCTGTATGACGGGTGTTGTAATTCCCTGGGGCGGTGATATCACCATTGGCGACAAAATTGTAAAATTGCAAATCACCGATATCAATATCGGAATTCTATATTTATTGGGTGTGGTATCGGTAGGTGTTTATGGAATTATGATTGGTGGTTGGGCTTCTAATAATAAGTACTCATTGCTTGGAGCCTTGAGAGCTTCTTCTCAAATGATCAGCTATGAAATCGCATTAGGACTTGCCTTGATTTCATTAATCATGATGACGGGTACATTGAGTTTAGGTGAAATAGTTCGCCAGCAAGATGAAGGTTTGGCCAATGTAGTTTATCAGCCACTTGGCTTCTTAATATTTCTTATCTGTGCATTTGCAGAAACCAACCGTGCTCCATTCGACTTACCTGAAAGTGAAAATGAACTTATTGGTGGATACCATACCGAATACTCATCTATGAAACTGGGATTCTATCTGTTTGCCGAATACATCAATATGTTTATCTCATCGGCACTCATTGCTTCACTTTATTTCGGTGGATACAATTTCCCTTTCCAACATAGTTTGGGGCTCGAAGGCAATATGCTTTCCATGGTTCAAACCTTTGTGTTTTTCATGAAAGTATTTTTCTTCATCTTCTTTTATATGTGGGTGCGCTGGACTTTACCTCGCTTCCGTTTCGACCAGTTGATGAATTTAGGTTGGAAGACTTTAATTCCATTGGCAATTTTAAATATGTTTATCACAGGTATCGTGATTGGATATAAAAATGGCTTTTTCAATTTTTAATTAAGTATCAAACGTTTCGCATTTAATATCGAATACTAATGCAGTTAACCAATAGAAGTAAACAAGTTGCCGACACCAAAATGACCTGGGTGGAGCGTATTTACTTACCTGCTATTTTTAAGGGTATGATGATAACAATAAGTCATTTCTTTAAAAAGAAAGTCACTTATCAGTATCCAGAACAAAAACGAGATATTGCTCCTGTATATCGTGGACAGCATGTATTGAAGCGCGATGATCATGGCGCTGAACGCTGCACTGCTTGCGGCTTATGCGCTGTGGCTTGTCCGGCCGAAGCCATCACCATGGTAGCTGAAGAGCGTAAAAAGGGAGATGAGAAACACTATCGCGAAGAGAAGTATGCTGGGATTTACGAAATCAATATGCTTCGTTGCATCTTCTGTGGATTATGCGAAGAGGCCTGCCCTAAGGAAGCCATCTTCCTTACCGACCGCATCGTTCCTACTACCTTTCACCGCGAAGATTATATCTATGGCAAAGATCGATTGGTAGAGAAAATGGATGAGCGAATCGATGTGAGTGTTCGCCAAACTCAAAATCTTGCCAACTTCAAAAAGAATTCTGAATACGCACATAATAAACTGAAATAAAAATTGTCAATCAATATTATATCTCAATGATTACTCAATACCTATTTTACTTTCTCACCTTCGTTGCCATTTTCAGTGCATTGCTGGTGGTGTTTAGTAAGAATCCGATTTATAGTGCCCTGTATTTGATCGTTACCTTCTTCGCAACTGCTGGGCATTACTTTCTTCTGAACGCACAATTTCTTGCAGCAGTGCATGTTATCGTATACGCGGGTGCCATCATGGTATTATTCATATACGTGATCATGATGCTGAACCTTAACAAGGAAGTTGAACCTCATAAAAGTACCATGTTAAAAGTAGCCGCCACTGTTTGTGGTGGAGTACTTGGATTGGTATTGGTTGCTGGTTTAAGAGAAACAGAACTTACTGCCCTTAGCGAATACAGTAATCCAAGTATTGGATTAATCGAACGCCTGGGTAATGTATTATTTGGAACTTATATGGTGCCTTTCGAAATATCCGCTGTGTTATTTCTCTCAGCAATGGTAGGCGCTGTATTTTTAAGTAAAAAAACAATTCATTAATTCACTCATAAAATAAACTATACGAATGGATATCATCAAAGGAGTGCCGCTTACAAGTTATATTTTATTATGCTCCATACTTTTTGCAATTGGTGCATTGGGCGTTTTATACCGCCGCAATGCCCTCGTGATTTTTATGTGCATAGAGCTCATGTTGAATGCAGTGAATTTATTGATGGTTGCATTCTCCCGATATTTTAACGATAGCAATGCCCAAGTTTTTGTATTCTTCATCATGGCTGTAGCCGCCGCCGAAGTAAGTGTTGGACTCGCAATCCTGATGATGGTGTATCGCAATACGAAGACAACAGATATTGACGCACTGAGTAAATTGAAGTATTAATTAACGATCGACATTTGAAAATTAGATAATGGAAACATTTATACCTCTTATTCCACTAATGCCTTTAATCGGTTTCGCGATTCTTGGATTGGCTGGAAACAAAATATCGAAGATGCTGGCAGCCATTATTGGTTGTGCCTCCATCGCCATCTCCTTCGCCATCTCCTTGATGGTATTTAATTCACAAATGCATACGGAAGAAGCAGTTACTGTTACACTCTTCAAATGGATTGAAGCAGGTAGCTTTAAAACTGAATTGGCGTTCTTGGTTGATCATCTCACTGCCGCCTTCTTATTGGTAATTACTGGCGTTGGTTTACTCATACATATCTACAGTGCTGGTTATATGCACAAAGATGAAGCGCACAATCGCTTCTTCACGTACTTGAATCTCTTCATCTTCTTTATGCTCCTTTTGGTTATGGGCAATAACTATTTGGTGATGTTCATCGGTTGGGAAGGTGTTGGTCTTTGTTCATATTTACTCATCGGTTTCTGGCATAAGGTTTCTGAATATAATAAGGCTGCCAATAAAGCATTCATCATGAATCGTATAGGCGATTTAGGATTATTGCTCGGTATATTATTACTCTATAAACAATTTGGCACTTTAAATTTCTTGGATATCAAAGCGAATCTAAGTGGCATCGAATCGGGTAATACAACCATTGTACTTGCCACTCTTTTACTTTTTGTAGGAGCGATGGGCAAGAGTGCTCAAATACCTCTTCATACCTGGTTGCCCGATGCAATGGCTGGTCCAACACCAGTATCGGCTTTGATTCACGCGGCAACAATGGTTACTGCAGGTATCTATATGGTAGTGCGTAGCAATTTCTTGTACACCTTAGCTCCATTCACATTAGAAGTTATCGCCATCATTGGCTTGGTTACAGCATTGGTAGCCGCAACCATCGCACTCTTTCAAAACGATATCAAAAAAGTATTGGCTTATTCAACCTTGAGCCAATTAGGATATATGTTCCTCGCACTCGGCGTTGGTGCATACAGCAGCGGTGTATTTCATGTAGTAACTCATGCCTTCTTCAAAGCACTCTTATTCTTAGGAGCAGGCTCGGTAATTCATGCCATGAGTGGAGAGCAAGATTTATTAAAGATGGGAGGGCTTCGTAAAAAGATTCCGCTCACCTTTATCACTTTCTTAATTGGGGTATTGGCAATCTCTGGATTTCCTTTCACTTCCGGATTTGTGTCTAAAGATGAGATCCTCTTAAATGTATATTATCACAATAAATTATATTTCTACCTCGCTGCTGCAGGCTCTGTAATTACAGCATTCTATATGTTGCGATTGCTGATGTTGGCCTTCTTCGGAAATTTCCGTGGCACCAAAGAGCAAGAGCATCACCTTCACGAATCGCCATCATCAATGACCATCCCGTTAGTAATTTTAGCCATTCTTAGTGTGGTTGCGGGGCTTGTACAATTGCCGCATATCTATGGAGGCCATCCTTACTTTAAAGAGTTCTTAGATACTGTTGCTCCATCAGTTGAACCTGAAGATATCACCCTGGCTACGAAAGAATGGTTGTTCTTGGGTGTGACAACACTTGTATTGGGTATCATTTATTTTATCACCCGCCGCTTCTATGCTGAGCAATCGTTCAGTGGAATTTATACGGGCCTGAAAAAATTCTTAGCCAACAAATACTATATCGACGAATTATACAGTGCCGTAATAACCAAGCCCCTTAATCATATTGGACAATTGTTTTATAAGATCTTCGATAAAATTATTATCGATGGTGGTGTAAATGGAGTTGGAAAGTTGGTTAATTGGAGTAGTACAAAAGTTAGACTGATTCAAACTGGTAAAACAGGTTTTTATATGTTTGCTATGGTATTGAGTCTTGTGGTTTTTTTAATTGTAGGTTTATATAATTTAATTTAAGAAGAAAGATGTTTCCATTATTACTCATATTCCTTCCTGTACTTACAGCATTGTTCATCTTTGTATTGCCTGCTGCACAAAGCCGCATGATTGCATTCGCTGGCGCTATTCTAAGTTTGCTTGCCGTACTACTATCATTCAATACCTTACATGCTGATGCTACCGATGTTGCATTGAGCTTTAGTTTTAATTGGTTACCTAGCCTTGGAAGTAATATTAGCTTTGGTATCGATGGTATTTCCATGGTATTGCTATTGCTTACTAATATTTTATTGCCTCTTATCATCCTTACTACATTTCAAAGAGATATCATCAAACCCAAAGGATATTTTTCGTTGATGCTTTTAATGCAATCGGCATTGCTCGGTGTATTCATGGCTACCGATGGATTGGTATTTTATATCTTCTGGGAACTGGCACTCATACCAATTTATTTCATTTGCTTATTCTGGGGCGGAGAAGGTCGTCAGCGTATTACCTTCAAGTTCTTTATCTATACGCTCTTGGGAAGTTTGTTCATGTTGGTAGCCCTCATCATTTTATTCCAACATACTACCAATCATAGCTTCGCCATCAAAGATTTATATGCTGCAGGTGCAAGCATGACCTTCGATCAGCAAGCCTGGGTATTTTGGTTTTTCTTTTTAGCATTCGCTATTAAGATGCCTGTATTCCCATTCCATACCTGGCAGCCCGATACGTATGTGAATGCTCCAACCCAAGGCACGATGCTCTTATCGGGTATCATGCTTAAAATGGGTACCTATGGATTGATTCGTTGGTTGCTACCTATGGTGCCGCAAGCGGTGAGTGCTTATACCGATTTAGTTATCATACTCTCTATCATCAGTGTGGTTTATGCCTCGGCTATTGCCATGGCTCAAGTAAATTTCAAGCGAATGATTGCTTACTCATCTATTGCCCACGTGGGGTTAATTTGTGCAGGTATATTCTCATATAAGGCCGAAGGTATTCAAGGTGCTTTGGCGCAAATGTTTGCTCATGGAATTAACGTAGTTGGTTTATTTTTCATCTGCGATATCATTCAAACAAATACAGGAACCGATACCATGGCCAATTTGGGAGGTATCCGTACGGTGAATCAAAAATTTGCTTTCTGGTTCTTAATCACCATGCTGGGTAGTGTTGCTTTACCATTAACTAATGGTTTTGCTGGAGAGTTTTTATTACTCAATGGAATTTATCAATACAATGCATGGTTTGCAGCCATCGGCGGGCTCACAATTATATTGGGTGCGGTGTATATGTTACGCGGATACCAAGCCATTATGCTTGGAGAAACTTCTAGTATTACTACTTCGTTTCCTGCCTTGAAATTGTCGGAAACCATTGTATTTATCGTAATTGCAGGAATCATTGTGATAAGTGGAATTTACCCTAAAATTATATTGGATATCTCGGCTTGGGATGTGCAATTGATAGCTCATTAATAAAAAGAAAAAAGAAAAGACGATAAAGGATTTGTAAAACAATTCAACAATTTGTAATCGATGAATGAAATTTTAATAGTCGCGGGTTTGGGAGTACTAACACTTTTAGCTGAGATCTTCAGTTTTAAAAAGTTCATAGCTCCTATCGTTATTGCCGGACTCTTGGCAACATGGGTAGTGGCAGCATTGGAGTTAAATGGTAATATTTATTCGAGCTTGAATGCATCGGTTTTAAATATGCTCGATTTTGATCGTTATGCGCAAAGTTTTGTGCTCTTGCTTACTACCATTGCCTTACTTTGGGTAATCATCAATTATAATTTCTTCTCCGACGAAAGTAATAAAGCCGATCATTTGTCACTGATACTATTCTCCATGGTAGGTGGATTTTGTATGGTATCGTATACTAATTTTGTAATGCTCTTCTTGGGAATCGAAATTTTATCTATCCCAATGTATGTATTGGCTGGAAGTAATAAGAGAAGTTTAAGAAGCAACGAAGCCTCATTGAAATATTTCTTAATGGGTTCGTTCGCTACAGGAATTTTATTGTTTGGTATAGCCTTACTTTATGGAAGCACAGGCTCATTTTATGTTTACGATTTACGTGTAAAAACAACAGGAGCCGATTTTGTAATGACCCCAATGTTCACCATCGGCATGGTGATGTTGCTTTCCGCCATGGCCTTTAAATCATCGGCAGCGCCTTTTCATTTTTGGGCACCCGATGTATATACGGGTTCACCTTCATCGGTAACTTCTTTTATGTCGACCTTCGTAAAAACCAGCGCCTTGGCTGCTTTCATGCGTTTGTTTTATACTGCCCTTCCATACGTTCCCGAAACCTTCGACCGAATCTTCTTAATACTTATAATAGGCTCCTTATTTCTTGGAAATATCATCGCGGTTTTTCAAACCAATGCCAAAAGATTATTGGCTTACTCCAGTATTTCGCATGTAGGTTTTATGTTGATGGCCATAAGATTTTTCTCAGAACCAACCAGTGTGGCATCCTTGTTCTTTTATATGGCAGCCTATGCTATCACCACCTTGGCAGCGTTTATGGTATTGAAAATTGTAGAAGAGAATTCAGATGGTGATGTTTCAATATCGGCATTTAATGGGTTGGTAAAACGTAATCCGCTTTTGGCGGGGACGCTTACCATTGCACTATTATCGATGGCAGGAATTCCTCCTCTAAGTGGATTCTTTGCCAAGTTCAATATCTTGTATATTGCATTAAATCACGGTTATTTCTGGCTGGTAATTGTCGCCATCCTGGCTTCACTGGTGGGAGTATATTACTATTTTAAAATTGTGATAGCAATGTTTGCTTCCGAACCAGTACTTACGCCTATTACCCTTACTGGCAAACAAAAAATACTACTCCTATTACTTACCTTACTTATTGTAGGAATGGGGCTTAATAGCTTTGTTTTTGATTTAATTCCTTCCTAATTATTCTCTAAATATCTCTTAGATATTCTTCAAGATGGTGTGCTGTCTTTGTGGATTGTTTTATAATTATTAGAATGGTGTAAAAGTGCTGCCAATTCTTAACAACTTCCGTTTCACATCCTCAATCTAAAACTTACATTTGCCATATTTATATATAATATGAGCAAGCTTAGCCATCTGGCCGAAACGTTAATCGGGAGTGAAATCGTAAAATTAGGAAACGCAATTAGCGAACGTATTTCACAAGGAGAGAAAATATACAATTATACCATCGGAGATTTCGATCCGAATATATTTCCAATACCTCAGGAATTAGAAGACTTAATTGTAGAATCTTACCGATTACATTATACAAATTATCCTGCAGCAGATGGAGTATTAGAATTGCGCCAGGCAATTAGTGCCTTTATAAATAAGCATGAAGGTATCAATTATGGCATCAACGAGATACAAGTAGCATCGGGTGGCAGGCCATTGATTTACGCAGTATTTAAAGTGGTGGTGGATGCTGGTGATAAAGTTATATACGCAGTACCAAGCTGGAATAATAATCATTATACGCATCTTACCGGTGGGCAACATTGTGTGGTAGAATGTAAAGTGGAAAATCATTTCATGCCCACTGCCGATGATATCAGAAACAATATCAAAGGGGCTTCATTAATTTGTTTATGCACCCCACAAAATCCTACAGGCACCACCTTAAAGAAGGAAACACTAGAGGAAATTTGTGATATCATTTTAGCTGAAAATGCACAACGTGGCGCCGATGAGAAGAAAGTTTACCTGATGTTTGATCAAATGTACTGGACGCTTACCTATGGCGATACCGTGCATGTAAACCCGGTATCGTTGCGACCAGAAATGAAGGAATACACTATTTTTATTGATGGTATTTCAAAAGCATTTGCATCTACGGGTGTTCGTGTAGGATGGTCGATGGGCCCTGCAAATGTCATCGCCAAGATGAGAGCCATATTGAGTCATATTGGAGCCTGGGCACCGATGGCAGAGCAAAAGGCAGTAGCGAAATATTTGACTCAGGAAGAAAATATACAACGTTATTTGACACACTTTAAGGCAGAGATAGAAACTCGTCTGAAAGCTTTATACGCCGGCTTCATCGATTTAAAACAAAAAGGATATCCTTTGGAAGCGGTGGCTCCACAAGCAGCAATATATTTGACTGTTAAAGTTGATTTAGTTGGAAAAACCTCAGCTGATGGAAAGCTACTCGCAACGCAATCTGATGTTACTTCTTATCTATTAAGCAAAGCCAAACTGGCCGTTGTTCCTTTTTCTGCTTTTGGTGGAAATGCCGAAAACCCTTGGTACCGCATCAGTGTAGGCACTTGCAAGAAAGAAGAAATCGCCGATATGTTCAATATGTTAGAACAAGCACTTTCGGAATTGATATAGAAATTATAAATAGAAGAGCCAAGAGATTAGAGAACTAAAGAGACGCTATTTTTATTTCCGCTCTATTATAATGCCCTATTCAAACGTTCCTATGGAACGTCTGTGCACGACAACACATTTTCTACCCACCAGATGTTCCGAAGGAACATAATACAGGAGCACGTAATAATTCGAATTATAATTAAAGGTCGTGATTTGATTTTGTTCCGTAGGAACTTATCGTGGGTAGCAATCGAAATTCTCCTTCTATGAACTGTTCCGTAGGAACCAATCTTGTTGAACATCCGTGATATATAAATTTTAAAATATACCATTCAATAAACATCTGATCAATTGTTCCCAATTGGAGAGATACCGAATCAATAAATTTCAACACGATTTGCCCCTACAGGGCAGAATAACGGGACGGGCAATTTATTACCCACGATAAGCCCCTACAGGGCAGAAATACAAGAGTTATTTATAATTTGAAAATTGAAATATGGAAGCTGCTGTATTATGTCCCCATAGGGACATTTGGTGGGTAGAAAACCACGCCCCCTGTATTGACGTGCCGTAGGTACGTTTGAAGGTTCTGTATTAATGAATCACGAACGCTAATATTTTATTTTTGTTTTTCATCACAATCTTAAATCTCCTAATCTTCAAGAAAAATTGGTATGTCATTTATTTTTGATGATTCCCCAATATCTGGTCTCATGTCGTCTTTTTCTTTTCCCCCAACCGTTTACGATTCACGATTCACGATTTACGCCCTGCGTCTTCACGTCTTCCATCGTTTACTTTTCTCACACTACCAACACTGCGTCCGCCGTTGCGTCTCCGACCAACGGCCCCGGAGCTTCTAGTATAGCAATCTATTATTGTTAGAAATTCAATTAGTGGGATTATATTTGATTACAATTAAATTATACATTGAAGGTCGAGAGGATGGTGGAAATTGAACCTAACTATTCTATTGGGTGTTAAAATTAATTTTTTAGTTTCACCCTTTTTTTATTCTTTGCATTCTTTTAAGTTAATTATTATGGAGAAATCAAACAGTTGGACTTGGATTTTTGTTATCATCGCCCTATTTGTATTGTATCAAACCAATCCCTCTTTGGCCGACCATAGAGCTGAAGCGAAAAAAGAAATATCAAGTTCCTTAAGCAAGAATCTAGCGGCGTCAACCAATAACTTTTGGGTCAAAGAGTTTGGAGCAATGCTTGGTATAGCAGCAGTGGAGGAGAGTCTCGACCAATCAATTACTAGAAATAATTATTATTTCTTTTCTACCACTCACTTTTCAATGTATGGAATAAATGAAACCATTGGTTTGGGAATTCTTGGAAAGGTGTTTGTTTCAAATTCGGTGAATAAGGAAGTTGATAAATTATTCAATAAAGGTAAGGACTTACTTAATACGGATAACAAATCGAATGAACAAGGCTCAAATCACACCAATCTTCCTGCGGATACGAATGTTACCATCGAAAATTCTAATGATGAAAATAACGACAAATCCACCAGTGATAACAATATAGCTGTAGGACAACAATATGAGGTTCTCGCAAGTCCATCCTTTCCTGTAACTATCTACAATACCCCTGACGATGTCGATAAATCAAATCAAGAGTTCAAATCGAGCTTGACGGTGACAGTTAAAAAAATCAGAAATGGATATGCTTACGTAATTTATAACGACGCTGAAAGTAGCGAAGATTTCATTGAAGGCTGGATTCGGGTTGATGAATTATCAAATTAGGTGATTTTCACACTACTAAAACTGCGTCCGCCGTTGCGTCTCCGACCAACGGCCTCCTAACTTCAAGTATATCAATCTATTCTTGGTTGTGGTTCAAGTGGCTAGTATGTAGTTCTCTTCAATAAAGTAATACATTGTAGGCCGAAAGGATAATGCGGTCGTTGGTCGGAGACGCAACGACGGACACTTGGTATCAAGGTCGAAGAGGTTCTCGTGGACAGGGTATTGATTACCTCTACCAATAAATACCTAGATGGTCGAAGTATTTCGAGATTCCACTCACCATTCACCACTAACTACTAACCGTCCCAAGAAATAAAAGCGTATCTTTGCACTTTAATATCAATCAAGAATATTCCTAATAAAAAATATTCTTCCCCCATTATTTCATGCAATTTCAATCCTTAAACATTATTGAACCGATTCTTAAATCATTAAAAGAAGAAGGTTACACTACCCCCACGCCCATACAAGCTCAAGCCATTCCAATTCTATTGAAAGGCATCGACCTCCTGGGATGCGCCCAAACGGGCACCGGGAAAACAGCAGCATTTGCTATTCCCATCCTACAACTACTTACGGCCTCACATAATAACGAG
>CANLPK010000058.1 GCA_947492885.1 Bacteroidota bacterium
ACCCTTTCAAATACTTATAGATATTATGTTGTAGCGATTGATAGCTGTAGTAATAATGTGTCGCAAAAATCAGTAACGCATCGCACCATGAACTTAAGAAGTAGTGGTGGAGCCATGACGAATTTCCTTTACTGGAATCGTTATGAAGGATGGAGTTCGGTGAGCAGTTACCACGTGCTTCGTTTGTCGGGTACTACTTGGAATCTCGTAAAATCGGTAACAGGAGCCGATACCGCATGGGCTGATGTAGATAGTTTGAAATGTAATCAACCGAATAGCTATCGAATTTTTGCGGTGAATGCATCGAATGATACAAGTTATAGTGATACTACCACGGTAACGCCATATGATACCATCCATCCTGCCATCCCATTCTTACGCAGTGTGAGTGTGTTAAGCAATTCAAGTGTTTCAATAACATTCAATAAGGTGGCAGATCCGGATGTTGATCGTTATCAAGTATGGTATGCCACCAATAATGGAAGTTTTAGTTTGGTGACCACGATTTCTTATCCAGCTACCAATCCGTTTACGGTAACGCAAACTGGATTGAATACCCTTTCAAATACTTATAGATATTATGTTGTAGCGATTGATAGCTGTAGTAATAATGTGTCGCAAAAATCAGTAACGCATCGCACCATGAACTTAAGAAGTAGTGGTGGAGCCATGACCAACTTCCTTTATTGGAATCGTTATGAAGGGTGGAGTTCGGTGAGCAGTTACCACGTGCTTCGTTTATCGGGTACTACTTGGAACCTCGTAAAATCGTTAACAGGAGCCGATACTGCTTGGGCTGATGTTGATAGCTTGAAATGTAATCAACCGAATAGCTACCGAATTTATGCCATCAATTCATTGAACGATAGCAGCTATAGTGATACTACCATGGTGACCCCTTACGATACCATTCGACCTAAGGCACCATATATCCGTTATGTTACTGTTGCATCGGCATCTGCCATACAAATTGTATTTGATTCCGTGATGGATCAAGATGTGGATCGCTACCAAATTTTCGAATCGGTGAATGGCGGTACGTTTAATTTAGTTACGACGCTCTCTGCTTATACACCGAATCCATTACAATATTTACGCACGGGAATTAATGCATTAGTGAACCATTATTATTACTATGTGGTTGCCTTAGATAGTTGTTCAAACAATGCATCCTTAGGTGGTCCAAAACATGGGGAGGTGGAGATTAGTGGAGTGCCAGGCAATATGCGAAGTGTATTGAAATGGCATCCTTATACAGGTTTTGGCACTAAATATTATAATATTCAACGATTGATAGGAGGTAGCTGGACCACCATTGGTTCATTGTATAATAACGATACCAATTATGTTGATTCATTAAATATCAGTTGTAATGTTGGATATTATTATCGCATACAAACAGTTGACTTGAGTAATAATGCTTATTTCTCATTGTCCGATTCGGTGCGTGTGATTCCGTATGATACTATCAAACCTGTTGCGCCATTATTAAAATATGTAAGTGTTACATCAAGCAATTCGGTAAAAGTGAAATGGGATTTGAGTGCAAGCGGAGATGTTAAATTTTATGAGGTGCATCGTATTTCTCCAACGGGAACCGATTCATATGTAGGCACTGCCGTTTACACCGATACACTGATTGATAATTCGGCACCAGTGCAACAAAATAGCTATTGCTATTATGTGATTGCAATTGATAGTTGTAACGGTGTAAACCGATCGCCTCAATCAAATATCTTGTGTACGATGAATATGCAAGTAGTAGTTACTCCAGGTTGTGTGCCACTTTCTCATATTCGTTGGACTAAGTGCAAATCATTTGATGAATTGCCAGTACCCGAATTTGAAGTATGGAGAACCGTGGATGGTGTTACATGGAATATGATTCGCAAGGTGCCAGCTACAGATACCGCTTATACCGATTCAACGGTTTCCTTGGCTAAAACATATTGCTATGTAATTCGAGCATTTAATGCTTCGAACTCATATGCCTCTTTGAGTGATACCGAATGTGTGATTCCTGAATTGTATCCTTCACGCCCAGCACCTGAGTTGGATGTAGCCACAGTGAGCGTTTCGAGCACTACCTTTGGTAAAATCGTATTGCGCTGGAAGGCATTGTCATCAACAGATACATTGCTAAGAGGATATCGAATTTATCATTCGACCAGTGGCGGTATTGGGTCATTTACATTGCTTACAACCATTCCAAATCCGGCCGCAATTACCTATACCCATTCAAGCATCAATACGTATAGCACCAATCATTTCTATTTTATTGTTGCATACGATAAATGTAATTTCAATGGCGACTCATCAGTTACGCATCAAGCAGAGAACATCAGTATCCTCAATGGAAACTTAGCGGAAACGATTTCTTGGAATTTATATCAAGGATATAATGTAAAAGAATATGAAGTATTAAAATCGTTTAACGGGGTTAATTATTTCTTGTATACTAAAACCAATAGCACTGCGAATGCCTTTGTTGATACCAATGTAAGTTGTGGTAAATGGTATTGGTACCGCGTGAAAGCCATTGAGAATGGAGGAGATAATGAAATTGCTTTCAGTGATATTGATTCGGTATTGGCGTATGATACCATACCTCCAGTGCCTATTGTGATTAAGCAAGCTACCGTAAGCGCCATTAGTAAAATTGTTGGAGAAATTGTTATTACCTATACTTCTAATTTAGAGAAAAATAGAAGTGGATATAAAATTTACAGAAGTATCAATGGAAGTGCCTATTCGTTATTGGTAGCCAACAATCTTACCACTTCAGGCTTACATGTATATCGCGATCAGGGATTAAATACGCTAGATAATATTTACAGCTATTATGTACGAGTGATTGATAGTTGCGGCAATGAAGGCATTGCGAGTGATATACATACCGCAGTGAATGTAAGTGCCGTGTCATACAATAGTTCGAATACCGTAACCTGGACGGGCTATGAAGGCTTCAATAACTGGCATTATATCATAGAGCGTTATACATCGGCAAATACTAACTGGGTAGCAGTTGGTGGTGGCAATATCAGTAAGAATATTGTAACCTGGAATGATAGCGCCATTGTATGTGATGTGATGTATTATTATCGCATTAAAACATTCGATGACGATGACGCTACGGCTTCTTCAATAAGTGATACTGCAGGTTGTTTAGGATTTGAAACCTATCCACCAAACTTGCCAATTGTATTAAGAGCTACAGTAACTAAGTCGGGCAAGAGCAAGGGCGAAATTCAACTCGATTGGATTCACTCTACTTCGAGCGATGCGAGCTACTATCAAATCTATCGTCGTGCCAATGGCTTGGGTGCCTGGTCGTTTGTAGCTCAAACGGGCTATATAAATACTTATAAGGATGGTAATTTGAATACCACAGATAATGTGTACGAGTACCGATTGACTTGCGAAGATAATTGTAGAAATATCAGTGCTCCAACGGCATTGCATGCGAGCATTAATTTAACTACGGTGCCTGGAAATAACCGATCGAATTTATCGTGGACCGCCTATAAAGGATTTAATGTTGATCAGTATGAAGTATATGCAGATGGGGTATTGATTGATAATATACCTGGAACGCAGTTAACCTATGTTGATAGCATGCTAAGTTGCGATACGGCAGTTGTTTATCAAGTAAAAGCATTAGAGTTGAATGGCAATACCCAGTTAAGTTACAGTGATACCAGTATTTGCACTCCATATGATATTGTTCCACCAGCGCCAGTATACACTATTGCAGTGAGTGTAGAACAACCTGAGAACCTAGTTAAATTGCAATGGGCGCCAATGACCGAATGGGATGGTGATCACTATAATATTTATCGCAAGATAGGAGGGGAGGGCTGGTTACGAATATATAGTACTAAATCGCCATACGAAACAACCTATACAGATAAGGGCGTAAATGCAGGTGATACTAATATTTACTATAAGCTTTCGGGTACAGATAATTGCTATAATACCAGTGATTATGGTAATACGTCCAAGACCATTTTATTAAGAGGAAGCAGTGAGCGCCTGATGCATAAATTGAAGTGGTCGACCTATGGGGTTTGGAATGCGGGGGTGCTAGAATATGATATCATCAAGGCAGAAGACAATGGCCTTCCATATGTATTGGCAACAGTGAACGCAAGTGACTCTACTTATATGGATACCACGTTCACAAGCAGCATTCATAATTATTGCTATTATATCAGAGCGCATGAAAATGCGGGCAGCTATGATGCCATCTCTAATTCAAATATTGTTTGTTTGGCACAACACCCTGTGGTATGGATACCTACGGCATTCAGTCCGGGATCGAGCCCTAACTTGAATGATATCTTTGGGCCTTCTGGATTCTATTATGAGAAGTACGAAGAACTCATTTACAATCGATGGGGTGAGTTGATGTTTAAATCGACCCCAGATGAACCAGGATGGGATGGCACTTATAAAGGCAAGCCGGTACCGATGGATACTTATATTTATATCATCCGAGTTACAGGCTATGATAAGCTGATTTATGAGCAGAAGGGTACGGTGATTATCACCCGATAGGCCTTCTAAAACTATTTAGAATTTTCTTTAGTACACTTACTTTAAATAACAAATAGGATATAATCGTCCTAACTATTTTTTATTTAGTTTTGTTGTATTCTTTAAAACTTTTTTGTCATCTAACTTAACATTACGTTCAATTTTTTTCAGATCCTCCTCAGCTTTTAAATTTTCAGGTTTTATTCCACTTTTGATTAGAAGTCCTCTAACATCTTTGTTGTTTTTTACATGCTCGCCTGTAATTTCATTTTCGGAATTTATATTTGCTTTACGAATATTTACATTTGTCAATTCATTTGCGAAATCCTTTGCTTTAATTGTAATGGTTGGCAAAAAATCGGCTAGTGGTCTGTTTTCTGGAACTCCTAACTTTGATTTCATTTCCAAGGTTGAATTTCCACCAAACAAAGCATAATCACCTTTACTTCTTATTCTCGCAAAGCCATTTCCATCTATTCCTTTTTGATAGATTAATCCAGAAAGTTCTTTCTCGGAAAGTGATAACTTATCTCTTGCTTGTAGTCTCTCCCAGTTAATTAATCTTAGTTCTAATAGTTCTTGTTTGCGAGTCTGGATTGCAAAATAATTCATCGCAAATGCTATTTCATCCTTTTTAGAGTCACCATTTTGCGCAATTAAATAACACGCATACCTAGTTAAAATAATGTCATCTACTTCTCGTTTTGATCCAGAGCCGATGTTGACCATTTTGCTGACCTCAGCAAAATGGTCGAATATATTTTGATTGGCTTTTGAACAAGCTAGTTTAGCTTTGTCAATTACTAACAAAAAGTTGCGCCATTGCACATAGCCTAAAAGTAGCTGCAAGTCACGGGCAAACCAAAATTCAACATCGTTATTTTGATTTACAGCAGATTCAAAGTTGGAATGTAGTTTTGAGATAAGTTCTTTTTTCATTTTTGATAAAATCTATTTTTTTAAGTTATTATAATGCGGAGTTTACAAGATATTCGATTCTTGATTCTCATCGCTCGAGTTTATACAAAATTACAAAAATAAAAATATGCTATAAGTGCATTTTCAAAAAAAGATTACACAAGAGAATCTAAATGCGCATAAGAGATAGAATTTAATTGAGAATATTAAATTGCAACTGGTGAGATAAAGGACGAAGTAGAATTAAAGCCCCAACAGCGCACTAACAAAGGCTTCGCGGTTGAATACCTGCAAGTCTTCTACCTTCTCGCCCACGCCGATATATTTCACTGGTATTTTTAGTTCGTCGCTGATGCCGATTACGACGCCTCCTTTGGCGGTGCCATCGAGTTTCGTTACTGCAAGAGAAGTGAGTTCGGTAGCAGCCGTAAATTGCTTTGCTTGTTCGAATGCATTTTGGCCAGTGCTTCCGTCGATTACGAGCATTACCTCATGTGGAGCGGCATCAATCCCTTTGCTCATCACCCGTTTAATTTTGGTGAGTTCGTTCATGAGATTAATTTTATTGTGAAGGCGGCCTGCAGTATCAATAAGAACAACATCAGCATTGATTTCTACGGCTTTCTTCACTGCGTCGAATGCTACAGATGCGGGGTCGGTATTCATGCCATGGCTGATGAAGGTGGCGCCACTACGTTCGCTCCATACTTTCAATTGATCAACGGCAGCTGCACGAAAGGTATCGGCGGCACCAATGACAACGCTTTTGCCATTCTTCATAAACATATTGGCGAGCTTTCCAATGGTGGTAGTTTTGCCTACCCCATTTACTCCTACCACCATGATCACATAGGGTTTTATGTTTTTTAAATCCTCGTAGGTATTCGTAACTTCTACTGAATTTTCGTTGAGCAGGCTTACGATTTCTTCTTTAAGTAATTTATTAAGGTCGCTGGTGGTAACGAATTTGTCGATGGCAACGCGTGCTTCAATTCGTTTGATGATTTTTAGGGTAGTAGTAACACCTACATCGCTGCTAATAAGGATACCTTCCAGCTCATCGAGGAATTCATCATCGATTTTTGATTTACCTGCGATGGCTTTGGTGATTTTAGTGAAAATCCCTTCGCGTGTTTTTTCTAAACCTTTATCGAGGTTTTCTTTTTTGTCTTTGGTGAAAAAACTAAATAAGCCCATAACTACTTTTTATTTTGGTGGTAAAGTGAAACCTAATCCAGTGGGGTTTTTCAAACTATTTACCAACCATCACTAACAAAAACACAAAAAGCTTTTCGCTAGAAACGAAAAGCTCTTGTTTATATTAACCGCAATTAAATTACTTTTTAAAAGCGTCTTTTACCTGTTCGGTAGGTACCATTTCTGATTTAAACGTGTAAGCACCTGTTTTTTCGGAGCGAACTACACGAATAACTTTAGAGAAATCTTTTCCTGTACCTTTCTTTAATGTTGCAACAACCTTCTTAGCCATTTCTTATCGTATTTAAATGTTATTTAATTTCTTTGTGAACAGTCATTTTCTTCAGAATCGGGTTGAATTTCTTCAGCTCCAGACGATCTGTAGTATTTTTCTTGTTTTTTGTGGTGATGTAGCGCGAGGTTCCGGGCATGCCTGAATTTTTGTGCTCGGTACATTCCATGATTACCTGTATGCGGTTTCCTTTTTTTGCCATGATACTTTACCTAATTAAATTTTACCGTTTTTAATCACTTCGTTAATGCAAGCGCCAATACCTTTTTTGCTAATCGTACGCATTGCAGCAGTAGATACCTTCAAAGTAATCCATTGTTTTTCTTCAGGAATCCAGAATTTTTTAGTGTGAAGGTTCACATGGAAGCGGCGTAAACTCTTTTTGTTAGAGAACGACACCTTGTTACCAACAATCGCTTTTTTTCCGGTTAAATCACAAACTTTTGACATGACGCTATTTTTTTTGGGAGTGCAAATATATACTTTTCCGTTAAAAAATAAAAACCAAACGCAATTATTTTTTGAAAAGGTTGATTAATAAGGGAATTGATGGTGTTTCAAGCCGGTATTTGTTTGGTTTTCAGGGAATTTTGGGGTGTTGTTTGTGTTTGAATATAAGCCGGGAATTCGGCCGTTGGTGAGGCTTAGGCTTTGGCAAACACGCAACACCAACTGGGGCGCTGCTAGTTTGGGATGTTTTGGAATACAAGATTGAATCTGGGAATCACGATAATGTAATCATTGAAACAGGGAATTCAAACGTACCTACGGCACGTCAATAAAGGAAAAATCTTAATTCTACCCACCAAATGTCCCTATGGGGACATGAATACAGGAGCGAATTCAATTATCACGAGTTACTTTTCTTCAACACGGGAAATTCAAACGTACCTACTGCACGTCAATACAGGAAAAATCTTAATTCTACCCACCAAATGTCCCTAAAGGGACATGAATACAGGAGCGAATTCAATTATCACGAGTTACTTTTCTTCAACACAGGAAATTCAAACGTACCTACGGCACGTCAATGCAGGAATAATCTCGATTCTACCCACCAAATGTCCCTATGGGGACATGAATACAGGAGCGATGATATTATTAGAATTGTTTAAAGATTTGATTATATCAATAGCTTTTTCCTAATATTTCTTCGTGTACCAACCCCCTCGCCGCCGTTGTTGGTGTTGTGTGTTTGGATTAGCGGCGGGTCCACCAACAACTGGGCGCAAAGAATTTTCGAAATTGGATGCTATTAACGGGTCGCCCCGATGGGGCTAAATACAAAGGTATTGCATGAATGCTATTAACGGGACGCTCCGATGGAGCTAAATACAAAGTTTTCGAAATTGTGTGTTAGAATGGTATGGATTTTTTTTATATCGGAATAACGATAATTTTCCCTTGGATCGGAAATGTTAAAATTAAAATATGTCCTTGTATTTAGCCCTAGAAGGGCGAACCGTTAATAGCTATAAGTGAGAAAACCCTGCATTAAGCGCCGTAGGTGCGACCCGATAGTTTCATGAAGGGATAATGTGCCTTGATGCCCTGTCTGTATAACAACCCATTATCTTTAAAGAAACATGCAACAACGATGTCGAAGGGATAGATTTATTTAGAAAGAAAACATGAGTGGGAAATCAAAGAGAGTAAATTCTAAATACAAGTGTTACAAAAACGAGATTTATAGATTCGATAAATTGTGTGTTATCTCAGCACATTATTGTTTTTATTTGCATAGATGTCGTCGACCTTTCTTTCCACAGCTATTGAATACCTCAAAGGAGCTGGTCCCATGCGGGCCGATTTATTGAAGAAGGAGCTAGATATCTTCACATTTGGCGATTTGCTGCAACATTACCCATTCCGATATGTTGACCGAAGCAAGTTTTATAAAATCAACGAAATTACCAATGATGGGGTATATGTTCAAATTCGGGGTGTGATTACCGATATTCAAATTGAAGGGGTGAAGCAGAAGCGCCGACTCAAAGCCTGGTTCAAAGATGATACTGGAGGTATTGAACTGGTATGGTTTCAAGGCATCAAATGGGTGTATGAAATGCTTCAAATGAATACCGAATATATTATTTTCGGCAAACCCACCTTATTTAATAATACCTACAATTTAGTTCATCCTGAAATAGAACTCTCCAACGACGCGCAAGTGAATACCTTGGTGAAATTCATGCCGGTGTATAATACCACAGAGCTGCTAAAAGCCCGAGGCTTGGAGAGTAAGCAATTGGGAAAGCTGCTTCGAACACTTTTCACGGAGCAGAAACATTTCTCCATTCCTGAGAACCTGCCAGCGCCCATGTTGCAGCAATTTCAACTCATTTCAAGAGAGGAGGCCTTTCGTAAAATACATTTCCCATCGGGAGCGGAGGATATTGCCGCGGCCACCAAACGACTCAAATTTGAAGAATTATTTCTGCTTCAAATAAAATTGAACCTGCTCAAACTCAACAGGCATGAGGCGAACAAGGGATATGTTTTTGATAAGGTGGGCGACAATTTCAATGGTTTCTATACCCAGAAATTACCTTTCGAACTGACCAATGCCCAAAAGCGCGTGGTGAAGGAAATTCGCAATGATATGCGCCTTGGCAAACAAATGAATAGATTATTACAAGGTGATGTAGGGAGTGGCAAAACCTTGGTGGCCTTGCTTTGCATGCTCATCGCCCTCGATAATGGTTGCCAAGCGGCCCTGATGGCACCTACCGAAATCCTTGCATCGCAGCATTTTCAATCGTTGAGCCAGTTGCTAGAAGGAATGCCAATTAAGGTTCAGTTGCTAACGGGCAGTACGCGCACAGCAGCACGCAAGAAGATTTTGGAATCACTGGAAAACGGGGAGCTCCATATATTAATTGGCACCCATGCTTTGATTGAAGATGAAGTGAAATTTAAAAAATTAGGGTTGGCCGTGATTGATGAGCAACACCGATTTGGTGTGGCGCAGCGAGGAAGATTGTGGAATAAATATCCCGATATCAAACCGCATGTGCTGGTGATGACCGCCACGCCCATACCAAGAACCTTGGCGATGACGGTTTATGGAGATTTAGACTTAAGTATTATTGATGAATTACCAGCTGGAAGAAAGGCTATTGCTACTTATCATCGATATGATAATACAAGGTATAAGGTGTATGAATTTATGAAGAAGGAGATAGCCAAGGGCCGACAAGTATATGTGGTTTACCCATTGATAGAGGAGAGTGCGAAGTTGGATTTGAAGAATTTGATGGATGGCTACGATATGATTGAAAAAGCCTTTCCGCGCCCTGATTATCGTATCAGTATTGTGCATGGCAAACTTTCGATAAAGGAGAAGGATTTGGGTATGGATTTATTTGTGAAGAATGAAACTCAAATCATGGTGGCCACTACAGTGATAGAAGTTGGTGTTAATGTACCCAACGCGTCGATCATGATTATTGAGAATGCGGAACGATTTGGACTTTCTCAATTGCATCAATTGCGCGGCAGGGTAGGCCGGGGAGCAGAGCAGAGCTATTGTATACTTATGACTTCTCACAAGGTAAGCCGGGAAGGCAAAATTCGAATAGAGACCTTATGCCGCACCAACGATGGATTCGAGATTGCAGATATGGATTTAAAATTAAGAGGTCCGGGCGACTTGCAAGGCACCCGCCAAAGTGGTGTACTCGATTTGAAGCTCAGCGATATCGCGCGCGATCAGGAGCTCGTGAAATCGACGCGTTATGCGGCACAGCAACTTCTCGATATTGATGCTTCCTTACAAAAGCCAGAGAACAAGCCATTGCTGGAGTATTTAAGGCAAAATCATAAAGGCACCAACTGGAGCAAGATAGCCTAATAAATAAATTAAATTTTAAAGCTCAAGCCTAGTCGTCGGAGCGATGCGAAGAATGCAAGGTTAGTAAAGGAATAGAAGTATGGAAGGCCATTTTCTTGGTATTGCTTTCTTTAAACATCCTAGATAATAAATTGTGCTTATGAGGAATCATCGCAATCATATCAATTTCCTTATCGGCTACAAATTCATTGATACCATGTATTAGGTCATTATCTACAGGGAGGTGATGTGAATGCTCAACATCATCGAAATCATTTTCGATTTTCATCATTTGAATTGCTTTATCCACCTCAATATCTTCTACCTCTTTCTCAACATTGATGATATAAAGTTTGGCGTTAAACATCTTGATGAGATGCTTCAACAGATTGAGCTCATCGGTATCGGGTTCGACAGCGTAATCGCTTGCAAATGCAATCCTAGAGAGCTTCTTATAGGGTGTTTTTTCAGGGACGATAATTACAGGGGTATGTGTTTTCGCCATCACGTCGGTAGCGATACTGCCTAAAAGGAATTCGCTTACTCGGCCGGCTTCACTCAATCCCATGACAATAAATTCAGGTTTTTTTGTTTCTTCCAAGCGTAAAATTTCATCAACAGCAAACCCTTCGGTAGTGATACAATCGATTGGAACTGGGAGAAGTGTTTGTAAGAAGGCAGCTTCTTCTATTACTAGTTTCATGTTTTCTTTTTCAAGCTCTTCTTGATCAACAAAAACTGGCATGGGAGCATCGGCGGTGGGTACTACCGGCATATGATAAGCATGATATAAAATAATTTTATAATGCATAGCAGAAGCTAGATGCAATGCGTAAACAGAGGCATTGCGGGCAGCATCTGAAAAATCGGTAGGAACTAAAATGGTTGTCATAATTAGGGTTGATTAGAGGTTCAAAATTACGATGAATTTATTTCAAAATTTATGATATTGGGCAGTGTTGGTTTGGTATTTTAAGTGTATACTTTTTGTAATAAAAAGAGTATCTAATTTTGTTCGAAGCAGACAAATAAATTAATTGATTTTGTTCCAATTTTTATTGAATGCAAAGATGGGTTGGTGGCACAGATATTACTTATATCTTCAGATTATTAAATTACATAATTCACTGATTAGAATTTGTTTTAAATACAATGTACAGATAATATTCAGTCTAATTTATAGGTTCATACACCATATCAAAATTTCATCATTTTCAAAACCGTACCTTCGCTTGTAAATTGAATGTGGTATGAGAAAGAAAATTCGTTATTATCGGTTGATATGGTTGAAGCATGATTTGCCTGCCGGACTATCGGTTTTTTTGGTGGCGCTTCCCCTTTGTTTGGGCATCGCGCTGGCCTCAGGAGCCCCACTCTACGCAGGTTTGATGTCGGGTATCATTGGCGGCTTGGTGGTATCGCTGGTGAGTGGTTCACATTTGGCGGTATCAGGTCCGGCAGCAGGGCTCACCACATTAGTTGGAGCAAGCATTGTTTCACTTGGCGATTATCGGGTGTTTCTATTAACGGTGATTATTGCAGGTGTCTTTCAAATTATTTTAGGAATTTTAAAATTAGGAACCATTGCCAACTATTTTCCTTCTTCAGTTATTAAGGGGATGTTAGCGGCCATTGGAATTATCCTCATCTCCAAACAAATACCGTTGGCATTGGGTTACGATAAACCCGATTTTTGGACGAGTGGATTTATGCAAATTTTTTCACCCAAGAATTTTTTAGGAAATATCGGCGATTTCAATCATCATATCACTCGAGGAGCCATCATTATCACCCTGGTATCATTGGGAGCCATGCTATTTTTACAACACCCATCGGCCAAACGATTTAAAATTATCCCCGCACCACTAATTGCAGTAGTATTAGGAATACTCACCAACCTTGTTTTTTCATGGGCAGCTACGAATGATACCTTGAAGCCTACACAACTCGTAAATATCCCATCAAATATTTTTTCAAGTATTCAGTTCCCGGATTTTACTCGGTTTTTTAATACACCCAAAATTTGGGAGGATGGAATCATCATTGGATTGCTGGCCACCCTAGAAACATTATTATGCGTGGAGGCCATTGATAAATTGGATACGCGAAACAGAATTACACCAGTGAATCGTGAATTGGTAGCACAAGGGATTGGGAATATTGCCTGTGGATTATTGGGTGCAATACCACTCACAGCGGTGATTGTGCGTGGTGCCGCCAATGCCGATGCAGGTGGACGAACCAAGCTTTCCTCTTTTACCCATGGTTTGTTTTTATTGCTGGCAGTGTTATTAATTCCATTTGCATTGAGCCTGATTCCTTATGCATCATTGGCTGCGATATTATTGGTTACAGGTTTTAATCTTACCAAACCAAAATTGTTTCGAAATATGTGGACGCTAGGCTGGAAGCAGTTTTTGCCGTTCGTGATTACAATCCTTGTTATTCTTGCAACTGATTTATTAATTGGGGTGAGTATAGGATTGCTCATTTCAGTATTCTTCATTATTTCTAATAATTTCAAGACCGAATACAAAATTTTGGAACGAAAGCAACACGATACCTTGGTTTATCTCATCAAACTCAATAGTAATGTAACATTCTTAAATAAAGTAAAATTGCGCAAAGCACTCGATCAGATACCAGAGTATAGTGTACTAACTATTGATGGTAGTGAATGTAATTTCATTGATTATGATATCTTGGAAATTATTAGCGAGTATCATAATAAGGCCCACGACAGGCATATTGAAGTGCATTTGATAGAAATTGAAAAAGTGAGTGTAACAGCAGTGCATTAGGTTTATTTTTAGCAATGCAATGAACCATTCAAATTGATGAATCATACATCAGTATTTCCTAAATAATTTACAACTTTTTTGTATCTTTGGGTTGGGGATAAACTAAAGCCTATTTCATTACACTTTGCATGCATTTCATTTTCGTGGATTGAGAATGTTTATTGAAACAAACGCAGCCATGAGATTAATTTCACAATATTTTAAATCATAATAAAATGGGACTAATAAGAGAACCTAAAGACATTGATTTTACTGTTGAATCGAAGCCTTGGACAGAAATTGAATTACATGATTTCAGGAAGTTAATGGCTGAATTGAATGAAAAAAATAGAGTTTAAAAACTCAAGACGAAAAAATCAATTAAGAAGCAATTAGTTTAATTCACTGAATTTTGCGAATGCGAAAGGTACAATCCATCAAACGATATTCGGATAATTTTCCTGATAATGCTTTCCTAACTTGATATAAGACGCTGCATTCAATTTTATTTTTTGGATTTGTTCTTCACTTACCTGCTTCACAATTTTGGCGGGCATTCCCATCACCACACTATTATCTGGGATAATCATGCCTTCGGTGATGACGGCGCCAGCTCCCACGATACAGTTTTTTCCGATACTCGCCCTGTTCATAATGATGGCGCCCATTCCAATGAGTGTATTGCTATCGATGCTGCATCCATGAATGATACAACGGTGCCCCACAATGACTTCGTCGCCAATATTCACGGGACAACCCGGGTCGACATGAACCATGCTTAGATCCTGGATATTGGTGCCTCTGCCAATGGTGATTTTATCGTTGTCGGCACGCAGCACCGCACCAAACCACACACTGCTATCGTCTCCAATACTAATATCTCCAATGAGGGTGGCGTTGGGTGCAATGAATGTAGGCATATAGCTTGTTGAGGAATAAAAATTATTGAATAAGGATGCAAAGAAAAGTGTTTCCACAAAAAGTGCTTATTTACTTTTTCCTACATCTCTCCATCTCAATGAGCCTATGAGCATGCGCACATCTTGCTTGAGGAAATCGAGTGAAGGAGCCAATGAATCGGGAACCGTTTTGGCATTGAAATAAAGTGCACCACGTACAAAATGATGAAGTGAATCGGTAACATAAAAGTTCATGCCAGATGCAGTCTCTCCATTTAGTTCATAAACCATGCCGCCGGCACCATTATTATTGGTTATTTCATTTTCGATAATGTCTTCGGCTCTAGAAATATGTTTGTAGGTAAGTTTATGGCAATCTTCAATGGCTCTGTACAATGTACTGTCGCCATGCAATTCTTTATAACTCAAGTGTAGCGTGGCATTCATGGTTGGGAACACGAGGTTCATCCACCATTGTTGTGCATTCGCATCCTCATCGGGAATCATCTCGCTATATACTGGAACTTTGAAAGTGAATGGGCAACCAGCACTATCAAATTCGCGGTAACTGTGCTCGGGTAAGGTGATGCGAAAATAGCCTCTTGGTTTGGGAGGATAGTTTTGTTTGCAGCTTACCACTACCAGCGAAATCATCAACAATAAAAAAAAGTATTTTTTCATGCGAGGCAAATCTAATCAAAAGGGGTGGTGATTAATAATTCAGGATTATTTTCTCTCCCAAAAAATGGGGTTGCGTATTGAGAATGTATAAATCGATGATGCACTTGGCACGCGCCAAATACTCTCTCAATGCGGTTTTGAAGCCATAGTTCTTACTTACATCCTGGGCATTGAAGGCAATGGCTTTGATTCCATATTTCTCGGCGATGAAGATGGCGCGTTCGTTATGAAACTCCTGACTGATGATGGTGAATTCATTTTGTCCGAATACCTCTTTGCAACGCACAATACTATCGAGGGTGCGAAAGCCGGCATAATCGAGCACGATGCAACTATCGGGGATACCTCGTAATAAAAGTGCTTTTTTCATGGCCGTAGGTTCGTCGTAACCTTCCACATGGTTATCGCCACTTACGAGGATACATTTTATTTTTCCCGATTGAAAAAGCTGTACGGCAGCTTCAATACGATTTTTGAAATATTGATTTGCAAAGTAGGGGGAAGTGCCCAGCATCAATCCGATTTTGTTGGCGGGTATATTTTCTATTTCTGAATAAAGGAAAGGCTGTGCATTTTTCTTAATCACATAGTAACTGGCAATCGCAAATAGCAATGCAAGCACAATCAAGGCAGCAGAAATTTTAATTAGTCTTCGAACCATAAATGGATGAACGAAGATACGTAATTAATTATTTCACTAAATTATTTTATGATGTTATCGAGCGAATTCAGGAAGGCCATGGTATCTACTCCATCGGCATAGTCCCAGAGCTGAGGCTGTTGCGTTTCACCGAGTCCAACCTGGCGAGGGAATTCCAAATTTATTTTTGAGGCCACACATTGAATTTCCTCATCGAGTTGCACGAGTAAATTTTTTATTGATTGCAAATCGGGGTAGGTTTCGTAGAAGAGCACAGAGAGTGGAGAGTGCAATGATTTCGTGTCTTCACGAACCATGAGGAAATTATTATCGAGGAATTTCTCCGAGCCTAATAAATAGATGGCTTTATTATAGTCGTAGTTATTGGCGTATTTATGATGGTTCACAATATTTCCGTAAGGGAAGATGGCTTCGAAGAAATGGGTGAATTCGTAACCCTCGGGGACAAATATTTTAGAGATATTTCTACAACCCAATCCGAAGTAAGAGAAAATATCGCTTCCCATTTTCTCAAGCTCTACAGGGGTTTCGTGCCCAGTGAGTACAGCAACAGAAGTTCTGTTTTTGCGAATGATATTAGGGATTTTGCTGAAATAGGTTTCGAATATTTTGGCGCTATTATTACTTCCGGTGGCAATTACTGCATCGGCGCTATTTACGCGTTCGATACAAGTGATGGGGTGTTCCAGTTCGCGGTTCATCACTTCGATGGCATATTTCATGAGGATGGTATCGTCGCTGCTTAATTTGCAGAGGGCTTCATTTCCGGAAGCGAGCACACATAATAAATCGTGCAATCCCACCCAAGGCAGGTTGCCCGCCATGATGATGGCTACTTTTTTGGGGCTATTATTTCGTGTATAGGGTTGCAGCCATTTTTGTAATTGTGCAGGATCGAGAGTAGCAATCCAGGCCTCGGAGGCCCTGTTGATATTGGCTTCTTCAAACCATGGATTATGTTGTCGCGCCTGATTGAGGATGGGTTCAGGGATATGTTGTAATGCTTCCGACAGCGCTTTACAAGCGTTTAAAAAATCTGGTTTCGGGTTCATTTTAAAATTGGAGGGCAAAGGTAAGTATAATATTCAGGTGATGATATTGCTGGAGAATTTGAATTAATTTATTAGTTTTGGAACAATAAACACAAAATAGTATCCAAACCTGCATCGAAAGCTTACCTGAAAAAATGAAAAACATATTTTACATATCGATTTTTCTCCTCTTTGTAAATATGGATTGCCATAAAAACAAATGTGCAAAAGAGTATTTTTTTGATATGCCGTGCACTCATTCCTTGTTAAGTGATACCATTAGTATCGGCGATACCATTTGGGTTACCTCTACTTTTGGCCCTCAACTTAGTGATAATAAAACAGGAGAGGTTTGCACCTTTAATAGTATTGATTTTCTTAGCTTTTTAATTTTTAGTGAAATTTCAGGGACTAAACCAAGGTATGTAAATGAGAAATTTAATTTGATTAATGTAGTTGGTTCGGCTACATTGAATTACTATAGCAACGATACAAATTATACCTTAGGTAAGGGAGGTAGTTATAGTATAAATTACGAAGGAACATCTAACTACAACTTGAAATTAGGATTTATTGCAAAAGAGAAAGGGCTTTACACTGCGAGTTATGGCTTTCCAAGGTTGGATCGTAGAATGAATGTTGTTGAAACTGAATGCAATGGAGATATATACATATTAGGGGCAATGAATAATAAGGATACCGCTGAGAATAATTTTCATTTAAATTCTTATTCGAGTAATAGTTATTATAAGTCAATTTCAGTTAGTGAATTTCAGAAAGATGGGAAATTCTGTTTTGTGGTTAAGTGAGTGAGATGCAATTAAATGGAATTTTAATCTTTGCATTTCAAAAAAAAACAAAACAGTTTCTCATACTGCATCAAAGCATATATAAAAATGAAAAACATATTTTACATATCGGTTTTCCTTCTATTCATAAATATGGATTGCCATAAAAGCAAATGTGTACAAGAATATATTTTTGATGTGCCTTATACCCATTCTTTATTAAACGATACCATCAGTATTGGTGACACTATTTGGATTACAGCCGATTTTGGGCCTCAATTAACAGATAATAAAAC
>CANLPK010000059.1 GCA_947492885.1 Bacteroidota bacterium
AGGCAATACACTGCGCTGCATTATATTTTTTCTGTGGAGGTTGTCCGCGTCGAATATGTAAATCGTGTAAAATAACGCGATACGATTCGCTGATGGACGATTTATTTGGGAGTAGATATTTCCATTCTTTAGAGAATATTAAATATAAAACATAAGCAATTCCATTGAGGGTAAAGAGCCACATGAATGCAAAATGCAGGCTCATTCCTTCGGCTAGCCTGAATGGAATATCGAGCACTTGATTAAAAGAGTCGGGAAAAAACTTAAGTAATGTAGTATCATTCCACCCCAAACGATACACATCATTTGCCCAATAAATTAACAACCCGCTCCAAATCATGATGGTGAGTAATGGAAAATTGATCCAATGAAACCATCGAATGGCGCGGGTATGTTTGTAAACGATTTTTTGGGTAGGCATTAGCTAAAGAAGGTAAAGTTAGAAAAATAATGGGATATCATTTTTCCTGCTCGATCTAAGGCTTTGAAACGGCTGTTTTACATCCCCTGCTTTTTGTCTTGCATCTTGGTATCATCCATCTTGCTTGTATCATTGCTCGGAGTCGACATTTTATCGTTGCTCATTTTATCATCTTTCATTTTGTCGTTACCCATTTTCTCAGTGGGAGCCTTGGTTGTGGAATTGTTGGAGCAGCTAAATAACATAACACTTAGCAATAGGGATGCACATAGGGCGAGACTTAATTTTCTCATGATGGGATAATGTTTTAAATATTAAAATTTGATGTTTATCCCGAGACTTACGGCAAACTGCGTTGCTTGGTTTTCGCAACTCATAAAAAATTACAGACGAATAACTTTCAAGGTCTGAGTTGAAACACTATCATTAATTTGAAGTATATAAACTCCTGAAGATAATGATTGGGTATTGATATTATTCAAACCATGCAAACAATCTTGAGAGATCATTGTTTTTCCATCAATTGAGTAAAGTGATATAAACGCTTTCTCAGAAGCGATATCAACCTGCAAATTGTTAGTGAATGGATTTGGATAAGTATAATTTACAGCATTCATAGTTGGTTTTATTCCCAATGCAAATTTGTTGAGTTGAATATTATCAATCCATAAAACACAGGCACCAGTAGCATTTTGAGGGTCATTGGAAGTAAGGAATAGGATGGTGGCACTATCTGGTATTCCACTGAACGATGCATCATAGGCAATCTTCGCTTCAAATTGAGTATAGGTGGCAATAGTAGCAGCCTGAAAGAAATGACCTTCACCAACCAACAAACCATTTTTAAACATATAAATAGAAGCTTCCCCTTCATCGCTTCCTTTCTTGGTGAATTTTAAATAGCCACTCAATGAAGCATAGCGAGTATTCACGGCAATGGTTGGGATTGAAGAAGGATTTTGAGCTGCATCAATTTGATGCTCGCCAGTTACAATGCCACCGGGAAGGAAAGTTCCGAAGATATCGACGGTATGTAATTTTACAGCATAGGTTCCATTTTGAGAAGCAGTTGTTTGTTCGCAATTAATACTATCCAATCCAAACTGTGCAAAAAGCTCATTGCTTGAAGTCCAATTGGCAACATCCTTTGTGGTATTGGAAGCCCATGTTTCAAAACTAAAATTAGGAAGGCTGGTTTGCAATGCACCCTTGTGGTAACAGCGAATATTATCTACCTCTAGATAACTTGTTAGTTGCGCATCGTAATCAAGAGTATTATTTATATAAATTAAAATTGAGAGAGGCGTTACAGAGGTATCAAATACTTCTAATGGAATTGAAATTTCTGTCCAGCTCGTAGCGGTTCCTGCAGTGATAAAATAATTTCCTGCTCTTATTAAGGTAGTATCGTTAAGCAACTCAATATGAAAAGTAGCGGTATCTGCATTGGCTATATTGTATTTCACATATAATTTAATGGTATCTACCTTATTAAAATAAGGATATCCATCAGTAAAGCCACTAGCAAGTACCAAGCTGGCAGAAGTAGGGGTGAAGCTCTGAATGCTGGTTTCGAGTCGGGCAGCTGAATTTCCTGTTTGGGCATTTCCAACCTTGACTACTTTTCCTTGTGGAATCCAAGTGTCAATGATATCAACAGTTTGGGTTGACCAGGTTTCGAAATTTGCGTTTAGCAATTGTGCTGGAAGCAGGTGATAAATGAAAAATAATATTGCACTAAGGGATAATTTTCTCATGATTCGAAATATTGAATAAGGGCTATTTGTTTTTTAGACGAAGATAAAAGTAAAATGGTTGCTTAAAAAATGATTAATTCAACATACTTGTAATTTTTACACACTCAATAGCAGCCTTAACGTCATGTACACGAAGTATTTTGGCCCCTTTGATTAGGGCAATGGTATTGGCTGAACTCGTTCCATTGAGGGCATTGGCGGCATCCGATTGGATGACCTGTTGAATCATTTTTTTTCTTGAAATGCCAACAAGTAAAGGCTTTTGTAAAATTGAAAAGAGATCCAATTCATTTAGTAAGGTGTAATTCTGTTCTAAATTTTTTGCAAATCCAAAGCCAGGATCTATGATGATATCGTGTATATGTAAATCTTTGGCAAGGGCTATACGTTGAATGAAATAATCGATGATTTCTAAGGTCACATTCTCATACTGAGTAAGTTGCTGCATGGTTTGTGGAGTACCTCTTTTATGCATCATAATATATGGGACTTGCAAGGAAGCGATAGTACTCAGCATATCAATATCTGCTTCTCCTGCCGAGATATCGTTGATGATTGCAGCACCCGCTGCAATCGAATGGTGGGCAATGTTACTTCTAAAAGTATCTATTGATAAAATAATTTCAGGAAAATGTTTCGCAAGCAATGATACGTAAGGAATTACTCGATCCAATTCTTCCTTCTCACTTACAAATGGGGCTCCGGGTCGAGTGGAGTATCCACCAATATCTATAATGCTAGCGCCATCCAGTAGCATTTGTTCGCAGGTATGAAGTAATTGTTTTTCATGTTCAACCCTACTTTGCGCGTAAAATGAATCGGGGGTTAAATTAATAATCCCCATCACCACTGGTTTTTCTAAACTGAGTAAATGCCCTTTACAATTAATGTACACGGCACAAAGCTATAGAAATTAATTTTCTATAATGGGTTAGATTGAAATAAAAAAAGCTGCCCCGATAGAGGCAGCTTTTCTATTATTTAGTTTCTGTTATTTCGCAACACTTCTTACGCTTACTCTCACTACGCTCCAGTTGGTAGGCGCAATATCGCCAGCACCACGGGCACCTGAGCCTGCATTTTGGAACATATCGGTCCATGTTTTTTTACCTCTCTTTTCCGACCCTGGGCCACGTGAACGAACGCCAGAGCTTTCAAGCATCTCGGGATTGGTAATTGGTTCATCGGTGGTTAAAATTACATAGGTATCAACACCATAAGGAGCGGTAACGCGGAACAATGGTTGACGTCCTAAAGGGATATAATCAGGAATATTATTATTATCATCCAAACGAGGCATTTTATTTTCTACGCCTTTACCTCCATAATACAATTTTGTATTTCCGTCGGCATCTATTGAGAATACGTAAACATATCTCTTTGCTCCGTCCCAATTGGCTTTGTTATCTTTATCGACAGCCAATACCAACCCATAAGTTTCTCCATCAATGACATTACCAGCAGTTACAATTTGATTGGTTTTTGAATTTTTCAAAGCCAAGTAGAAAGGGAAATTACTTGCACCATCGGCAGGTCCACTGAGTGCTAACCAAATTTTAATTTTTGCCAATCGGAAAGTGTAATCGGCCAAGGTATCTATATACAATGAATCATTGCTACCATTCATTTCAATGAAATCGGTTCTAATTGGCATGGTGCTCAAATACGCGCTATCAGTAGCGTTGATGCCTGGCATGATAAACGAATATTGTACTTGATTTTCATACACTCTACCAGTTAAGCAATAGTTAGCATTTGATGGAGAGGAAACAACTTTCACTGCGGTATTAGAAGCATAACGTTGTTCGAGTGCTGCTTTCAAACCATTGTAAGCAGGTAAGCTCACATATAATTTAATATTTGAACCACTGATGAATTTTTTAGCGTCATGCATTTTTGGATTGGCTCCAATTGGATGAATTTTATTGTCGGGTGTACCAACATACCACTGACCATCATTGAAAAAGATGCTATGTGTGGCACTCACTTTCGATGGGTCGATGATCCATTCGATTTTAGTATCACTCTTGAATTTAGAGAATTCTTCAGCTGCCGCTTTTACTTGAGCATAGGTAAGTGAAGATGTTGGAATATAAACGGTCAAAGCATTTTCGGCAACTACCCATTGGGTTACATTGTATAAGTCGCCCGGCTTAATTAATTTAAAATCGCCCTTGGTTACTTTGGCTGTACTCTTGGTAACGCTATTTACTTCGGTGATGGTGATCTCAATCGTTTTATCAGCATTGGTAAGCACGCAATTTGGTGCCAAACCAATGGCGGTGCCACCTTGTAATGTAATCTTATCAGCACTTTCGGGAGTTGTAATAGCAATTAAAGTTGTTTTAGGTAATGAACCACGATCAATACCAAAAAGGGTATTGGCTTTACGGGTATCATTACCGGCCAATACCGGCTCTTGAGTTTTTCCATTATATTTCATAATGGCTCTTACACTCGTAAATATTTCCGTAGCACTTGCTGTAGCAGGTAATGTTTGCAATGCCTTACAGAAGGCGATGGTGAAGGCACCGTGAGGTGTTCCATTCTCATCTTGTTGTTCGCTTGCGCATTCTACATCTTGAGCAGCGCTAAAAATAAGGGCACCTTGATCTTCGGGAGCAATATCAATATGGGTAGCATCTTTTGCATCTTCCATATCATCGTCAATCTTACGCACTTTTGAAGGATTCACTGTGGGGCCGCGGCCTACAGAGCCACTATGGCAGCTATCGTAAACAATGGTAAGCACTACACCTTTGGCAACCAATTTATTAAAAAGCAAGGCCAGTTCTTTATCACGAATATCTTTCGCACCTTTCCAAATATCAGCAGGTACCATGGTTTCATCCATTTTGTCGGCCTCTTCGCTCATACTATTATATACCTGCGATCCATGACCCGCATAATATATAAACACGATATCGCCACGTTCTGATTGATCAATGAGCTTATTTAATTCAGCAATAATTCGGGCACGTGTACATTCTTGGTTTTTAATGAAGGTAATATATTTATTATCCGTGAATCCGTATTTGGCTGCAACCAAAGCTTTTACCTGTTCGGCATCGTTTACGCAACCTTCTAAATTGCTCCAACTTCTCGAGCCAGTATTTTCTACTCCATCAGGTTTATAAATATCAATTGCCATAAATAAAGCACGTTTGGTAACGGCTTGGGCATTTATACTTAGTAATAAAAGGCAAAGGCTAAGAAATTTAGTTAAACGTTTCATGGGATAAATATTTTAAAGTTAATGTTTATAAAAGCCAAGGGGTAAACCAATATGGTTCAATATACCATAAAACACTTAGCGTATGTCGAACACATAGGTTCCCGAGCAATCGCCTTGTGCACTCCAGTCGTAAGTGCCGCCGGTAGTTATACAATATACTGTGGTGTACCCCGAATATACTGTTACATTGCCATTATCATAAGGGGAGATGGTCCCTTTGTAATTGCCATCTACATATACTTTAACATAGTAACCGGTACTATTGGTAAAAGTAACTGTGCAACTTCCACGTGTTAAACTGGGCTTTGCCATTTCTGCATCAGCAGCAGGGGCTTCCGACTTAATATTCGGATTTTTCGTTTTGCGAGCTTCATCAACATGGCGTGCTACCATCACTTTTTGTTTTTTTGGAGGTTGTGCCATGGAGGTGAATGAACCGGCCAAAAGGCATAAAGTAGTAATAATAAATAAGATGCGTTTCATGGATGTGAATTTAATATTTTTAAAAATGAAGTGAATAAATCTTGTTGCAAATTAAAGCACAAGGAGAAGATAAAAAAATACCCGAAAGCCGAAACCTTCATATTTCAAGTATATTCAATAATGTAATACAAAAGATGACTAAAAACAGCTAGAATTTAACTCCAATTATGAGCTGGTGCTATTTTAATTTTGTAAATTGCCCCTGGTTTTATCATGAAAAAAGGAATTGCCCTATTACTAATATTCACCCACTTGTTATCAAGTGTTGGTTTTAGTATGTCAATTCATCATTGTGGTAAAAATGTTTCATATAAAATTGGGAAGCTAGAACTCAACAAACATTGTAAATGTAAGGTTGAAGTCAAAGCAAAAACATCCAAGTGTTGCAAGAATGAACAAGTAATTGTGAAAGCCGATAAGAAGGATAAGTCATCGAACCAATCACGCATTCAGCTTTCAATTAACTCGTTTTCTGTTCACCCCCAAGCGTTAACTTATATTTGTATTGAAGCACTTCCTTCCTCGAAAGTTTTTTCCTCTACCAAAGCACCACCTGGAAATACTTCCCCCCCCTTTATAAAAAACCATTCGTTGCGTATCTGATTTATTGAAGTTGTGATGCATGTTCATCACAGCATTGGAAATGCTTTGGCATATTTTTTCTTTTTACAGACTAAATAAACAAGGCATTGCTACTATCATCAATTTCAAAAAAACGATTAAAATATCCGCGCAAAATGATACGATTTAAATTAGTGCCCCTCATTCTCCTATTGATTGTAGCTTATACAGCCACAGCTCAGAAGAAAAATGAAAAAACAGATTCCATATACGTATATGGAGAGTGTGGCCAATGTAAAGACCGTATAGAGAAAACGCTTAAACGAATGAATGTTTACGCTTCCAATTGGGATATCGACTCGAAGATATTGGTTGTGACTTATGACAGTAATGTAATTACCCGGGAGCAAATTGAAAGAAAAATGGCATTTGTAGGGCACGACACAAAGATTTTCAAAGCCGATGATCGCACCTACAGTAAGTTACCCGATTGCTGTCATTATGAAAGAGAAGGTAGTACAAGTACTCCAAACATAAATACTGATCACAAGGAAGAAACTCATCAATTGTCAAATCAAGAAATAGGAGGGACGGTATTAGAATTAGTAAATGGTAAATCGGTACCTTTATATGGAGCCTTGGTACGAGTAACTGGAACTCAAAAAGCTATCTATACAGATAGCTTAGGAGCATTTAGTTTAAGAGCCGATTTACCTGCACAAATTGTAATCAGTTATCTTGGATATCTTTCAGATACTATTGAGTATAAACACTCCGAACTGCTTACCATTACCTTGCAAACTCCATCTACAAATACATTGAAAGAGGTTCAAGTGTATGGAAGAATGCAAACGAGTTATGTGTCGGCAATAAGTACATTAAATACACTGAATATAAGTTCCAAGGAATTGACCAAAGCAGCCTGTTGTAATCTTTCGGAGAGTTTTGAAACGAGTCCATCTATTGATGTGAGTTATTCGGATGCAGTAACAGGCATCAAGCAAATTCAACTACTGGGATTATCGGGTAATTATACCATGCTCACCACAGAAAATATTCCTGAAATTAAAGGCTTGCCAGGAAGTTATGGATTAACATTTATACCAGGACCATGGCTCGAAGGAATTCAAGTTACGAAAGGAACAGGTTCGGTGGCAAATGGATATGAGAGTATCGCTGGGCAAATAAATATTGAAGAGAAAAAGCCCGACAAGATGGAAAAGTTCTACCTCAATATCTACAATAGTAGTATGGGAAGGATGGAAGCGAGTATGAATTTTTCGAAACGGCTGAATAATCGATGGAGCACGGCTTTGCTTACCCATGCCAACGGAGTATTTATTAAGACCGACGGAAATAATGATGGGTTTTTAGATATTCCTATTGGAAGGCAATTCAATATAGTCAATCGATGGAAATATTTGGATTCAAATGGACTCATCGCACAATTCTCACTCAAGGCATTGAACGATTATCGACAAGCAGGTGAATTTAATTTTAATCCAGTGAATGATAAATTAAAATCAACCAATTATGGAGTTGGCATCGCTGTTCAGCAATATTCGTTCACTGGAAAAGTTGGATATGTATTTCCTGAGAAACTTTATAAGAGTATTGGATTTATGATTTCGGGCACCTTGTACGACGATCATGCCTACTATGGCTTGCGTACTTACAATGCCAGTCAACAGTCTATCTATGCCAATTTTATTTATCAATCAATCTTTGGTAATACCATGCATAATTACCGTACTGGCTTGAGTTATATTAATGAGCAGTATGTAGAATCGCTAAACACGAATGGATACAAGCGCAATGAAATTGTTCCCGGTGCCTTCTTCGAATATACCTTTACTCCCAACCCTAAGTTCTCTACTATCATTGGATTGCGTGCCGACTACCATAGTTATTTTGGTTGGATAACTACGCCACGTATCCATTTGAAATATGATATTAATTTAAATAATACGCTGAGATTCTCTGGAGGTTCGGGATTTAAGATGGCCAATATTTTTGCTGAGAATACCAACTATTTTGTGAGTTCCCGCCAATACATTATCAAGAACCCAATGAATGGATATGGATATGGTTTGAATCCTGAAAAAGCCTGGAATTATGGAATGAATTTTCTACATCAATTCCGACTCTACGATAGAGCAGGAACTATGTCGATTGACGCGTATCAAACACAATTCATCAATCAGGTTGTTGTTGATTTAGATGCGAACCCCAATCAAGTATTGTTTTATAATTTGAAAGGTCCATCTTATTCGAATAGTGTTCAAGCCGAACTGAATTACGAACTCCTTTCTGGATTGTCGATGCGTATGGCATACAGATGGCTAGATGTTAAAACAACGTATGATGGAGGACTTAAAAGCAAGCCATTTATCGCTTCTCATCGTGCCTTTATTAATTTGGCTTACGAAACCATTTCAAAGTGGAAGTATGATATTACAGCACAATGGCTAAGTGGAAAGCGATTGCCTGATACCCGAAGTAACCCCCAAGATTATCAACTTGGGAGCTATTCGCCAGCATATATGCAGGTGAGTGCTCAGGTTTCAAAACAATTCAATACCAAGATGGAAGTATATATTGGTGTTGAAAATCTAACCAATTATGTGCAACCACAATTAATTTTATCCAACGCTCAGCCCTTTGGTCAGTACTTCGATGCATCCATGATTTGGGGGCCGGTTAATGGGCGTTTAATTTATATCGGATTACGTTACGGAATTAAATAACATTTTATATTATGAATATCACCAAAATTTTCGCAGGGTTATTATGTATTGGATATATGGCTTGCCATACTCCCCAAGCCACTTCTACAAGTGGTACAACGGGCAATACTGAAACGGTTAAAAAGGATCAATATCAATGCCCCATGAAATGTGAAGGCACCAAAACTTACGACACAATTGGAACTTGTCCGAAGTGTAAAATGGATTTGGTAAAACTAAAAAAGTAAATTAGTTACTATATTTGGTAAGGAGGGAATAGCCACTTATTTTTCCATTGCGGTAGTTCTCCATCTTCACCATGCCTACTCCTTGCGAAAGCCATTGAGTAGTTGAGGACTCTGTTTTTACAGGCATTCCAGCGTAACTGCTGGTGACTCTGCTTTTATAAGAAATTTTATAGCATGTATAGGTGCCAGCGGGTACAGTAATGGTTTCTTTTGCTTCCACTTTTCTATCATAAATTTCAATCTCCATAGTCATCATCATGATGTCGTTGTTTTTTACAGTCATAAGCATCTTACTTTGTTTAAGGGTATCGCCTATGATTAACGATTTAGGAGTTTCAAGATAGTCGCCCGTGAATTCGATGGTTACATCTTTCATATCTTTAAATGCCGCTGTTTGCTCAGGCCCCATCATGCTTTTTAGGTCCATCCTAAATACATTATTAATGCATTCTACATCATAAGATGTATTGAAGGTTTCTTTGCCTTTACCATCTTCGCCTTTTGCGCTAATATTGGCCTTGAAGCCAGTTGCGCTCTTATTGATGCTATTAATAACACTTGTTGATTTGCTAACCGCTTTATTGGTTGCGGTATAGTTGGTAGTTTCCCAGCTTATACCGGCCTTGAAAGGATAAAATCCATCGGAGCAATTCTGACAGTAAACATTACCTCCAATGAGTAATGCAAGTAAAAATATTATATATTTCATGGATAGTTCGTTTTGATAGGAGGCGAAGTTAGTTATATCTATATAACAGAACAGTCAAAAAGTATCAATATTTAGGATTCGAACATCATATTAATTAGCAGAAAGCAATATTATCAATGCAATCAAGGAAGCGGAGAAGCCTGCAAAAAGAATCCAACTGATGGGTTTATATCGATCTTTTCGAGTATCTTTCTTTCTACCCTGATTCCATAAATACAAACTTAATATCCCAAATGGAAAGGAGATGAAGACATTAGCGTAATAAGTCCAAGCATAACTGGTTAATAAAAACCAGATGGCACAAAACAATGCTGGATAAAAATAGAAATTATAATTGCGTTCCATGATTGATTAAAGAATAGTGTAATAAAAAAAGCGGCATGCTTTTCAAACATACCGCTTCACGATTAGAAAACAAAATTACCAATAGGTTGAATTAATTTAATGCAATACCTATATAAAGTGTCATTACGGAATTGGAGGCATCAGGGAATGTATAATTAGTTCCAAAGAAGGTGCGCTCTTTCCCCACTTTTGTGAGTCCATAATTATAGCGAGCACCGATACTCAAGGCGCCAATGTCAATGCCCACAACTGCTTCAATTCCTGCATCCAATTGGTTGTAGTCGGATATTTTAAGTGCTCTTTCGTAGTCAGATAATGAAACATTCGATTGGTTCGTTGCCTTTCCACTCACCATGATTGTGGCGTATGGTCCCACATGCACATTAAAGTTTTGTGTGATATTCATCATCAACCGCAATGGAACTTCAAGATAGTTAACTTTGAAGCGAGCAGTAACATTTGCAAATAGGTTGTTATAGGTTACTTCCGATCCTTTGGTGGAATAATAAATTTCGGGTTGCAGCCCAATGTTTTTTGTTACTGGCAGCTTTGCAAACAAGCCAACATTAAAGCCAGTAATCATTTTTGAGTTGTCTGAATTTTTGGTTAATAGGGTGGAGCAATTCATTCGCCTTTTAGCCCCAATACTTGGTTTCATTTTCTCTTGAGTATTCCCATTTGAAGGAATAATTGCCAATAAAAATATTGTTGCGATACTAAATATGATCGTATTTTTTAAGATGAGTGATTGATTATTTATTATCGATAGTAAAATCCTTAATGGCCTTCCCCAATTCTTCTAAATCAGGTATGCCTTCCTTCTTAAATGATTCCCATTCGCTTGGGTTACCATTAAAGTCAGCAATTCTAATTTTTAAATTCGCATTTTGCTTTTCTAAAAATTTGATACGAGCCTCATATAATGGATCTAAGCCCTTTCCTGGTTTGTTAAGTTTTACTCTTAATGAGGCGATATTGTTTTCATTTTTATTGATTTTCAATAGTGATTCTGCTTTGAACGCTTTCCATTCGAGCTCATTAGAAGTTTTGAGTTGGGCAGCCTCCGCATCTTTCTGAGCTTGTTCTACCTT
The DNA here is from genome assembly GCA_947492885.1 of Bacteroidota bacterium. Classification (GTDB taxonomy): domain Bacteria; phylum Bacteroidota; class Bacteroidia; order UKL13-3; family UKL13-3; genus CAINMV01. The sequence continues at coordinate 11,577 of CANLPK010000059.1, forward strand.
CTGTTTTGCAGCTTGTTCTTTTTGTGCATTCGATTGACATCCAGTTAATACAATACTACCTGCAAAAAAGATGAAGAGGGAAATTGTAATGATTAATTTTTTCATAATTGTACTTTTAAGTTATTTTAAAAAGCCGTTTAGTAACGGATCATCATCAAACGGCTTTAATTGATTTTAAAGTGCGGTGATTAATGCGTTTAATTCCTCTTTGGTCTTGCCAATTTTTATTTAAAGTTTAGTAAACATTTCTTGTTTTTTTGCCGGTTTCATACATTAAATCGCTATCGGTTAAGACAGCGAATTTTTTCCTTTTTGTTCGTTCCAGTTTCCTTTAATTCCGGTGGGATTATGATAAATAAAATTTATTTATGAATTCATTTTCACAAGGAAAAGATGCGCCAGTATTGACCCAGATGAATTACACAATTGCTAATTAGAGTTATAGGATTCATGCCAAATTAAAAATGTATTAAATGGTTTGATAAGAAATTATTTTGCTAAAGAGGAAGTTGAACCACGAATCGGGTTTCGATTCCGGGCTCACTAAATACCTCAATTGAGCCGCCAAGAATTTCTACTTGGGTCTTCACCATAAAGAGGCCAAATCCTTTTCCTTCAATCTCTGGGTGAAATCGACTATAAAATCCGGATACCTTGACTTTGTTAAGTAATAAATTTATTCCACTTCCATTATCTTTAAATGTAAGTTGGATTTTGTGATTTACTTTTTCGCTTGTAATACTAATTCTAGATGGAGTATTGGGCAAACGGTATTTTATACTATTAGAAATGAGGTTATAAAAAATACTAACTAGATGTGATTTTAACGAAGTTATTTGAGTACACGATTCAAAGTTTGATGCAATATTTATTTCTTCATTTTGCATTAATTGGCCCATGGATTTTAGAGCATCATTCAATATGTTATCAAAATGCAGGACAGTTTTTGTCTCTACGTTCTCAAAGCGAGTTTGTAATATTTTATTCAAATCAATTATTACTAGATCTAAATTTTCTACTGCTTCGAATAAATAAAGTTGATATTGGTTCTTTTCGGCTTCGGTAATGCTTTGTTTGAGTGCGCTCGAAATGCCTTGTATATTAACGATGGGTGCCCTTAAATTACGGGAAACAATTTTGGTAAATTGTTGTAATACATTATTCCTTATAATAATATCTGCCATCATTTTTCCCTTTTCAGCTTCCGCCTTTTTTCTTTCGGTCACATCATGAACTATGCCGTACATAATGCTAAGTGTTCCATTATTATTGAATTCGAATTTACATTCTGAGTAGATATCCCGAACAGTTCCGTTTCGATGAACAATTCTTGAGTAATAAGAAAAGTCGTGAAGAGCATACGAAGCTTTAATTGTACTTGTGACATAAGCCATATCCTCAGGATGAATAAAGGATAGCCAGGTGTCAAAATAATGTGAATTCTGAGCTGTAGTTAGCCAGTAGATTCGGCATGCCTCATCCGACAAATGCACATTCATGGTATTGAAATCGAGTTCCCAATTGCCCATATGAGCTAATTGTTGTGCTCTTGCCAGGCGTTTCTCACTTAGTACGCGTTCTTGAAAATGAAGCTCTTTTTCCTTTTTTTTCGTTGAATCTAGCAAAGCTTTTTTTACTTTCGATGTTAACTTAAATAGTTTGTCCTTTAAGGCATAATCGGTGAGCCCATTCTTTATTAGTTCAATAGCGTTTTCTTCGCCAATCGTTTCGGACACAAAAATGAATGGCACTTCAGGAGCAAGATGGCCCCTTAGTTTAAATGCTGTAGGGCCATCAAAGGCAGGCAGAGAATAATCGCAAAGTATAATATCTGGATGGTAGTTTTTTAGTGAGGCTTCGAAATCAATTTCGGTTTGTACAATTTTAGATTCGAAATTAAGGCCTCCTTTTTTTAACTCATAGTTCATTAGTTCTATGTCCGAGGCATCGTGTTCTACAATTAGTATTCTTGTTTTTTGTATCATTTCACAATTTATTAATGTGGTGGTTGATTTACAGTCATCCAATACAAGCCGAGGGCTGAAATTACTTTGTTAAACTCAGCAAATAAGAAATCAATCGCTTTAGCACCATCTTTTAAATGGAGCAGTCGATTCGCCAAATTGTTTTTCTTTGGTGCACGAATGGTCATTTCAGCATCGCTGTCATTACCCTCAACTAAGATTACTGCTATATCTTGTTCCATATTATTGTCTTAGGTAATGAAAAATAAAATGTTGCCCCACCGTTAACGATTCCTTCAGCCCATACTCGTCCACCATGTTTAGATATAATTCTATGTACGATGGCCAGGCCCACACCCGTCCCTTCAAAAGTTTCATCGGTATGCAGCTTTTGAAATAACCCGAATAATTTATTTGCATAATGCATGTCAAAACCAGCGCCATTGTCTTTTATGAAATAAATAACCTCACTAATATTGGTGCTAAATCCAATATGAATGGTACTTAACTTATTGAGTTTTGAATATTTTAAAGCATTCGAAAGGAGGTTCACCCATACTTGTTTGATGGCAACAGTATCACCCTGAACAGAAGGTAAATCGTCCATTTTAATTTCTAATTTACGGTTTTTATTTTCTTTTTTTATCTCAGTGCATATATAACTAACCATATCCATCACCTGAATATCCACTTTCACCAATTCACGTCTTCCTATTCTAGAAAAGGTAAGTAAGTCATCAATGAGTAGCGCCATTTTCTTTGAATTGTTAATGATATTATTCGTCATTCTATTCGCTTCTGGATTGAGCTCATCACCACAATCTTTTTTTAGCATTCGAATGTAACCATGTGCAGCATGCATTGTTGCTCTTAGGTTGTGTGATATTGAATAGGAGAAAGATTCTAGTTCTTTGTCTATTGCTAATAATTCAGCAGTAAGTTCAATGACTTTCTTTTCAAGATCTTCATTTAATATGCGAATTGCATCTTCTGCTTTATGCAATTCCAAATTCGCTATAATTAGCTCTTCTGCTCTTTTTTCTTTCTCTTCGGTTTGGAAGGTCAATTCCTTAATGGCTATATTTAGTTCAGCAGCATGTATTCCTTTTTCCTCATTTTCAAATGTGAGTTCTATATTCTCTATTGTTAATTCAGCGAAACGCTTTTCTTTTTCTTTATTCTGGAATCCCATTTCTTCATTGACAATGAAAAGTTCGACAGCACGTTTTTCCTTCTCCTCATACCAAAAGAATTTTCCGTTGGCTATGATTGATTCGGCAGCGTGCTTTTCTTTTTCTTCAATGGGGCTGAGGTGCTTGTCCTTGAGTTGTTTGAAATGAGTAGGAGAGAGGCCAGTTACTTTTTTGAATTGATTGGATAGATGCGCTACACTGCTGTAATTCATCTTCCAAGCAATCTCAGTGATATTTAATTCTTCATATATGATGAGTTCTTTTATTCGTTCTACTTTATGGGAAATAATAAATTGCTCAATGGTGGTGCCTTGCACCTCCGAAAATAAATTAGCTAGATAGGTGTAATCTAAATTCATTTTCTCACTTATATAGTCGGAGAAATTTATTTTAATAATCTCGTCTGAATGATACACCATCTCTATAATTACTCCTTTTATTCTTACTACTAGAGAGGCTCGTTTATCATCCATAAGCTCTAACCCCGATTCGGCTAAGCCAACCCTTAATAACATTCGGTCGTCATCAGTTAATTGCTCTATAATTTCAATTTCACCAAGGTCAACCGAAATGTAATGTAAACCAAGTTTTTTCAATACCTCCTTCACAGCCATTTTACAACGGCCACTCACCATGTATTTTATATATAATTTCAAGGTTTGCTTTTATTATTGAGTCGAATACAAAGATGCAACAAAGGCGGAGAAACAATTTTACATCTTTTAAGGAAATTGTTACATAATTCACACTTCTTACAAGGGTAGATGTGATTGAGAGGTACCGCTATCTAACTCTAAAAATGCGGATGATAGAATGAAAATTATTTTTGTAATGTTTTTTTAAGCATGACAAAAACTAGAACGAATGTACAATAATAAAATTGGGATAAAGGAGATGCTGTGTCAGCAGTACTTGAAAAATAAAAGGGCTTGCTTAGCGCCCCTTGGAATAAACTACAATTTTGCCTTTGAGTGTCTTGCCATCATCGGTTGTCAATCGGTAATTGTAAATACCTTCTCTATAACCGCTTACATTAAGCGTTACGGGCTCTAAGGCAGCAAAGCTATTCACGCTAAGGGTATTTCCCAGCATATCGTAAAGAGAAACGCTTACCCCGTGATTAAATGTTTCTTTACTTCCTACAAAAGTTACAAAATTCACAGCAGGATTTGGAGCAAACGAACCTTCGGCTGCTTCACCTGTTTGCAAGGTGCCTTTGGCATTGAGCTTCCACAAATTAATTCCGCTGCCCTTGCTAAAACAGAATAAGAAATTTCCGTCGTGAACTTTCTTCAACATCAATACATTATCAAATGAATCTGAGAAGCTGAAAGTAAGATGCGAATTGGCATCCATCTTTTCAATTGTCTGACTTTGCTCGGCTTTACAAGAATTACTTAAGACCCACTCAGTTTCAAAATTGCTGAGATTAATTGATGTGGCTGCACATTTCAAACGATAGTTGGCAGTAAATAAATATTTACCAGTATGATCATAATCGATGATTCGTACATAAAAACCAGTATCACTTTTTGAAACGCTCTCAGCAATTCGAATTTTGGTGCTTGAGTAAAATAAACGGGTAGCAAGTATTTTTTCGAATCTTTTATGAGCAGTTTTTAAGTGATAGTTAGTTCCACCATCGGCTCGCAAATCGCTCAATACCAAATTTTCATTGGTATCTGTTTGCTCTACACCAATAGTGTAAATATGTTCGTTATTTAAATAATAGGCATCGTTAAAATAACCACGGTAATACGTGAAATCTAGGGGTGAAGTTCCTGCAGCATCAATGATGGTCATGGTAGCTTTTGGGTACACATTAACAAACGAACCTCCAAACGACATCACACTGCCATCAGCCATTGCTAAATGGCGACCACGTTGCTTGATGAGTTGTGGATGCAAATTAAAATCACCAAAAGAATTATAAGAATATGATTCCCATTTTTGATTGCCAGATGCATCAAATTTTGCCAAATATTTTTCTCCATATGGGTAGGTGATATCCAATACCAAAGAGCCATCATTTTGCTCATCAATATGTTGTGTGCAAAAACGATCATTGGGGAATCGGGTAGTGTCTTTACGGATTAATTTATCCCAAATTTCATTTCCATTCTGATCGGTTTTCATAAGATGCAACTCCAAAGTGTGTGGGCCAGCATGGCTCACATCCATATTGATTTTGGTATAGGCCAACACAATATTCATTGATCTTAGTTCAGTGAATGTAGTAATGGAAGAATTCTCTCCTTTAGCATAATTGCGTTGGAAAGAAATTTGTTGTGCCTGCGCAAAAAGGGATAAAATTAAAAAAGGGATTAGTATATATTTTCTCATTATAATGCTAAAGTGCTCCGTTACGATAAAGTATAAAAATCCAAATATACAAATTATTTACAGGCGTTTTTAGTAACTTTTCCACGATTTTAAAATATCTTCAAATCCTTGTCTAGTATAGGCTATAAGTGTATTGTTAAGAACACAAAATAGAATATTATATCTCTTTAATTTGGACAAATAGAACTTCTAAATTCTAATAAAAACTACACTTTTACGCAACGATAACATGCCTTTAAAGAAATCGTAAACTATAGGTAATTCAAAGAAGTATTTCCTTTTTAACGCTGTTTATTGTAAAATCCCCTTTAAAATGGTTGCTTCGAGGTAAATTGCCTATTTTCGCATGGTATGACAAATATTAGAATACTTGAAGTACGAAGCGAACTGGGTGGGCGTCTGCGCGGTGCCAGCCTCGGGATTGATGCCATTAAAATGGCGGATATCACTAAAGACAATACTTTTTTTTATA
>CANLPK010000060.1 GCA_947492885.1 Bacteroidota bacterium
TCAAGAGATCAAATTTATTACTACAAGAATACTGGCACTTTACTCAATCCTAGATTCGAATTAGTAGACACCAATTTTCTGAATCTGGCAAGTAAAGCACTGAGTGGAATTAAACCTTGCTTTGGAGATGTTAATGGTGATGGCAAAAAAGATTTAATTTTTGGAGAGTCGAATGGAGGACTACGTTATTATATAAATACTTCTACAGCTAATAATATCACTTTTGTAGAGAATAACACCCTATTTGCAGGCTTTTCAACTCGGAATTATACGGCACCCAACTTGGCCGATTATAATAAGGATGGAAAACTCGATTTATTCGTTGGCAATTATGATGGATTCATTTCTTACTATCAAAATACAGGAACAAACACCGCCCCAGTATTTACAAAACAAGTTGATTCCGTAGGAAAGATCTGTGTTCGTGAAGTGGATGATTACAGAAACTTCTATGGTGAAGGGGCCAGCGTGCCTGTTGTGGCCGACCTGGATAAAGATGGCAAACTTGATTTATTGGTTGGAGGCAAACTTGGATTATATATTTATAAGAACATTGAAGGAAAATTCAATGACTCTCTTACCTTAACCGATACCATCGGGCGATTTGCAGCATCACAACTGCCCGTTAAAAGGCTAACTGGTAACTTTGTATGCCCTGCTATCGCGCAGCTCGACAGTGATGCTGTTTACGATATCATGCTTGGGAATAATGGTGGCGGAGTTTCTCTATTCTCTACCTATGAATTTAAAGGTAAAGTGGGACTTACCCAAAGAATGAGATCCTACGATAATGTGCATATAACTCCTAACCCGGCAAGCTCAAGTATTAAATTAGAAGGATTTGATCATGAGATGTACTCATTGCTAATTTATGATGCTACAGGCAAGACTATTTTATTCGAACCTGAATTTTTGGAACGCAAATCATCTATTGATATTTCAGGCTTGACTCAAGGAGTGTATTTTATTAATATCACCGCCGCTGACGGAAAAATATTCCACGGGAAATTTGTGAAGATGTAAATCAAAACCAGACATAAAAAAAGAGGCGATACCTAAAGTACCGCCTCTTTTTATGTGAAATAATTAGAAATTACTCAGCTACTACTTCAATATTTACATTCACCGAAATGGTTTTGTGTAAATTCAAAGTTGCTGTAAAGCTTCCCAATTCTTTGATATCCTTATCGAATACAATCTTTCTTCTGTCAACATCAGCACCTTCAACCGACTTAATTACTTGAGCCAATTGTAAAGGAGTTACAGCACCAAAAATACGGCCTGTATTACCTGCTTTGGTAGAAATTGTATATGTTTTGCCTTCGATTTTTGAAGCCAATGCAGTGGCATCAGCTAAAATACGATCTTGTTTGTAGCTGGCTTGTTTAATGTTTTCTGCAAGCATTTTTAAGTTGCCTTCAGTAGCTACTGCGCCATATCCGCGTGGGATTAAGAAATTGTTTCCATAACCATTCTTTACGGTTACTACATCATCTTTATATCCAAGATTTTTTACGTCTTGCTTTAAAATAATTTTCATGATAATTTGACTTTTAAAATGTTATTAATAAAGAACTAGTTGTCGCCTTTGAAGTTATCGGCTACAAACGGTAAAACTCCAATATGACGGCCACGCTTTACAGCTTGTGCCACCTTACGTTGAAATTTCAATGATGTACCAGTAATACGGCGCGGAAGAATTTTACCTTGTTCGTTTAAAAATTTCTTTAAAAACTCCGGATCTTTATAATCGATATATTCAATACCAGATTTCTTGAATCGGCAATATTTCTTCTTTCCAGCATTCGCATCAGTTTGCGAAAATGGATAGATGGAATTTGAATTATTATGGGTGTTTGGTTTTGCCATGATATTTAGTATTTAATTAAAAATTATGCTTCTGCTTTTTTAGGTTGTTGAGATTTTAATTCACCATTGCGACGGCGTTGGTTGTAGCTCACAGCATGCTTGTCGAGCACGATACTTAAGAAGCGAAGTACCGATTCATCGCGTTTCAATTGAACCTCGAATTTTGATACTAAATCAGTTGGCGCCTTGTATTCAAGGACGGTGTAATAGGCTGTTCCCTTATTTTGTATTTGATACGCCATTTTGGTTAAGCCCCAGTTTTGTTGGTGCACGATTGTGGCACCTCCTTTTTCTAAAAAGGCACGATACTTATTGATCGTTTCTTTTACCTGATCCTCCGTCATTACAGGTGTGAGTACTACGACGGATTCGTATTGATGTTCCATATATTAAAAATAAAAATTTTTTAGGGCTGCAAAGGTAATGAATTCGAGAAGAATCACCAAACAGATTCGGATTTTCCTTTAAAATTGAGCTGAATTACTCATCTTAGACCATTATTGAAACGCAAACAACTGATAATTACCTCTTTATCTAATTAATCCGAATCTCATCAATGAATATAAATGCGTCACCTCCAGCGCCTTGATGCCATGAAGGCAAGACCCCATAGTTTTCGGCAACTACCTTGATAAATTGATAGGTCCCATATTCCCCGCTCCAAAAACCAAATGGGGCGCGTAGCACATTATAATAGCTGGCAGTAACCGTATTCTGCATGGTATACAATAATTTGAAATTGACACCATCAGTTGAACCATAAAATTTCACTTGCTTTGGAAATAATATCCATGAACGGCTGTCTTGTAAAAACCCGGCTTCCACTTTTTTAATTTCGGTTGGCTGTTTCAAATCAATCACTGCTTCAAAATCCTGCGATTGATAGCCTTGCCAACGACCTTTCCGCCAATCAGTAGCACCAATTAATCCATCAATGAGTCCTTCATCCCCATCAGCTGTGTATTGTTTATTGTAAACACTCTTTATATTTATCGAATAATCGTGTGGCATCTTAAACAATTGTGCCGTAGTAATAGCACTAGTAGCCCCACTATCACTTATGAAAATAGCCTTCATAAAGGTGTTCTCACTAATTTCTATAGGCATATTTTCAATATATTTATTTGAATTCTTATTCGGATTTGTGCTATCCATTGTATAATAAATCCATCCATTCATTATACCTGGAGTGCTCGAATTTAAATTGTTAGAATACATCGTCAAACTCATTTTGTTTTTAAACACTTCTGAGGCAGTTTCTATGATTGGCGCCGAAACCGACATGGTTACTGGCATTGAAGAAATTGAATAAGCGCTACTATAACCGAAATCGTATTTGCCCCATCCATCCATCAATTGAAAGCGATTCGATTTCACATAGCCATGTTTTGGATTTTTTGCTTCCGCCCTATTCTTATACATGGTACTATATGCATCTCCATTGGCAAAAATCACACTGTCAAAAAGCATATTCCCAAAAACCATTTCTGTGCTCGATGGATTCACCGGATAAAAGCCCATGGCACTAAACACATACCATGCACTCATCTGACCACAATCCTCATTGCCGCAAAGACCATCAGGTGTTGGCTTATACAAGGTATTGCAAATTTGCTTTACATATTTTGAGGTGGAATCTAAATTGTTGAATAAGTATGGAATATGATGACTGGGTTCATTACCATGCGCATATTGCCCAATCAATCCACTAATATCCGACTGCTCTCTTCCAGTTGTTTTTGAATCTACATTAAACAACTCTGAAATTTTATTAATATCATATACCGCCTGATAAGCCTGTGGTATGGCAAATGAATATTGCCAAGCATTGGCTTCTGTAAAGTGGTTGTTCACCTGTTTCGGATCAAAAGGGTTAAGCCATCCACCATTTTTACGTGGCCGCATAAAACCTGTTTTTGTATCATATACATTTTGCCATGAATTGGCTAACTTAGAGAAATAAATTGCATCCTCATCATGGTGTGTTGCATAGGCAATATTTGCCACACAATACATATCATAGCTGTATTCCAATGTTTTGGAAACGCTTTCACTTTCATCTTCAATAGCCAGGAAACTATTTTTCCTGAAACTGCTCAAGCCAAAACGAGTACTCATCGCTTCTGTCTTTACTGCAGTATACAACGCATTCAAGGTTTCTGAACCAATTGCCTGCTTATTAAAAGCATCCCAAATCACACTTACACTATGAAATCCAATCATACAATTGGTTTCATTATTCCATAGTTCCCACATGGGCAACCTGCCACTCTGCTCAAACTGTGCCTTGAACGTTAATACGAAATCACGGGAACGATCTTTATCAATGATATTTAATAAAGGATGTAATGCTCTATAGGTATCCCACAAAGAGAAAACAGTATAATAATTAAATCCATTAGCACGGTGTATTTGACCGTCGCGACCACGATATCTTCCATCAAAATCATTTAAAATATTTGGATGAATCATGCAATGATAAAGTGCGGTATAAAAATTCACCTTTTCATCTTGCGTACCCCCAAACACTTTAATTCTATTGAGCTCCTTGTTCCAAGTACCTTTTGCTTCCAAACGCACTTTATTAAAATCCCAATTGGGCATCTCTTGCTGCATATTATTTTTAGCCCCGTCTTCATCCACTGTTGATAAGGCAGTTTTCACCGAAATAGTGACTCCCTTTTGAACCGCATACCCCAAATTTATTTTTGTTTCACCATGCTCATTTTTGCTAATTAAAATCTGATCAGCATCTCTACTCACTTCAAAATAGTAATATACCAACTGATTCTCTGCCCACGCTTTCGATCGTCGAAATCCACAGAATGAATGCTTATCGACAGTAAAAATTCTGCCTTCCAACAATTCATCCCGGTGCTTTAAATTGAGTGTAATCCAAAGGTAGCCATCAGTATTGATGGTATATTCCTGTATCCCAACACGGGGGCTGCTACTCAGTGCAACACTCACCCCATTATCCAATTTAACAGCATAATAACCTGCTTCCGCTATTTCATTTTGATGCGAAAATTTACTTGAGAAGGTGTCCTGATTTTGAACACTTATTTGAGAGTTTTTCACCAATACAGGCATGAATGAAATATCACCATAATCGCTGCAGCCTGTCCCACTCAAGTGCGTATATGAAAATCCATAAATAATGGAGTCACTGTAATGATACCCGCTACATCCGTCCCAGCTCCCATCGATGCGGGTATCCGGACTTAATTGTACCATAGCAAATGGATTGGTTGCTCCCGGAAAGGTATGCCCATGACCACCAGTGCCAATCATTGGGTTGACAAATTGAACATAGTTATTCTGGGCTTTTACAACCATTGATAACATAATTATAGCAAAAAATAATCGCATTCTCATACAAGAGGTGAAAGTAATTAATTTTTATAAAGGTACAATACATTAAAATGAGGTTGATTCAGATTTTAGTATTTTTACAATCTTAAATTTGAACTCAAATCCTATCATGCCTTCTGTAAAATACCCATACCTAATCATTGGCCTTATAGGTGCTTTGCTCTTTATCCCTTTTTTAGGGCAGGTGCATCTATTCGATTGGGATGAAATAAATTTTGCAGAAAGTGCACGTGAGATGATGGAAACTCACAACTACATGCAGGTTCAAATTAACTATCAACCTTTTTGGGAGAAGCCCCCTTTGTTTTTCTGGATGCAGGTCCTGAGTATGAATATTTTTGGGGTGAACGAATTTGCTGCCCGACTACCTAATGCCATTTGCGGTATCGTGTTATTAGGCGTTCTATTCCATATTGGTAAAAAACTACACTCTGAACGATTTGGTTGGCTGATGACTTTAATTTATGCTGGTAGTTTTCTCCCACATTTTTATTTTAAAACCGGAATTATTGATCCTTGGTTTAACCTATTTATTTTTCTTGGGATTTATCAATTGGTATTGGGAATTTCATCTCATGAAGCCAAGCAAAGTCCTGGAAAACACATTCTGTTCGCCGGTCTATTTACAGGTTTAGCAGTACTTACCAAAGGCCCTGTTGGATTATTAATCCCATTGCTTAGCTATTTCATTTATGTTCTTTTCAGGAGAAAAAGAGCCCTCCTACCCATAAAATACTATTTACAATTTGCGTTGATGGTACTACTCACAGCATTAATTTGGTTTGGTTTAGAAATCAAACAGCATGGCTGGTGGTTCATTAATGAATTCATTACTTATCAAATCCGATTATTTAAAACACATGATGCCGGGCACGCAGGATTCCCTGGCTATCATTTTGTAGTACTCTTTATTGGAGTGTTCCCCGCTTCCATCCTTATCTATCGTTGGAAGAAGAATATTGGAGAAACTTTAGAGCAAGCTAATTTCCGACTTTTTGCTTTGATTTCCTTTTGGGTTGTACTTGTATTGTTTTCACTCGTGCAAACAAAAATCATACATTACTCTTCTTTCTGTTACTTGCCCATGTGTTATTTGGCTGCATATAGCTTCGAAGGAATAATTACTGGCACATACAAAATTAAATCTTGGCAAAAATATTCTTTCTTAATTATTGGCCTTGTTTGGTTTCTCATCACATCTGGATTGCCACTTATTGGTATGCATCCCGAATGGCTCCAAGGAATATTAAAAGACCCATTTGCATTGGAGAATCTCCAAGCCGAAGTTTCATGGAACTATCTTCTTTGTATTCCAGGTATCGCATATGGGATCATCGTTGTCATTGCCTTTGTATGGATGCAACAAAAAAAATATCAGAAAGCTCTGATAACTTACTTCGTTTCAACCATCGTTTTTATTCAGGTAATTCTACTTTTGTTTATACCTCGTATAGAATTATACTCCCAAAATGCCGCGATCGAATTCTTCAAATCCTTGCAAGGAAAAGATTGTTATGTGGTAACACTTGGGTATAAGAGTTATGCCAACTATTTCTATACTTTAAAAAAACCAGGTGAACGCAAAGAGGCACTCGATCATCAATGGTTACTTAGAGAAGCGGTTGACAAGCCCACTTATTTTGTTTGCAAATCAACCATGGCTTTGGAAATAAGCAATGAATACAATCCATTTGTGGAAGAAATTTACAGAAAAAACGGATATGTGTTTTTTAAGCGCAAATAAGAATTAATACAAATCGCTTCTCATCAATCCCCATTTACATAGGCGATAAACAAGACATACTCTCAAACAACCAATTCCATATTTCATACTACGGCTAAAATTAATGCTCGAAGCCTCTTCGAAATATTTAGTAGGACAAGTAACCTCTGCGATTTCATATCCCTTATAAAAAATTTGTGCAGTAATTTCATTATCAAAAATAAAATCATCACTATTATTCTCTAATTTTAAGCTCTGCAATACCTCTTTGCTAAATGCTCTATAGCCAGTATGGTATTCGCTTAGCTTTTGGCCAAAAACAATATTTTGGAACAAGGTAAGGAATCGGTTGGCAATATATTTATACATTGGCATCCCTCCCTTTAATGCTCCTTTGCCTAGAATTCTGCTTGCAAATACTACAGGGTAAACTCCATTAGCAATGATACTTACCATAGAATGTATTAAAAGCGGGGTATACTGATAATCGGGATGCAGCATAATTACGATATCTGCATTTAATTCTAACGCCTTTTGATAACAGCTTTTTTGATTGCCTCCGTAGCCTCTATTCTTCTGATGTTGAATGATATGCTTGATACCTATGGATTTGCCCACACCTACTGTATCATCTTTACTTGCATCGTCTACTAAAATTACATCATCAACAATATCAAACGGAATTTGGTTATACGTCATGCTCAACGTTTTTGATGCATTGTACGCGGGGAGCACCACCACTACTTTCTTATTTTCAAACATAACTGCAAATTAAAACTAAAAAAATAATTGAGGCCCTATTCAATTTCGAAATAATTTAAATCTTGGCTAAATGTTTCTTTCACATACAACACAGATATAAGTGAAAGCCCTATACATACTGCCCCAACCACCAGGGCTGCCTGATTAATGCCTATAGAAGTCTTAAGAGAAGTAAAAGAGATGGTTATTATAACTACCGCACCTCGAACAAAGTTTGGGACAGTATTGGTAACGGTTGAACGCAAATTGGTGCCAAACTGCTCGGAGGCAATGGTTACAAACAATGCCCAAAATCCCGTAGAGGCGCCTAATAACAAACATACCATATAGAAATGAGTGGTAGTCATGCGAGGAGTAAAAATGTAATATAAAACCGTAACCGAAATGAAAGCCAAATAAATAATCACGACTTTCCTTCTGCTCTTCATTACCTGGCTTAAAATGCCACTTAATAAATCGCCTACCGATAAACCTAAGTAGGCATACAAAACGCATTTGCCAGTAACGATAGCATCTCCATCAATTACTTTCATGGCGGCAAAGTGCTCCCCTAGATTAATAAGGATTCCAACTACATACCATACAGGCAAACCAATACAAATACAAGCTAAATATTTAATTAATCGTTTCGGGTTATTAACCAACATCATAAAATCACCACGCTTCACATCACTTTCTTGCAGCCCTTTATACATTCCCGATTCGGAGATTCCAATTCGCATTGCTAATAATAAAAGTCCCATGACCCCTCCAGTAATATACGCACTCTGCCATCCTGCAATGGAGCTAATAATATAGGCTGCAACGGCACCAAGAGCGCCAAAGGTTACAATGATCATCGTACCATAACCTCTGTTTTTCTTATCCATGATCTCAACAACGAGTGTAATTCCCGCACCCAATTCACCCGCTAAACCGATACCTGCAATAAATCTACAAATAGCATATTGCGATATATTAACGACGTATGCATTGGCGATATTGGCAATAGAATACATCAGGATAGAGCCAAACAGCACTTTCAATCTTCCTTTCTTATCACCTAATATTCCCCAGAGCAAACCACCTAACAACATCCCCGTCATTTGTACATTGAAAAGGTATGTTTCATTTTGCTTAAACAAGTCACCCGTAATTCCGATATCGGCGAGACTGGTCTTCTTTACGATATTATAAATTATCAGGTCATAGATGTCAACGAAGTAGCCGAGTGACGCTACGATAACAAGCAGAATAATATTTCTTTGTTTCATTCTAATTAAAACAGTCCGGCAATAATTTGGGCTAAATTTTCTAAATAATCTTGATCGATTCTATCAAAGCAATTCAAATGCTCCGAATCAATATCAAGTACGGCAATTACCTCATTATTTTTCATAATTGGAACAACGATTTCCGATTGTGTGGCCGAAGAGCATGCGATATGCCCATCAAATTTACTCACATCATCTACAACCATCATTTGTTTGAGTTGCCAAGCAGTACCACAAACTCCTTTTCCCAAACCAATTCGTGTGCATGCCAATGGGCCTTGAAATGGGCCTAATACCAATTCCCTGTTTTTTACAATATAAAATCCTACCCACCACCAACTAAATGTTTCTTTTAAAACAGCACTAATATTTGCGAGGTTCGCTATCAGATCCGTTTCATCACTAATCAAACTATCTACTTGCGGAATCAAAGTAATATACTTCTGTTCCTTGGTAGCATCCGGATTTGTAATAATTTCGTGTGACATGGTGAAGCAAAGAAAAGATTTATTTATGATTCCGAAAAACCATTAAATTGCGATACAATTATTGTACACCATGAAGTATCGTTATACATTCCTTCTATTGATCCTGTTTATTACATTAAAGAGTCAGGTTGATATCAATACAAAATCGTTTTATAGTATCGAACGGTACAGTAATGACTTATTATTCCCAGAGCATATTCTATTTGATTATCATACCGTGAATTCAACTAACTTTCTTTCCGTGCTTAAGAGAGTTTCTGGCTTGGAGCAAGTAGAATTCCGTTTTTTGAATTCCGAACATGAATCGAATGGTCAAATCCATTATCGATATATTCAAGTCGTTAATGGGATTGATGTACTTGGGAGTATGTATATCGCTCATGAGAAAGAAGGGTATATTTATTCAGCCAATGGTGAAACATTTAACACGCCCAAATCGATGACGGTATTGCATTCGCCCCAAGAAGCCAGTGATCAAGTATTGCTATTCACTCCAAATGTTAATTACCCTTCTTTTAAATCAACTACAAATTCGTGGTTACAAGAAATAACAGGAACGCCCAGCACCAATATCAATCCCAATCCCTATTTGGTAGTACTGCCGGCAGTACTTAACGAAAAGACTCATTCGTCTCGTTTGGCATTTGCTGTAGATCGTTTCTCATTTGAACCATGTTCTCGTAAAATTTATTATTTCGATGCGGCCACCTTGGAGCTGCTTTATACAGAAGATAAAATTGAAACCATTAATGTACCTGGAAAAGCGAACACAAAATATAGTGGGGTACAAAATATCGTAACGGATAGTTTGCAAACGAATAGTTTCCGTCTGCGTGAGTTTAGCAGAGGCAATGGCAATGGTATTGAAACTTATAATATGCAGAAAGGCACGATCTATACAACGGCGATCGACTTTCAAGACCTCGATAATTATTGGACCAATTACAATACCAATTTCGATGAAATTGCCGGTGATGTACATTGGGGCTCAGAAATGACTTATGACTTTTACAAATCACTTTTCAATAGAAATAGCATTGATAATAATGGTTTTAAATTAATAAGCTTTGTACATTATAGCAATAATTATGTAAACGCATTTTGGAATGGTTATTTTATGACCTATGGAGATGGAGGCAGTGGGTATTTACCACTCACCTCACTCGATGTATGTGGACACGAAATCACTCATGGACTTACTCAAAAAACTGCAGCATTAATTTACAGTAATGAGAGCGGGGCTTTGAATGAATCCTTCAGTGATATCTTTGGCGTGTCAATCGATTTTTATACCCGTCCAACAATTGCTAATTTCCGCATTGGAGAGCAATTTGGACCTGGGGGCGCTGGGCTTCGCGACATGGCTGACCCAAAAACATATCAGAACCCAAGCACTTATAAAGGTCAATTTTGGATAAGTTCAAAATCTGATAATGGAGGCGTGCACTATAATAGTGGAGTTCAAAACAAATGGTTTTATTTGCTCAGTAAGGGCGATACAGGCACCAATGATAATGGCACTAAATACAAAGTTGATAGTATTGGTTTTATAAAAGCAGCACAGATTTCTTACAAGAACCTTACTACCATGCTTACTCCTTTATCAAATTATGAAGATGCCCGTTATTATAGCATCATAGCAGCCAAAGAGCTTTATGGCGATTGTAGCAAGGAAGTAAAGCAGGTAATTAATGCATGGAATGCTGTTGGTGTAGGTAATACAGATACAAGTACCTTGGCGAGTTTCAAAACCTCTAAACCTACTTCATGTAAAATACCTTTTACTGTTGCATTTTATAATAATAGTTTGAATGGCGTAAGTTATGCTTGGGATTTTGGTGATGGCGTAACATCTACCTTATCGAATCCTTCACATACCTATAACTCATTAGGAAACTTCAATGTAGAACTTATTGCCACAGGTTGTAATGGTATTACTATTGATTCAACCATTCAAAATCAATGCATCAAAATTGCACCAGGACTTGGAGAATGTGCGTTAACGAATTTACCTATTTCAGGCATTGGAGTTGCCATTACTTCATGCAATGGCATCATGCGTGATGGTGGTGATACTAGTTCTTACAGCAATCTGTCATACAGTATTAGAAGTATCATCCCTACTAATGCGTCATCACTCATTCTTAATTTTAATATGTTCGACTATGAAAATCAATTCGACTTCTTATACATTTATGATGGGCCTGATACCTTATCAAGGTTAATTGGAAAATTCACTGGAAAT
Source organism: Bacteroidota bacterium (assembly GCA_947492885.1). Taxonomy (GTDB): domain Bacteria; phylum Bacteroidota; class Bacteroidia; order UKL13-3; family UKL13-3; genus CAINMV01. The sequence continues at coordinate 11,716 of CANLPK010000060.1, forward strand.
AGTTTGCCCTTGAATGGAAAGATCATTTGCAATTCGGGTGCGGCGACCATACGCCACACCAGTGATTATTTAGCCGCTGGCAAAGGATTTGAGCTCAACTGGCAGTGTATCCCAAAAACCAATATTGATTATAAGTTAAGCTCTTTGAATACACGAATATTCGGACGCAAATTTACATCAAGCGCTCTTTCCACTTCCGAATATATTAATGTGAATGTGCAAAGCAATGGATTACAAACAGGCAATACAACGATATTGAAATATCAGCTAAATACCAATAGCATTCAATCAAAAACAATTTCATTGAGTGCAGGCAATGCCACAGAAGTATTGGGGCCATTCGATTTAAATGCTGTAGGTTCAGGTGCAATTCATATTTGGATTGATGATGCATTGGATGGTGTAAAAGAGAATGATTCCTTAAAAATTGATTTTCAACAAGTAGACAATGCACCTGTAACACTTCCAGTATTAGAAAATTTTGATGCGATGAGTGATGTTTGGTTATACTCAAAAACCAATGCAGTAGGAGGAAATCCACGAGTTGATTATGAAAACACCTCTACACAAAATCGTTTAAGAACCTATGCTTTTTCAGAGGTAGTTACCGGAGTGCGTTCCATTACCTTTGATAAGAGTGATCGGAATTGGTTGTTCGATACCATTCCTCAAACCAATTATCTCATCCTAACTTATAACATGAGTAATATAGCAAAGCTTTATACTCCATTGTTGTTTCGGTTTGTTTATATGCAACATGGAGATAAGCAATATCCAAATGATGCAGTGTGGGTAAGGGGTTGTGATACTTGTGCCTGGATAAAATTTTTCGATCTCTTTGCGAATAAGGCGGCGGTTGGAATCAATAAAACTAATCCGTTATACAATTTGAATTATTACCTCGACTCCGCGAAGCAATCACTTACCTCAAGTTTTCAAATTCGCATTGGCCAACAAGACCAAAATAGCACCATCAATACACAGCAATACACTGGTTATACTTTTGATAATATTCGATTCAGTACTTGGAATGCGGGGATAAATCAAAGTAGTCAATCGGATGAAATAGGGATATATCCTAATCCTTCCACTGGTTTGGTGACATTTTACACCAATTCAAACTTTAATCGCATGACTATCAGCACAATAGACGGGAAAAAAGTAGCTGAACCTCAATTACCACAAACCCCCTATTTCGAATTGGATCTTAGCACCTTGGCAAAAGGAATGTATATCATTGAATTAGAGGACTTTAAACACGAAACAATTCGCCAAAAGCTAATTCTTCGTTAAGTCACGAAAAAGCATTAGTAATAAATTTTGAAAAAAAGAAATTTATTTGGAACAATTTTTGAAGCAAGAAAAGTGATTTACACTAAATAGTCTAAAAAATGGAAAATGTACCTGAGAAAGAAGAAAAAGCTAAATTGTTTATTTTCGAAGCCATGTTTATTATTGTGGTCGCTATTATCGTTGCTGGCGCCTTCTATTTTGATGAAATAATGAGTTATTTTTCAAAATAATTGTGTATTCTAAAGCAGAATAAACAGTCTAAAAACTACACATTAAACCTAAAGTGCATGATATCTCCATCTTGCACTAAGTATTCCTTGCCTTCAATTCCCATCTTTCCTGCCTCTTTTACCGCGTTTTCACTTTTATACTGAATAAAATCCTGATATTTAATCACTTCGGCTCTAATAAACCCTTTTTCAAAATCGGTATGTATTACACTTGCTGCTTGTGGAGCTTTCCATCCATTGGTTATTGTCCAGGCTCTCACTTCTAAAACACCTGCAGTGAAATAGGTAATAAGGTTTAATAGTTTATATGCTGATTTGATTAGCTTATTTACTCCTGGTTCCGTTAAACCAAGATCCATAAGAAAAGCTTGCTTGTCTTCATAAGATTCCAACTCAGCGATATCCGATTCGATTGCTGCCGAAATAATTAACACTTCTGCATTTTCATTCTTAACGGCTTCCTTTATTATATCTACATAGGCATTGCCTGTTACAACCGATTGCTCATCAACATTGCATAAGTATAATACTGGCTTGGTTGTGAGTAATTGAAAATCGGCAAAAAGCTTTTTTTCATCTTCATTTTGAGGGATGACCACTCGAGCCGATTTGCCCGATTCAAGTGTCTCTTTCAATCGTTGTAATAAATCGGCCTCTTTCTTTGCCAAGGGGTCGTTGCCCACTTTAGCTTGCTTAGAAACCTTTACCAATCGCTTCTCAACAGTATCCAAATCCTTCAACTGAAGTTCGGTATCGATGATTTCTTTATCCCTTAAAGGGTTTACATTTCCATCTACATGAATTACATTATCATTATCAAAACAGCGGATTACATGAATAATAGCATCCGTAGCGCGGATATTTCCTAGAAACTGATTTCCTAATCCCTCTCCTTTACTGGCGCCTTTAACCAATCCAGCAATATCTACGATCTCAATGGTTGTTGGAACAATTCGTTGAGGCAATACAAACTCAGCAAGCTTTGTCATGCGCTCATCGGGCACAGTGATGACTCCGATATTGGGTTCAATTGTACAAAACGGAAAATTCGCAGCTTGCGCTTTTGCGTTGCTTAAACAGTTGAAAAGTGTTGACTTCCCAACATTAGGGAGTCCAACGATGCCACATTGTAAGGCCATAATTTAATCTTGAATTAAAGTGATTAGTCGAATCAATTCTTACATCAATGCTTTGATATCTTCCATAATTTTCTTTGCAAGAAAATCAGAAGTAGATTGTGATTGACTTTCTGTATATATTCTGATAATCGGTTCTGTATTTGATCTGCGCAGATGGACCCATTCATTCTCAAATTCAATTTTCAATCCATCAATAGTAATCAGATTTTGTTTTTTGTATTTCTCCTTTATCCCTTCAATAATTTTGTCTAGGTCGATATCGCTAGTAAGCTCAATCTTCGACTTAGACATATAATAATTAGGGTAAGATGAGCGCAGTATTGAAGAGTTTTTGCCACTCAGAGCTAAATGAGATAAGAATAATGCAATTCCTACCATAGCATCTCTTCCATAATGAAGCTCTGGATAGATAATTCCTCCATTACCTTCACCTCCAATCACGGCCTTCTGCTTTTTCATTTCCTTCACTACATTCACTTCTCCAACAGCGCTGGTGAAATATTTACAACCATTTTTCAATGTTACATCTCTAAGAGCCCAGGTGCTTGACAAATTGGAAACGGTACTTCCTTTTTTATGCTTTAATACATAATCGGCAATAGCCACAAGGGTATATTCTTCACCAAAGAAATCACCATCGTCATTAATGAAACATAAGCGATCAACATCTGGATCGACAACGATTCCAAGATGGGCTTTATGGAATTTAACATCAGATGCTATCTGAGATAAGTTCTGTGGTAATGGTTCTGGATTATGAGGAAAATGACCATTAGGTGTACAATATAATTCAACCACTTCTTTCACACCCAATGCATATAATAAAGGTGGCAATGCAATACCTCCAGTTGAATTTACACAATCAATTACAATCTTATAATTCTTAGCTTTGATAGCATCAACATCCACCAAACTCAACTGAAGAATTTTATCGATATGCTTCTTAATATAATCGTGATCTTCGGTTACAGTTCCTAATTTATCAACTGTGGCGTAATTAAACACCCCTTTCTCTGCAATCTTCTTAATTGATTCGCCATCCTTCTCTGAAATAAATTCACCACTAGAATTTAATAATTTTAGTGCGTTCCATTCTTTTGGATTATGGCTTGCTGTTATAATAATCCCTCCTGAAGCTTGTTCATCGGTTACCGCCAACTCAACAGTAGGTGTCGTTGACAAACCTAGGTCAACCACATCGATTCCCATTGCGGTGAGCGATGCAACAACCAATTGATTCACCATGGCGCCTGAAATTCGGGCGTCGCGTCCTACCACTACCTTCGGTTTGTTTTCCGAATTTTTGATTAGCCATGTGGCGTATGCAGATGAAAATTTTACGATGTCTAACGGGGTTAAATTGGCACTTACCTCACCACCGATAGTTCCTCTGATTCCTGATATCGATACTATTAAACTCAATTATCTTTCTTTTATTTTAATTTATCTTTGCGAAGATACAATTTCCTAGATACGTGTACAAGAAAAACCCATCAATACTACCTGAACCTGAACAAAATCAATGGTTTTCACTTTGGTTTAATACCCCATATTATCATCTTTTGTATAATAACCGAAATTATGCTGAAGCAGAATCATTTATTAATAACCTTTTGACATTTCTGAAACCATCGCCTGGAAGTTATGCGCTCGACTTGGCTTGTGGTGCTGGACGACATTCAATTACACTCAATCGAGCCGGTTTGAATGTATTGGGAGTAGACCTTGCAGAAAATTCGATTATAGAAGCAAAAAAATCAGAGAACAGTACTCTTCATTTTGAAGTACATGACATGCGAGAAATATTGCATATTAATACATTTGACATTGTTTTCAACCTCTTTACTAGTTTTGGATATTTCGAAAACACTGATGACGATTTAAAAGTACTGCAAGCGTGCCAAACACAATTAAAAGCGAATGGATTGATGGTGCTCGACTATTTCAATGTTGAGAAAATAATACCATCTCTCCCATATCAAGGTATTGAATCAAGAGGAGAAATAGATTTTCAAATTCAAAAGAAAATCCACGAAAAGCACATTATCAAATCCATCGATTTTCAAGTGAATCAAATTCCTCATCATTTTGAAGAGAAGGTTGCCGCATATCAACTTCCCGATTTCATTCGAATGTTTAATCAGGCAGGATTTAGTATCAAACATATATTTGGGAACTATAATTTGGAGCCTTATGATTCAAACTCGGAAAGGGTTATTATTATTGCAGAAAGAAATTAATTCATGATTGAATATATCATTCACCTCGACCAATCGTTGTTTCTATGGATTCAAGCGCATTGCCATACTCAATTTTTAGATAAAATAATGCCATGGCTTCGAGAAAAAAGCAATTGGTATCCGCTTTACCTATTAATTGTTTCTGTTTTAATTTATAAGTTTCGCTGGACCGGTTTTAGGATGACCCTCGTTGCCATCATTTGTTTTGGACTGAGTGAGTTATTAAGTTCTCATACAGCGAAACCACTATTCAAAAGACTCCGCCCCTGTGCCGATCCCGAAATTTCAACACAGTTTGCTCCGCTAGTAGATTGCACCAACAAAGGATTTAGTTTCACTTCTAGCCATGCCGCCAACCATTTTGCTGTAGCCATTGCATTGAGTTTATTTTTCTTCAGAAACAAAAAGTGGTTTTTTGTAATTGGAATCCTATGGGCAGGTAGCATTTCATTAGCTCAAGTTTATGTTGGGGTGCACTACCCTCTCGATATTGCCGCAGGTGCTTGTATAGGAATTTCAATAAGCACCTTGGTTCATTCAATAATAAACCGCTATTTTGCGAAGTACTTTATCAGGTAATTTCATAATCAATGATGGATCTTCGTTATTTGTGGCTTTTTATTCTACCCTTTATAGGAGGGGTTATAGCACTCAGCATTCGAACTGCCGACAAAAATGTACTTAAGTTATTTTTAGCTTTTAGTGGTGCCTTCCTGTTTTCTATTACTGTTATCGACATTCTGCCATCTCTTTATCAAAATAATTTAACATCCAAAATTGGCT
>CANLPK010000061.1 GCA_947492885.1 Bacteroidota bacterium
GCTGGAACAGGATCAAAAATAAATACGGCAAAAACGCAAATCACACATACCACTCCGAAGTCAGCAACGAATAATGTTGTCACCTTTTCATTCAATTGGACGGCTCCAACATCAACGGCAAACTCTGTAACTTTTACCGCCGTTGGAAATTCAGTGAATGGTAATGGTAAAGATGGTATTGGCGACGAATGGAATTCAACCTCTGAAACAATCCCAGTATCTACTACTAGCGGAATTGACAATGAGGAGATATTGGTATTGAATTGCTACCCAAATCCAACAAATGATTTTTTATTGGTTGAGCTAAATTCAATGGAGTCATTTGAGATTTATAACCTAGAGGGTAAATTAATGACTAACTCTTATGAAATCCTCAACGGGAAATATCGTATTGATGTAACTTCATTTGCTCCAGGAACCTATTTGCTTCATGGGTTTAAAGGAGGGCAAGCGATTACTGGTACCTTCATCAAGAATTAGTTTTCGAATTAAATATTAGAAAGGATTTCATTTTTATGGAATCCTTTTTTTATGCGCTTACGATAAATTAGTCGCCACCAACGAGGCAAATCCTAGTATTATTTTATTTTCAAGTAAAATAAATGTTAATATTTATTTTTTAATGCGATATCAGTCGTATTACATTTGAATCATAAAACTCAACCCTCCCCCAATTTATGAAACCCCATTATTGCATTTCGTTGCTCCTAGGAGCAATCATGTTCTTCTCATGCTCCGACAAAAATGCTATTCACGTTTTCAACAAGAACTTCATTGATGAGATTGAACCTCATCAAACCCTCGTCATTACTATCGACAAAGACATTGCACCCGATTCCATCATCGAACGCTGGATGGATGAACCACTACTCACCATTGAACCTCAAGTAAAAGGGAAATATAAATTTAGCTCACCACGAGATATCGTTTTCTCGCCAGAGCAAGGGTTTGCAGCAAACACAGAGTACACCATCAACTTCTCTGAAAATATTTTAAAATTCACTCATAAGAAATATACTATCACTAAAAAAACACAATTTAAAATTCATACACCAAGCTTTGTGCTCAGTAGTGCCGCAGCAAGTTGGGCAGCAGATACCAATAATATCGACTACCCATTTATTAAGGTGAATATGCATTTCACCTATGAGGTGAATCCAGGTGATTTGTCGGCCAGCTTAAAAATGGAATGTGCTGGTAAAACCTATCCTTACAAGCTGGTTCAAACAGAAAGCAGCAACGAATTTACCGCTATCATTAATGATGTAACCAACCTCGAAGGAAAGATAATGACTATTACCGTTGGAGCTGGATTGAAACCATTTGGTGCAACCACTGGAATTGATAAGCCTCTGATAAATGAAATAACCATCCCCGAAAAAGGGGTACTTGAAATTCAAGATGTGAAAACAGATATCGATGGTTCGAATGGAATTATCCATGTGTATACTTCTCAACAAGTATGGGGGCGAACCCTGACTGGAAATTACAGTCTGACACCTAAGAAAGAGACTACTTTAACCATTACGGATTTTGGTTTTGATTTAAGTGGGGAATTTAATCCAGGTGAGACCTATGAATTGAAAATAAATACGAATGTAAGAGGTGTAGTAGGAGGGAAGTTAAAGGAAGAGTATAAGAACAATATCTTGTTTGGTGACCTTTCTCCAGGTATTTCTTTCCCCAATAAAAAGGCCGTGTACCTTACCTCTAAAGGAAGTAAGACCATTGCCGTAAACATTACCAATATCAAAAAGGTAACCGTAAAAATATATAAGATTTACGAAAACAATATCACTCGTTTCATGCAAAGCACTTCAAACTATTATAGCGAATACGAAAATGCGTATAGCTACTATGGTGATTTAGAAGATATGGGTGACGTAATTTATGAGAAGGAATTTGAAACAAGCAATTTGCCTAAGTACCGCAATATGCGAATGCTACAACTCAATACCGATGAACGACAAATGTATAAAGGCATTTATTATGTGCAGGTAAAGGGTAGCGATGATTATTATCAGCGGGCAAGCAAACTAGTATCGATGAGTGATATTGGTTTGATTGTGAAACAAGGTCGTGATCATGTACTAATCTGTGCCAATAGCATTGCTACTGCACAAGCGATGCCCGGCGTTAAGCTCAATTTAATTTCAAATAACAATCAAACCATGACCACCGTAACCACCAATGGAGATGGGGTAGCGATGATTAAGGACTTGGCGAAACTTGCTCCTGGCTTTCGTTTGGCGATGGTAACAGCAGATAATGGAGGCGATTTCAATTATATGTATTTGAATAATGCACGTACCGATTTATCACGATTTGAAGTGGCGGGGATGAATGAAAATGGGACAGGCTTACAAGCATTTATTTATGGAGATCGCGATTTATATCGCCCAGGAGAAACGATTCATTTCAATACTGTGGTGAGAAATGCCAAGTGGGATCCGGTTCCTGATTTACCTATTAAAATTAAAATCTTACTTCCGAATGGAAATGAATTCCAGAATGTGCGCAAAAACTTAGATGCACAAGGTGCTGTAACCACCGATTTTATGACCTCCGCAGGCAGCGTTACAGGGGTTTATACCATTGAGGTTTATACAGGTAATGATGTTTTATTGCAAAGCAAGAGCATCAATATTGAAGAGTTTATGCCCGACCGTATCAAAGTAGTATTGAACACCGATAAAGAAAATTATAAGCAGAACGAAAATATTGATTTCAAAATACAGGCCGATAATTTATTCGGAACTCCTGCGGCCAATCGTTCGTATAAAACTCAAACAACATTCTCTCTAAAATACTTTAGTTCTAAAAAGTTTCCTGATTATAATTTCTATATACACCACGATAAAACTTTCAGTTCTATTGAATCGGAAGGGAAGACGGATGATCGTGGAAATGCCACACAAAAAATTGCGATTCCTGATTATGAAGATATGGGAGTATTGCAAGCCCGGGTTTTTGCAACGGTATTCGATGAAAACGGCCGCCCGGTGAATCGTGTTAAAAATTTGGATGTATTTACTCAGGAAGTATTTTTCGGAATTCATCTCACCGATTATTACTATGATACCCAGAAGCCAATGACCTTACAAGTGGTTGGTGTAGATAAAGGTGGAGAGGCCAAAGCATCTTCTGCCAATGTAATTATCATTCGTCATGAGTTTTATAATGTGATTGAGCATAGTGGTGATTATACTCGCTATGTTTCGAAGAGCATGGACAATACCGTGTACGATAAGCAAGTAAATATAAGCGGTGAAACACCTATTACATTCACACCAACCGTGAGTGGTGAATATGAAATTAGAGTGCGCAGAGATGGATCGGATAACTATATATCTCAATACTTCTATTGCTATGGCTGGGGCTATACCGACAACAATTCGTTTGAAGTAAATAATGAAGGAAATATTGATGTAGTATTTGATAAAGAAAAGTACACCAGTGGTGATAAAGCCCATGTATTATTAAAGACCCCATTTGCTGGAAAAATCCTGGTAACCGTGGAGCGTAATAATGTATTCGACTATTTCATTTTGCAATCGGATAAAAAATCGGCACAACTCGATATTCCAATTAAGGACGATTACTTGCCTAATATTTATGTGAGTGCTACCTTGTTCAGAGCGGTTGACGACCAAAGCGCGATGCCGCTCACTGTAGCTCATGGATATGCTTCTGCCTTAGTTGAGAAAGCATCAAATAAAATAAATGTAAGTATTAACGTGGTGGAGAAATCGCGTTCCAATACCAAGCAAACCATACAAGTAAAAACCAATCAGCCCAATGCTGAAATTACCATTGCCGCGGTAGATGAAGGCATCTTGCAAATTAAAAATTTCCAGACTCCCGATCCATATAATTTCTTTTATGCCAAGCGCGCATTAGAAGTAGGAAGCTTTGATATGTATCCATATTTATTTCCAGAGTATAGCAGGAAAGCGGCAACTGGGGGTGATGGTTATGATTTAAAAAACCGAACCAATCCGTTACCAAATAAACGTGTGCAGCTGGTTTCTTTCTGGAGTGGCATCTTGCATACCGATGCGAGTGGAAATGTTACTTATACTGTGGATATACCACAGTTTAGTGGCGACTTACGCGTGATGGCGGTGGTGTATAAAAACAAAGCATTTGGCAATGCAGAGAAACATGTGAAGGTAGCCGACCCAATTGTACTGAGTGCTTCCTTGCCTCGTTTCTGTAGCCCGGGTGACCAGGTGAATATGTATGTTACCATGAGCAATACCACTTCGAAAGAGGCGAGTGTGAAAGTATCCGTTACCGCCGATGGTGCCTTAGAAACAGTGGATGCCACACAACAGAATATCACGATTGGTGCCAATTTGGAATCGGTGGTATTCTTTAAGGTGAATGCGAAAAACATGATTGGAAATGGCAAAGTGAGAATTGTAGCAAGCGCCCTAGGTGAGCAGTTTGTAAATGAAACACAGTTAACGGTAAGGCCTGCTGCAAGTCTTCAAAAACGCAGCGATATGGGAATGCTTGGTGCAGGAACAAATACCACCATTGACCTCAATGATAATTTCATATCACAAACCAGAAGTGCTCGTTTGGTAGTTTCTAAAAACCCAGTGATGGCGCTTGGGAAACATATTAAATATTTATTAGGTTACCCGCATGGTTGTGTTGAGCAAACGGTTTCAAAAGCCTTCCCTCAAATTTATTTCGCCGAAATTTCTAAAACAATTTATGGCACGACGTCTCAACTCAAAACGGGAGAGAATGAATTGAATCCGAAATATAATGTACAGCAAGCCATTCGTAAACTGGAATTAATGCAGCTTTCCAATGGTGGACTTACGTATTGGATGGGTGGCGATTATGAATGCTGGTGGGGAAGTGTATATGCTGCTCATTTCTTAGTGGAAGCACAAAAGGCGGGCTACGATGTAAATAATGGAATGCTCAATCGTTTGTTTGATTACTTGAATGATAAGTTGAAGAATAAAGAAACGGAAGAGTATTGGTATTATAAAAATGGAGCCATGTACAAAACACGTTATGTGAAACGTGAAAATATTTATGCCTTGTATGTGCTTGCATTGAGTGGCAAAGCGCGTGTTGCAACCATGAATTATTATAAGCAAAACAAGGAATTGCTCAATCAGGACGAGCGTTATATGCTGGCTTGCTCTTATTTCTATAGTGGAGATAAAAATAGTTATAACCAATTATTACCTCAGAAATTTGAAGACGATTATAGTGCGTATGCTTGGGGTGGTAGTTTCTATTCTCCTATTCGTAATGAGGCTTTGGCATTGAATTGTTTGGTAGATGCCGACATGAATAATACGCAGGTTACCGGCATGATTCGTCATTTGGTACAACAAATAAAAAACAGAGAGTACCTCAATACACAAGAAGCAGCCTTTGCATTCTTGGCACTTGGAAAAATATCGACCAAAGTAAATGCTACCAAAGCCAGCGCCAATATCACTCGTGACGGAAAAACCATTGCAAGTTTCACTGGCAACGATGTTACGATTAATACAGCCAATGCTTTTGGTAAAGTAAATATTCAAGTATCGGGCGAAGGTGCTCTATATTATTTCTTCGAAAGTGAGGGCATCACCGCCGATGGCAGCTTCCGCCAGGAGGATTCTCATTTGCAAGTGCGTCGTAATTTCTTTAATCAATATGGTCAGGATATAGGCAATAAGGTAAAACAAAACGATTTGGTGGTGGTGAAGATTACCATCAAAGGCGATGCGAACGATATTGAGAATGTGGTGATCACCGATATGTTGCCTGCAGGCTTTGAAATTGAGAATTCACGAATCACCGAAACCAACGAATTGCCTTGGCTGAAGAATCAGGATTATCCAATGTATACCGATGTGCGTGATGATCGGATTAACTTATATACCACGGTGAGCACAACCACAAGAACCTTCTATTATTTATGCAGAGCAGTGACTAAGGGAACCTTTATTTTAGGCCCAGTGAGTGCTGATGCCATGTATAATTACGACTACCGAAGCTACTTTGGAAGTGGTAAAATGATTGTGGAGTAAGTAAAAATTAATTCAACCAACAGGTTAATTGGTGGCAAGCATTGAATACTTTATTCATTGCTTGCCATCATTATTTTATTATCTGAGTATTAAATCCATTGATATCTATTGAATCATTTATTTTTGAATCATGTTTAAGAAACTCTTTTTTGGGCTGCTTTTAATACTTGCTGCAATAGCAGCCTGGTTTGCTTACCAATGGTATTTTACGAATGATAATTTCATGCGTCAAATTAATCTAGTTCCAGGAGATGCGGTGTATGTATTGCAAACCGATGAGCCTGTTAAGAACTGGAAGAAATTTACAGGAAGTAAGTTATGGCAACATTTCAAGCAACATCCAAAATTTGCCGATATCGCCCGCAGTGCCGATGCCATCGATCAGTTTTTTGATGCGAATAAGAACCTGCTTGGAAGCATTGGTAGTCGAGACTTCACCCTCTCGGCACATATAACCAAATTTAATGATTATGATTTCTTATTCATCATCGATTTGAGTAAGGCATCGAAAATTTCGCTCTTAAAAAACAATATCGAAAATGTATTTTCCAATCTAGGGTATCGGGTTACCACACGCAAATACAAGGACGAAACAATCTATGAAATGAAGGATGGGGCATCCAAAGAAACTTTGTATATCAGTTTGGTAGCCAATCAGGCGGTATGCAGTTATTATGGTTTGCTCATCGAAAGGGCTATCGATGAAAAGGAGATCACAGCCATTGCGAAGAATAATAAATTTATTGAAGTAGAGCAAAAAACCAGTGATGGAGGGCTTGCAAGACTCTTTATCAATTATCAGAATTCCAATAATTTCTTGCGTTGTTATTTAGGAAATTTAAATGGATGGGTTTCGGATATCAGTTCAACGTTGGAGTTTTCGGGGCTGAATATGCAACTCGATGATGAAGATATAGATATCAGTGGTTATACCAATTTAAGAGATTCAACAGACGGATACCTGAAAGCATTATTGCAAAGTGGGAAAGGGAATGTAGGAGCCTATGAAATTCTACCAGCACGCACGGCATCTTATACGAGCTTGGGTTGCGATAATTTCCAAACCTTCTACGATAACTTGGCAAGGGTATTTAGCACAAACAAGTCGGTTTATAACGAATTTGAAACAGGAATAAATAAAATTGAGAAGCTGCTTAAAATCAATTTAAAAAACAATTTTTATAGCTGGATGGGCGATGAGGTAGTACTCTCTCAAAACCAGTCGTATGGCCTGAGTTCGGTGCCAGAATATATTATTACCATTCACACAAAAAATATAGATGATGCCACTAAGAATTTGCAATTTATTGAAGATCAAATTCGCAAACGCACGCCGGCCAAATTTCAAAAGACAAATTATAAAGGCCACGATATACATTACCTCGAAGTAAAGGGCCTTTTTAGTGCCATGCTGGGTAAGTTCTTTAATAAGATTGAAAAGCCTTACTATACCGTCATCAACGATTATGTATGTTTTAGTAATACCCCCGAAACTATTATTGCTTTGATTGACGATTATGAAAATAAAAATACGATGGGCAATGATGAACAATTTAAAACATTCATGAAAAGATGCAGCAATAAGGCCACCGTGTTTTATTATGTAAATGGAACTCGCTATTTCAATTCTATGTTGCAGGAATTAAAAGGAGATGCGCGTACCAGTGCACAACAAAATAAAAAGTATATCACTTGTTTCCGCCATTCGGCATTTGAGCTGATTGCTGATGGTGCCATCTTCGAAACAAAAATGTATTCCGATTTTGAAACCCCTGCGGAGGAATCGGAAACTCAGGAGAATATTCCAGTGGCCATGTATGAGAAGGATACGCTCACGGAGACCGAGCGATTCTATATCGAACAGTTTCAGAGCGGAAGCATCAATGAAGATTATGATAATGGTAAGCCCAGGGTAAGGGCGGAGACTAAGGATGGGGTGAAAGACGGGAAATACCGCGAATATTATGAAGACGGAAGTCTCAAGGTAAAGGGGAATTATAGCCAAGGGAAAAAAGATGGACGCTGGCGATATTATGATGAAACGGGCAAGCTGCTTCGAAAAGAAAATTATAGGGAAGGAACGCTTCGTGAATAACAAAAAAAACGCCTAAGAAATCTTAGGCGTTTTTTTAATATTTGAAGGGGCTATGGCCCATTTTGGCAAGATTACTCTTCGGTAATCACCACTTTATCCATAACGTCACCTTGACTAATTTGTTCGATAATATCCAAACCTTCCACCACCTTACCAAAGCAAGTATGATTGCGATCAAGATGGGCAGTATTGGTGCGGCTATGGCAGATAAAGAACTGAGAACCACCAGTATCACGTCCGGCATGTGCCATACTTAATACCCCACGATCGTGGTATTGGTTATTGCCAGTAAGCTCACATTTAATTTTGTATCCTGGACCTCCAGCTCCGGTGCCATTAGGGCATCCTCCCTGGATTACAAAATCAGGAATCACGCGATGGAAAGTCAATCCATCATAAAATCCTTTTTTCGCTAAGTCAACAAAGTTCTTAACGGTATTCGGAGCATCTTCTTCGAAAAAATTAATTTTCATCACTCCTTTTGCTGTGTATATTTGTGCTGTAATCATGGGGGCGAAGATAAAAAAATATTTATTACCCAACCGAATTAATGGATACTTCGTCTCCTAACTAAAATATCATCTCCCAATGAAATCATTAAAATTAATACTGCTCTTTGTTGGTCTTTCAATGCTAAGCACATCTTGCGTGAAGGATCATTGCAAAAAACAATTTAAAATGTTTGCCCCCATTTATAAAACGATGGATGCAATTCTTAAGGATGTAAAACTCACAGATGCCAAAGCCATGGAAAAGCCGGGTAAAATATTTAGCTATGGCAATATGCTCTTCATCAATGAAATAGATAAAGGAATTCATGTCATCGATAATACCGACCCTGCCAGCCCAATAAAAATGGGATTCATTAATATTGATGGAAACCTTGATTTGTGGGTAAAACAGAATTTATTATATGTTGATTGCTATGATAATTTACTGGTGCTTGATATCGCCGATTTGCATAATATCAAAGTACTCGAAACCATGTTAAATGTATTCCCTGATAGGAATTATAGTGGCTATACAGCTGATGTTAATAAAGGCTATATCATTGGATGGCAAGAACGTGATACGACATTAAATATTGATTGTAATGATGGGGGCGAAGGATTGATGATGTTCAAATCAAGAACGGATATTATGGCGGTGGATGTAAGCACTTCAAGCAATTCTTCAATAGCCCCTACCACAGGTGTTGCTGGTTCACTCACACGCTTTAATATGACAGGCAACTATTTATATTGTGTAGATATGGCCAATATTCATGTATTTAATATTAGTGCTCAAAAGCCTGTAAAAACTTCGAATATCGCTGTTGGATGGGGATTAGAAACCATCTACTCTTATAATAATAATTTATTCCTTGGAACCAATACGGGTGTTTTGATTTACTCATTGGCTTCTCCAGGTAATCCTACTTACGTAAATAAAATGCAGCATGTACGAACTTGCGATCCAGTTATCACCGATGGTCAGCATGCCTTTGTAACCCTTCGTGGAGGCAGTCCTTGTGGTGGCTTTACCAACCAATTGGATGTACTGGATGTAAGTGATTTGCAAAATGTAACCCTCGTCAAAAGTTATACGCTCAATAACCCTTGGGGATTGGGAATGGACAACCAATATTTATTTATCTGTGATGATGGATATGGTGTTCGTGTTTATAACAGAGGTGATGTAACGCAATTGTCGGAAATTTCTAAGTTGGCCATTGATCATCCACGCGATATCATTGTCTTGAATAATTCGTTACTCATCTTGACTGATAAAGAGATGCTACAATTTGATTATTCCGACATTCAGCATATAAAACAAGTTTCAAAAATAAACTAATGAGAAAGCTATTGATGATTGTATGGAGCTGCTTTAGCTTCCTCTATGCTAGTGCCCAGCAAAAAGTAACAGTTTACCACCACAATGGTTCCAAAACGATAGGTGAACTCATACAGCGTGATTCGGTTGCTCAAAAAATATTGGTGAAGATTCAAGGTGGTAGTGAGTTTGTGATACCTTTCTCGGAAATTGATAGCCTTGTTTACTCCAGTCCCAAACAGAAAATGGCACTCGAAGCCCGCCCTGTATGGGGATTTGGACTGGGTGCCTTGATGAATGCCGATAGGAATATCTTGCAATTTGATGCACAGGCTGGATTTCGTTTTAATGCCAAAATGCAAGGGGGCATCGGTGTTGCCTTCTCTGATGTGATCTCTGGATATTTGGATTATCGTTACTATTTCTATCAGTCAAAATTATTTTCTGTTGGTGCTTATGTTCAACCGGGTGTTGTGCTTTCTCAATTCCGGAATAACTACTACTATGATACCTATAATATTCGGGGGTTTTATTCTAATACTGGGTTTAGTTTGAAATTGTTTAATAATACCAATCGCAGTTTTTCTATTCATGCAGGATATCAGTATGTCAATAAAAAGCAAAGCTATACCGATTATCTGGGCAATCAAGTGAAAATTGTTTCCGATTTGAATCGCTATGTGATACAAGGTATTTTCGCCTTCTAAATCGTCTCTTTTATCTTTATCTAAAGTCTACAGCTCTCTTCGTTTATTCGTACCTTCGCGCCGTGAATTACGTACAGGCAGAAAAAGTTTCCAAGGCATTCGGTATGCGGGTTTTATTTGAAGATATCACCCTCGGAGTAGATGAAGGACAGAAGATTGCCCTCGTGGCAAAAAATGGTTCCGGAAAGACCACCTTATTGAAAATGATTGCAGGATTGGATACTCCCGACTCAGGAGAAATCAATTCGCGCAATGGCATCTCCATTGGTTATCTGCCTCAAGACCCCGATTTTGATGGAGATACGACTGTTATTGAAACCATCTTCAATGCCGATAATCCAACCATTGTAGCCATCAAGAATTACGAATTATGGCTCGATGCGCACGCACACAATCATACCAGAGAAACAGAAACCCGTTTGCAGGAGGCCATGGAAGAAATGGATCACCTCAATGCCTGGGAACTGGAGAACGATATAAAAACCATTTTAACGCAATTTAAGGTGGCCTTTTACGATCAGAAGGTAAATACTTTATCGGGAGGACAAAAGAAGCGTTTGGCCTTGTGTATCCTGCTGATTAATGCACCCAATGTAATTATCATGGATGAGCCCACGAATCACCTCGATATTGAGATGATTGAATGGCTCGAAACCTATCTTTCAAAAAGTGCGATTACTTTATTGATGGTAACGCATGATCGTTATTTCTTAGATAAAGTATGTAACGAAATTTTGGAGATGGATGATGGTAAAATTTACAAATACAAAGGTAATTACGGATATTTCTTAGAGAAGAAGATAGAGCGCGAACTCAGTGAATCACGTAGTGTGGAGAAAGCGAAGAATTTATATACACGCGAACTCGACTGGATTCGCCGTCAGCCTAAAGCCCGCGGTACCAAATCGAAAGCACGGGTGGATGCCTTTGATGATGTGAAGAAAGAAGCACATAAGAAATTGGGTGAAGACAATGTTGAGCTCAATATAAAAATGAACAGGGTAGGAGGGAAAGTGTTAGAGTTGAAGAATATCTCCAAAGGATATGGAGATAAAAAACTCATTTCAAATTTCTCTTATACCGTGAAGCGCGACGATCGCATTGGTGTGGTGGGAGCGAATGGAGCGGGTAAATCCACCTTGCTTAAAATACTTACCAATCAATTGGCGCCCGATGCTGGAAAAGTGGTATTAGGAGATACCATTGTATTGGGCTACTATTCACAAGAAGGCTTGGTATTAAAAGAAGACAAGCGGGTGATTGATGTAGTGAAAGATATCGCTGAATATATTCCATTGGCCAAGGGAGGAAGCATTACCGCGAGTCAGTTATTGCAAAAGTTTTTATTCTCACCCGATCAGCAATATACTTATGTGTCGAAATTGAGTGGGGGAGAGCGCAAGCGTTTGTATTTGCTTACCATCCTCATCACCAATCCCAATTTCTTAATACTGGATGAGCCTACGAATGATTTGGATTTGATGACCTTGAATGTACTGGAAGATTTCTTGAATGATTATAATGGTGTATTGCTCATTGTATCTCACGATAGATATTTCATGGATAAGCTCACCGATCATATGTTTGTATTTGAAGGCGATGGGGTGATAACCGATTTCAATGGCAACTATACCGATTATCGCCAGATGCTCATTGAAAAGGAAAAGCAAAAACGCCAGTTGAGCAATAGTAATAAATCGGCAACCGCTGCACAGGAAGGACCAGCGCCCGTTATTGAAAAGCGCAAGCTCACCTACAAAGAAAACCTCGAACTCGAAACGGTACAACGCCAGATTAGTGATTTAGAAACGGAGAAGTCGGCCTTAGAAATTGAGATGTCGTCGGGCAAACTCACCCATGAACAAATCACTGAAGCGGCCCATCGTTTCGAAAAAATAAATAAAGCCATCGATAAAAAAACCTTGAGATGGCTTGAGTTGGAGGATTTGAAATAGGGTGATAACTATTGATAAACTTGTAAATTAGTTTATTCAATTATTGATAATCTTATTCGAATCGACTATTTTAGAATATAGAGATTGAATCGAAAATACAAGTAAAATAAAGAAGGCCCTGAATTAATTCAGGGCCTTCTTTATTTATCCAATCAGAAAATTATTTTGCGGGTTGTCCGTTTTGTAATCCTCTTAGAACAGTTAATTGTTCTTTAAGTTTTACAATATTCTTCTGATGTGCAGCAATATCATCTTCTACCTTCTTCTTCAATGATTCTGCATTTTTGCTATTGGCAAAGAATAGAATATTGTTTTGTAGGGTATCAATGTTTTCTTGCAAGATGCGGATTCTATCTTGTAAACGACGCGCTTCTCCTTGTAATTTGAATTTGCCATCTTGTTGTGTGGCCAAACTCTCATAACGCTGCTTGTTTTGATTTTGTTCGAATGAAGAATTGTTTTTACGCAAGGCATTATAAACGGTATCTAAAGCACCGTTATAACGTTTGTATAAAGCATCCTTTATTTTGATATCAACATGTCCTGTGGCATTCCATTGATCTTGTAAGGTACGTACTTCGGCAGCCATGCTTTCAAAATCTTCACTCTTGGCCATTTCTTCCAAGCGAGCGCAGATACCATTTTTCACTTCCAGGTTGGCAGCGTACTCCGTTTTTTGTGAAGCGAATTTTTCATTCTTCGTATTGAAGAAAACATCGCATGCAGCACGAAAACGTTTCCAGATGGTTTCATTATATTTATCAGGAACCGCACCAATGGTTTTCCATTCGTCCTGAAGCTTCACCAACTCTTTGCTGGTCTTGCCCCATTCGGTACTGTCTTTCAAGGCTTCCGCTTTCACACAGAGTTCTTCCTTTTTACGGTAGTTCTCCATGCGCGATTTATTCAATTCCTTGAAATGATTGTTCTTTTGTTTGTAGAACTCATCAATGATACCCCGGAAATTATCCCAGATATTATTGTGTTCGCGAGGCACCATGCCAATGGTTTTCCATTCTGCTAATAAGGCTTCGTATTCCTTGCTACGCTCGTTCCACTCTTTACCTTTTTCGATGGCTTTTTGTGCCAGCTCTTGTGCTTTGGTAACTAATTCACGTTTCTTCTGAAGGTTTACTGTTTGAATGGCTTCGAGTTCGCCAATATAAGCGCGGTAGCGATCATGAATGATATCGCTGGCACCTTTGAAACGTTGCCATAGCTCATCGCTCACTTCTTTTGGAACTGGGCCAATGCTCTTCCAGTCTTCATGGAATTTATTGAGCAATAACATTGATTGCTTCATCGATGTTTGATTTTTCAATTCATCAACACGAAGGCATAATTCAATTTTTGCGGCTAAGTTTTTCTGACGATCGAGCTCTTTCAATTCATAAAAGATACTGCGGTTATCGTAGAATTTATCAATATAAAAACTATAGGTATCCCATAGCTTCTGTGCATGCTCCTGAGGGATTACTTTAATACGTTTCCACTCAGATTGCAAGAACTTAATTTGTTCAATACTGTCTTTGCTTTCCTCACCATCAACAATCGCTTTGATTTTATCAAGGATTTCTTGCTTAGCTTTGAGGTTATCAGCTTTTTGTTTCTCTATCTGAACACGTTGCTCTTCCTTGCGTTTTTTCAAGGTATCGAAAGTTGCATAGAAAGCATCTTTACTCGCATCTGCTGGTGCTAAGTACGTGTCGCGATCGCCACCTCCTTCAATGAATTCGGCCAAGGCTTTTTGTTGCTCATCGCGTACCATATTTTCATAGGCATGGCGCATAGCTTTTAGCTTGTCGGATGCTTCACGCAAATTATCCAGCATACAAGCTTCTTGAGCAGCTTTTAATAAATCGGCTTTGTTCAAATGATCGTAATGCAAATTGGCCACCTCGCCCGTTTCGATATGGGCTACATGGTCGTCGGCATCATGTTCCAGAACGGTTTCAATTTCCGATTCTTTTGTAGTGTGTTCAACAGTCGATTTAACGGCTTCGTTGATCGCAGGAGTTACAACTTCAATGGGGGCAGTTTCTACAACATTACCAGCATCTAATACAGAAGTTTCAATAGTGTTTTGTACGCTATTGTTTTCAGGGGTTTCAACTACCTTAGTATTATTTTCGGGGGTAGTGAAATTAACATCATCATTCATTTCCATAGAGAAATTTTTTAGTACCTAATGGTTTTTAATTTATTATGTTGACTTTTGTGCTTTAATTTTTTTTAAAAAGATTACGAAAGTAATAATTTTCACCAATATAAATGTCACAAAGAGTCAAGTTAATAGAATGCCCTCGCGATGCCATGCAAGGAATTCATGAGTTTATTCCAACCGAACTCAAAATTAAATATTTGAACCTATTATTAAAGGCAGGATTTGATACGCTGGATATGGGAAGTTTCGTATCGCCCAAAGCCATACCACAACTGGCAGATACCAAGGAAGTATTAGAGCAAATTGATTCTTCGCCCACCAAATTATTAACCATTGTAGCCAATACACGGGGCATGGATGAAGCGGTGAAATTTCAGCGCATTAGCTATTTAGGATATCCGTTTTCTATCAGTGAAACGTTCCAGTACAGGAATACCAATGCCAGTATTGCTGAAGCTTTGAACCAAGTGAAGTATTTGAAAAATATTTGTGATGAACATGGCAAGACTCCTGTAGTATATATCAGTATGGGATTTGGCAACCCGTATGGGGATGAATGGAACGCCGATATTGCCTGCCGATGGGTGGAGAAATTAACGGAACTAAAAATTCCAATCATTTCATTGGCTGATACTATTGGCATTGCCGAAGTGAAGAGCATTGAATATTTATTTGGAAAGCTCATCCCTGAATTCCCTCAAATTGAATTCGGAGCGCACCTTCATACCCTGAAAACCAACTGGAAAGAGAAGATTGATGCAGCGTATAAAAATGGCTGCCTGCGATTTGATGGTGCATTTAAAGGATACGGAGGTTGCCCCATGGCATCCGATAGCCTCACGGGCAATATGCCCATGGAATTCCTACTCGATTATTTTAATAACCCCATCAAGCTAAGCAACGAGGCATTATTTGAGATTTTTTATTTGGCAGATGAGGTTTTTCAAGGGGCTTGATTATTGGGTTTGAAACGAATATATTAACGGTTGGGTTGATGACATATAGGGTGTACTCAAACTTCCCATTTTAGAGAACCCTCATATTAAGCTAGATAAACATTGGTTTTGAACTATCGCAACTCAATTAATTGAACTATTCATTATTATTTTTAGAGATTCAATTTTCAATTTTCATTTAATTCAGTATATTCGCGGCAAAATTCATATTTCTCATGGCAACCACTAGACTAAAACGTAAAGACCGAAAAAATAAGGTTGTAGCTAAAAACAAGATCACTTCTCGTAAAGTAGCTACTCAAAAAGTAACCGTTAAATCACCAAACGAAGTTACTTTCTTAGAAGCTTAATTTCGGATTCTTCAAAATACAAGAGCCCTTCTGCTTAGCGGAAGGGCTTTTTTTGTTGCCCTTTAAATTTGATTACCTCTTCGTACAAAATACTGGATTTTTCTTTCTTATGCACTTTTCGCTTATCTTGCGTCAAACAATTGGATTTTGAGTTTGAAACTCCTTAATTCGAACAAAGCATACCCCCCATGAAATTATATTTTACATTACTATTTATTGCCCTCAGTGTCACTGAGATTTTCTCACAATCATCAAAAGATCCTGCTTTATTGCTAACGGCTGTTGCCAATAGTTCCAAGCCATCAATTACCTTGAAATGGCCTGCAGATGCCGCTTCGAAATACTTTGCTGTATACAAAAAAACACCGGCTGCCATCCTTTGGGATTCGGTAACTAAAGTGGCCAATACGATTACAAGTTATGAGGATTTATCGGTTGCTGTAGGTAAAACCTATGAATATATGGTGATCAAACGCACCATAGGAGTGGAGGCAGTAGGTTATATTCTATCGGGTATCAACTATAGTTTACCTTCAAATCGTGGTAAACTAATCCTGCTGGTCGACAAGAATTATTCAACTCCATTAAGCACCGATATCGCCCAATTAGAGAATGATTTGAGAGGTGATGGATGGGTGGTGATTCGCCATGATGTGAACCGTACCGATGCAGTGACCAGTGTGAAACAATTGATTTTAAACGATTATAATGCCGACAAGCAAAATGTAAAGGCAGTTTATATTTTAGGTCATGTACCCGTTCCTTATTCTGGTGGGTTCTTTACAACTACAAATGCGCCGGTTTATCCACCCGATGGACATCCCGACCATGTTGGGGCCTGGCCTTGCGATTTGTATTACGGTACAATGAAAGAATCCATTTGGACAGATGCCGATTTCACGGATACTACTGGCTCACGTGTTCAGAACAGAAACAAACCCGGAGATGGAAAATTTGACCCAGCCTATTTGTATCCCGATAGCGTTACCTTACAAGTAGGACGTGTTGATTTATTTAATATGCCAGCATTTATCACAACCGATACTTTCTTGGTTAAACGTTATCTTGCCAAAGCACATGCCTTTAAAATGGGTATTAATGTAGGAGAGAAACGTGGATTTGTAGCTGATAATTTTGGATTCATGGCAGGAGAAGCCTTCGCCAGCA
>CANLPK010000062.1 GCA_947492885.1 Bacteroidota bacterium
GTAATCAAAGTAACGTATGCACCTACTCGCAAGAAAATTGTGATTGCTACCCTTAGCAAGAAAGTAATGTCTTCGCAAAAAACATTAGATGCGGCATATAACTCAGTAGCTGAATTAGCAAGCAGAAGCAAGGATTACGAAACTTTTGCTGCTGCTTGTAAAGAAAGAAATATCCCAATGCGTACTACCGATTTAAGCAATACCAATCGTAATATGCCAGGATTGCAAAATCCAAAATCAGTACTTTCATGGGCATATCGTGCAAAGAAGGATGAAGTATCTTCACTTTATACTGTTGATGATAAATATGTATTGGCATGCTTAAAAGAAATCTTACCTGAAGGTTATTTGAGCCAAGAAGAAATCAGCGACCTACAAGCCTTGGCATTGAAAGACAAAAAAGGTAAAGTATTGGTTGAAAAATTTAATGAGAATTTAAAGAATGCTCAAACTCCTGAACAATTGGCAATAAGCTTTGGTTCGGTAGCTCAAGATATTAGAGGTGCTGTATTCGCTAATTCATACTTAGAATATATTGGAAACGAACCAGAAGTATTGGCAAACATGGTGACTTTACCAAAACAAAAATTCAGTAAGCCTATTCAAGGTGCCAATGGGGTTTATGTTATTTATGTTACTGAGGTTTTAGATGGTACTGCTCCTGATCCAATAATGATAAAAGCACAACAAGATAGTAAGATTAATGAGTCAAAACAACGTACTGAAACATACGTAAATGAGGCATTAAAGACCAAATACAAGGTTAAAGACTTCCGTTATCGATTCTAAGTAATAACTAATCAAATTAAAAACCGCCACTGAATTTCAATGGCGGTTTTTTTATGTTAGTTAATCAAGGATAATAACTTAGCTTTTAGGGACGAACTTCACAGTGACATGCTTAATGGGTGCCAACGTTCTCAAGTACTCATAAATAGCACCTAAATCATTTTGTGTCATACCTCCATACATCGTCCATGGCATAAATGTATTGAATTCATTAGGTTTTACAGGAGTATGTATTGGATTGTTATTGCTATCGACATACGATTTGAATCGCGCAATGAAGGCATCTTTCGTCCAGTTACCAATACCTGTTTCAGTATCAGGTGTGATATTGGGTGTAGTGAGTGTTCCCCATGGTAAATCAAAAACACGACCTCCCGAATAGGCCATTGTTAAATCGTAATTGCCCTTTTCAAAAGGAGTATGGCAATCCTTGCAGGCAGCAATGGTGGTGAGGTATTTGCCATATTCCAGAGTATTATCTTCCGATGGACGTGGTTGTAGATTGGCCTTTTGCGGAATGGTATTGATGATGAAATTCATAGGGAAATCGGAATGCGATTCCTGTACTTTCTTTTCAATAGGAGTAAGGCTTCTTAAATAAGCAATGATACATTTGATATCCTCAGCATCGCCTTGCCCGTAAGCTGGATGTGGCATTACAGGAAAAATGGGCTTGCCATTCTTTCTCACACCAGTAGTGATGGCTCTGAATATTTCTCCATCTGTCCAATTACTGATACCATATGGTGTAATATTCGCCGAATAATAAGCGCCTGGCATGCCCACACTCTTGTCGAAGGTTTCTCCACCATTGCCAATAGTACCATCATCCAGTGGCCCCGAAAATTCGCTCCAGTTGCGGGTGCTATGGCAATCCATACATACCGTAACATGGGTGGCTAAATACTTGCCCCGGGCAATATTGGCCTCGGTCATTTCCACCTTGATATCGGGCGCCGGTCCAACATTGGGTAATGCAAATTTTACGTAACTGAGTAATCCCATTACGCCAATAAAAACAATAAGAATAAGAATTCCAGAGATTTTTAAAAACTTCTTCATTAGATTTGGTGATTAGATTTGTGAAGACAAAAATAATAAGTCGACTCATTTCACCAAATTTATTCTAACTATATATAATTAAGCCAAACCAAGTATTCAGGAAACACCAATCCCCAGGTTTCATAGTTGTGTTTTCCTTCGGCTACCTCTCGATAATAGATATCGATAAACATACGATAACCCTTATCTAGCAATAGCCCAATCAAGTCGTTGGTGTCATCGATGCTATCAATCAATCCATTGGCATTACGATCTGTTACCTCATCTTGTCCTCCTGTTTGAAACCAAAATTTAAGTCGAGGCTTGAGCAATGTTTGTTTCACCCGCTCATGTATGATTCGATGAAATGCATCATTATATCCCTGATGTAAATCCTGACTGCGCCACCAAAATGATCCAGAGAAACAGGCTGCTGAGTAGAAGAGATGATCGTTCTTCCATGCAGTATCAAAGGCGCTTAGGGCACCCATTGAGAAGCCTGCGATATGAATTCGTTGAAAAGCGTTGATATGAATCTTCTCTAATACATAAGGAATCAATTCACGCGTGAGAAATAATTGATAGGATTTAGCACTTTTACCTCTGCGTTTTGAATCAAGAACTCCAGCAACGCCATAGTCGTCGAGCCGGTGTTTATCAGCATATACCGCTGCAATCACCATAGGTTTCATTTGACCATCGGCATATACATTTTGTAAGGTGGGTAGTAAGTTCAATAGCTTGGTATCCTGCCCATCATTCAAAATCAATAACTCCAATCGATGCTCCTGTTTGGCAGCATCATTGGGTATGAAGAGTTCAACGGTGACCTCTCTTTTTAGAAATTCAGATAATATTTTATATACGTACATGCAATGCGCGAAATTATATTTTTTTAAATTAGGTTTAAATTTATTTGGTTTTCTTCATTTGATTTTTAGCTTTGTAAAAAACAATTAGGCTGATATGGTAGAAAATTACTCCAAAATATTCTCTGGTAATCTAGGTATATCGTTGGAGATGGAAGTATACGGTCATTGGGGATATCCCATTCTTGTCTTTCCCACTAGCCTCGGCAGATATAGTCAGAATAAGGATTTCAACCTTATCGCCTCCGCAGCTTCCTTTATAGAATCAGGTAAAATAAAAATTTATAGTATTGATACCATCGATACACTTAGCTTCTATAATGAGAGCATGCATCCTTCGCAACGGATTCATAATTATGCACTATATGATAAATTTCTGAATGAAGAACTGGTGCCTCAAATTTTGAATGAATGTAATACCCAAAAATTGGGTGTTGCTGGATGCAGCTTTGGAGGATACCATGCAGCCAACTATGCTTTGAAACATCCTGATAAAACTAAATACCTCTTTTCTATGGGAGGAGCCTTTGATATCAAGCCACGCCTGGATGGTTTTTATAATGAGGAGGTGTTCTATAATAATCCGCTCGACTTCTTACCTAATGCCAATGATGCAAATTTATGGCAACTTGAAATTGCCTTGGGAACGAGTAATGAAGATTTTTGCAAAGACTCGAATATTCAATTATCGAATATCTTACATCAAAAAAGTATACCACATTGGTTGGATATTCGATCGGGGCTGGCCCATGACTGGCCTGCCTGGTGCCAGATGTTCCCTGATTATCTTGCTCAAATAGAAAATTAATACACAGACTAATAAAATTAAATTACAAGCACTAAATTTTTAACACATATGACAAAGAAGATAGGTATTCTGCATGGGATGGAAAGTAGTTTCCCCGAGGCTTTCGTAGCTCGAATCAACGAAAAAAATGTATCAGGTATCATTGCCGAACCCGTAATGATTGATAAAGTTATTCAAGGTGAAGAACAAGGTTATGCCGTGATCTTCGACCGAATTAGTCAGGATATTCCGTTCTATAGAGGGATGCTTAAAAATGCTGCCATCACTGGAACAGCAGTGGTAAACAATCCTTTCTGGTGGAGTGCCGATGAAAAATTTTTCAATAATTCATTAGCGATTAAGGTAGGAGTGCCTGTTCCCAAAACGGTATTGTTACCTTCAAAAGATCAACCAAACGATACCACCGATAAATCATTTCGAAATTTAAAATTCCCCATGGACTGGGATGGAATGTTCAACTACTTAGGCCCATCTATGTTTATGAAACCCTTTGATGGCGGTGGTTGGAAGAGTGTGTATAAATTGGATTCATCGGCCGATTTTTTTGAGAAATACAGTGAAACGGGTCAATTGGTGATGCTCTTGCAAGAAGCGATTGAGTTTACCGATTATTTTAGATGCTATTGCATCGGAGGAAAACACGTTCGCATCATGCGTTACGAGCCCGATAATCCACATCACTTGCGCTATGAAAGCGCCAAAGGAGAAGCTTCAAAGGAATTGCTAAATACCATTCATGATTATGTATTGCGACTAAACAGAGCGTTGGGATACGATTTTAATACGGTAGAGTTCGCGGTGCGAGATGGAATTCCTTACGCGATTGATTTCTGCAACCCAGCTCCCGATGCCGATTATAAAAGTGTTGGACAAGAGAATTTTGATTGGGTAGTGGAAACTGCTGCCGATTTTGCTATTGAAAAAGCGAAACAATACAAACCAGGAATCATGAATTTAACATGGGGTACTTTCATGCAACAAACCATCTCGGGTAAGAAAATCGAAAATGTTTCTGAAAAGAAAACTGTTGCTAAAAAAGCAGCCACAGATGCACCTAAAAAAATCACCGTTAGAAAAGCTAAATAATTTATGTCAAACGAATTTACCATTGGTGTTGAAGAGGAATACATGGTTGTAGATCCTGTAACACGGGAGCTAGCATCTCATGATCAGAAAATCGTAACAGGTGCTCAAAAGATTTTGTTGGAAGATCAAGTGAAAGCCGAAATGCATCAGGCTGTTGTGGAAGTAGGAACAAAAATTTGCAGGAATACAGATGAAGCTAGGGCCGACCTGGGCATGTTGCGCAGAACAGTATCCAACTTGGCAGGCGATTTAGGACTTCGTATCGGGGCCTCCGGTACGCATCCTTTCAGTCGCTGGGACAAACAGATGATAACGGAAAATCCACGCTACCATGAAATTGTGAATGAGATGCAGGACGCTGCGCGAAGTAATTTGATTTTTGGTTTGCATGTTCATGTGGGTATGCAAGATCGTGAATTGGCCAATTTTATTGCCAATACAGTGCGTTACTTTTTACCTCATGTTTTTGCACTAAGTACCAACTCGCCATTTTGGGAAGGACGGAATACAGGTTTCAAATCGTTTCGCACCAAGGTATTCGACAAGTTTCCACGAACCGGCATTCCCGATTACTTCGAAAGTATTGAAGAGTATGATAACTATATCAAGCTATTAATTAAAACTAACTGTATTGATAATGCAAAGAAGATATGGTGGGATTTACGTGTTCATCCATTCTATGATACCATCGAGTTTCGCATTTGCGATATTCCAATGCTCCTGGATGAAACGATGGCCATCACAGCATTGTTTCAATGCTTGTGTGCTAAGTTGTATCAGTTACGTCAAAACAATCAATCGTTCATCGTGTATAAACGTGCCTTGCTAAACGAAAATAAATGGAGAGCGAGTCGTTATGGAATTGATGGATTACTTATCGATTTTGGTAAACAATCGGAAGTGAATACGCGTTATTTAATTGGTGAATTACTCGATTTCATTGATGATGTGGTGGATGGATTGGGATGTCGCCATGATATAAATTATATCTCGAAAATGCTGGAACGCGGTACTGGCGCGGATCGTCAGTTGGCCGTGTTTAATCATACACAGAATTTAAATGATGTGGTCGATTATATCTTAGCACAAACAATTTTAGGAACCTAATTTCCATAATTACTAAAATTAAAAAAGGCACTGTAGTAATACAGTGCCTTTTTTAATGCTTATGTGATTAATTATTCAATGACAATTTTTCTGGTGATATTGAAATTGGTATTAGAAATATTGATCAGATATACTCCTGCACTTAGTGTTGAAGTATTGATCATTCCTTTTTCAATGATTATATTTGATATGATTGTTCTTCCTGAAGCATCCATCAAACGTACATTGGCTTTTTCGCCAACTCCGGAAATATAAATTTCATAATGTGCTGGATTCGGATAAATGGCAATATTATCTACCAATTTATTTGATTGAATTCCTGCTGTAGAAATATTATAAATTCGTATATCATCGAAACTAATTCCATCTCCAGTTGCAGTATTGGCATCACTTGTAGCGCGATTATTATCTTGTTGTCCCCAGCGTATTTGTGTATTGCTCGACATCGATTGTCCATTGGCATTAAGTATTGAGTCGATACGAATTCCTCTAACTTCGAAAAAGTTACCTGAGCGTAAAGTATCGTAAGGAATCAAGGTGTATACTTCAATCCAATTATCATTCATCGATCCACGAATCCATGCCTTATCATTCGAATGTCTTTCATCTCCTTGGTTCTTGTAATAGAATTCGAGATACACCTTATTTTGAATGAGGTAATTATTCAGGTTCACGGTAAGGGTTAAATAATTACTGAAATTTGTATCCGTACTTCCTTGAACATTTCTGTCCATGGTGATTAATCTAGTCCCAGTATGTGCAGCAATGTTTAGAGGCTTATTACGGAATCTACATAAGTTGAATGAGTCGTTGCTGCTGTAGTCAAACTTGCCAGCATTATTTATTGAGAAGGTGAATTTATTGGAGCTATCTGCACTCATATTCTCGAATCCTTCGGTGAATGGCAATGTAATCGGATCATTCTCTACGATCTTATAACTGTAAGTGAATGTATCATTAATACGTATTGTATCACCTGATAATAATGAATACACTTTAAGCTTATGCACTCCAATAGAATTATTCACAGGAGTAGTGAATACAATGGTGTCGATATCGTTAGGCAATAAAATTCCTGGAGGCGAAACTGCTGACACAGGTGCACCACCATCAAATGAATAACTCACTGGAATATTACTTTGAGCAACGGTGCCTACATTCTTGATATAAGCTGTAATGGTGCTTGTGGTAGTAAACGCAGGTGTATTTTGGCGCTGACTGTTAATTGGCAATATACTTATTACTGAAATGTCGTTGGCTACCTTTGAAAAGCACTGCCAATCTAAATCGAAACCTGAATTGTTTACTGCAGGGTCGGTTGATTGTACCAAAGTTACAGCACCTCCTGTAGTTGTAATGGTTCCACCTCCTGGTAAGGTGGTGCCAGTAAATTTACCGATAA
The DNA here is from genome assembly GCA_947492885.1 of Bacteroidota bacterium. GTDB lineage: Bacteria > Bacteroidota > Bacteroidia > UKL13-3 > UKL13-3 > CAINMV01. The sequence continues at coordinate 7,103 of CANLPK010000062.1, forward strand.
GTGGGCTGGCTGTTGTAGCACCATCGTAGATATAAAGATAATCGTAGTTGGCTTCAAAATTGAATGAGTTAAATTTCAAACGTATATATCCAGCACCTGTTGGAGCGATGGTACGTTTAGAATTAGTACTTGCAGTGTAATTCGCTGTTCCTCCATCATCCATTAATTTACCAGCACATAATGTAATCGTAGTTCCTGTTAAGCTTCCTGATGGCATTTTTTGTGATAAACAAACAGGATTGGTTGCACTCACTCTTATATAAGCTACCTTGGTCATTGAATCATATTTAACAGGTGTGGTGCAACTTGTAGCAACCAATTTCACGGTGTAGTTTCCTGTTGTAGCATAGGTATGAGATGGATTTGTAAGATTGCTAATTGCACTTCCATCTCCAAAATCCCAGCTATAAGAAACTGCTCCCGAACTATTATTTATGAATTGGGCTGTTCCCGTATTTCCACAAATGATTGTATCGTTAGAATAGAAGGAAGCCTTCACAGTGCTATCATAATCAGATCCAACGCCAACTGCGGCCCAGGTATTGGCGGTAATTTTCACTTCAATTCCACAAGCGCCATATAAGTCTTTCGCCGCTTGTATTGAATAAAAACGAGCATCCGCAAATTGCGAATTCGGGGTTAGGTAAGTCGTTAAACTACGGTAAGCAATAGCCCCCGCTTTAGTCATTCCTAATCCAGGTACATTATAAGTTTTTGCATTATCATTAGTGCCCGATCCTCCTTGACACATTAAATAATACCAATAGTTCTGAACACCACTATTGGTATGAACTCCACCATTATCAGCACCGCCTGCTGCCACCCAATATTGTTTTAAATACGTATTTGGATCGCTAAATAGTTTTGGATTTTGCATGCTTCTTATTCCATTGGCACTTGGAGTCATATCTTCTCCAATTTTCCAATTTCCTATACCACCTCTTCCAAAGAATTCAATAGTGGTTCCAAAGATATCGCTGAAAGATTCATTCAATCCACCTGACTCATTTGAATAAACTAAATTGGCCGTATTGGAAGTTAAACCGTGTGTGATTTCATGTCCGCAAACATCCAACGCTGTAAGCGGGGTGAAGGTGGTTCCATTTCCATCACCGTAAGTCATATAGGTTCCATTCCAAAATGCATTATTATAATTGGTGCTATAATGCACATAGCTTAACAGTTTAAAACCTGCATTATTAATACTGTTTCGGTTAAATGAATTTTTGAAATAATCGTAGGTTTGTTCCGCACCCCAATGTGCATCCGTTGCACACTCATCTTTATCAGTATTGATATTTTTCCAATCATTATCAGCATCAACGAAGTCGACTGCAGTTGCAGTGCTGGTTCCTTTTTTGAAATTGTAAGTCTCAATTCCTAAGCCCTTTCCTGTTTCGCGTAAACGAAAATTTCCGGGTGCAGTGCTATCTGTAGTGAATGATCTGATTCCACTATACTTAGTATGAGCTGTACCAATAACATTGGATGTATGAATCAAGTTTTCTGTAAATAAAATTTCACCACTGGCAGCATCAACAAATACATTAGCACGTCCCATTGGATCGGTTGCATAAACATTGAAACGGTATGCTAAACGAATATCTTCGGTTTGTAATGAATTATTTTTTGAAATATAAACCAAATCTCCTTTAGGATAATAGGTTGCAGTGGCACTATTTTGAATATACTTCAAAATCGATTCCATCTGAATATCTTGCCATGCATATTCACTGGCGCCTGTATAATTAAGTGCCTTATGAAGCGCTTCTTCCTCGTTTAAATTTTGTTGATACGAATCGGTTAAACCGCGATAGTATTCTCCATTCAGTGAAACAACACGATTGTTCAAGGTATGAACAATAAGCATGGTATATTGAACCGGTTTACCATTGAAATATTCCTGGTAGCGATAATGAACCATTCCCAACTGATCCTTCTCCTTATTTATTAAAATGAGGGTGGTATTATTTTTAAGTTCTAAATTTTGAATTGCCCACTGATCGAAATTATCAATATACAATTTGCTAATACTATTCAAATGTATAAATGCTGGATAGGTTCCTGTGGCATCGAGTCTAATTTCATCTGCATCCTTTATAATGCGTGCAGCATCAACTCCTGTAAAAATTTGGGCCTGACTTCTTATAATGAATAAAAGGACAATGACAATTGTAAATAACTTCCTCATGATATATTTGTTGGGTTTGGGCAAATGTAAAAAAATAACCCAATCAACCATGTTATTGAAGGTAATTAAACAGTAAAACTTTGGAAGGAAATTGCCACTCTTAAGGCTATAGTACCAATAACAAGAGAAGTTATGGTATTTGAAGAAATTTATGGGTTTGAAGACTCAATTGCCATTGCGGATTTTCCTTGATATAGTCGATTATTTGGGGAATGATTTCCGCCGACTTATCCCACTCGGGTTGTAAGTATAATTTGCAATTGGGGTTTACCATAGTTGCATAGGTCTCAGCCCATTCAAAATCACTTTTATTGAATACAATGATTTTTAGCTCATGTGCCAAATTTAAATTTTCGGGTAGCGGTGCCTTGAATTTTTTTGGGGAGATACAAATCCAATCCCAGGTACCGCTCATGGTACTGCTAGCCGATGTTTCAATATTCACTTTAAATCCGGCCAGATGCAGAGCATCTGTAAGTTGATCGAGTGAATAGAGTAATGGTTCACCACCAGTGATAACACATAGCCTGCAGGAAGTTGATAAAGCGCCAGCAACAATTTCATCAATAGTTTTTAAAGGATGGATTTTAGGATCCCAGCTTTCCTTTACATCACACCATACACAACCTACATCGCATCCTGCCAGACGAATAAAATAAGCTGCTTGTCCGCTATATGCACCTTCGCCCTGCAACGTATAAAATTGCTCCATCACCGGCAGTTTATTGGCTGCCTTCAGTGCTTCTCTTAAATTATTGAATTCGGTCATGGATTAATTTATCTTCTTATTTCTCCTTCGGTTCAAGGAATATTGTCGTTGGTAAGTATTATTCGAGTTTCAAACTCTCTACAAAATATCTAAATTCAACCCAAACCTCATCAAACACATCGGCTGTGCAATCCAAAATTATTTGTGCTCCGTAACCATTATAAACACAGTGAATGATACACATTTTATACATGGTATTATTTCTTACATAGTGACCAAAATAACCTTTGGAACCAGCTAGCATAAGTTTGCCGTTTTTTAAATAGAGGTTACTATCTATTTTTATTTTGATCGCACTCTGTTTCATTCCCGAGAAGCTCGATAAACTATATGGTGTTTTTTCAATGACGATTTCAATATTTGGAATAACTAATACGCGATTGGCAACCTCCACCGCTTCCCGCTTAAACACAGTGCGGTGCATATTGATTTTCATATTCGAATCAACCTTGGCCTCATGCCATAAATGGTTGGGTAATTCGAAAGTGAGCTCTTTATTTCCCATTCGAAATTGCTGTGCCTGAACTAGGTTTGATCCTAATATCAATAGCAAAACGATGCAAAGATTATAAGTTGTTTTATGCAATGTTGAATCAGTTTTTTTTGGAATTATTTCCAAGTTTCAAATCGTAAGCTTTCATTGTATTTTGAAGTAATGAAGCAATCGTCATCAAGCCCACACCGCCGGGTACCGGAGTGATATAGCTGCACTTTATTGCCACTTCATCAAACTTCACATCACCCGATAATCGGAACCCTGATTTCTTTGATGGATCGTCGATACGGGTTATTCCTACATCAATTACAATGGCTCCTTCTTTAACCATATCCCCAGTTAGAAATTCGGGTTTGCCCAGGGCTGCAACAACAATATCAGCTTGAAGCGTAAATTGCTTTAGGTTCTGAGTTCGTCTATGGCAAAGGGTTACCGTGGCATTACCTCCTGCTTTGGGTAAACTAAGTAGGATGCTCATCGGTCTTCCTACAATATCACTTCTGCCTATCACCACACAATGTTTGCCAGAGGTTTCTATCTGATATCTCTTCAATAGTTCGATGATTCCTAATGGGGTTGCAGGCACAAAACAATCCATTCCTTTGGCAAGTTTTCCTGTATTGATGGTATTGAACCCATCTACATCCTTATTGGGATCGATGGCATCGAATATTCGCTGGGCAGAAATATGCGATGGCAACGGGCTTTGCACAATAAATCCATCAACAGTATCATCCTGATTCAATTTCTCTATTTCATTCAAGAGTTCTAGCTCGCTCATGCTCTCATCAAAACGAAGTATTCGCGATTGATAACCACAAGAAGCGCTGTTCTTTTCCTTACTCGAAACATAGGTCTGGCTTGCTCCATCGTTGCCCACCAATACTGCTACCAGGCAAGGTGCTCTATGCCCTTGAGCAATATATTGTTGAACTTTTATAGAGAGTTCTTCTCGGATTTCAGTGAGTATTTTTTTGCCGTCTAATAATGTCATGGGTATTACGTGCAAAGATACAGAATTCGATTCTTGAATTGGTCTAAACAGATACCCACAATAGTGTTTATAGGAATTGGAATGAACGGGAAAATATTAAATGCAAAGTGGTACTATTTCAATTCACCATCAACGATACGCTGACTGATGATAAACAATGGCCTTTGTTTGGCTTGAAAGAAGATGCGAAGTACGTATTCACCAATGATTCCAAGTGATATAAGTTGTACTCCACTAAACAAAATAATGGCAAAAAGCAATCCCGAAAACCCACTTGATACTGCATCATGAAGGTAAAATTTCTTGTATAAAGTATAACCCAAATAAAGCAAGGAGATGGTTGTTGCTCCTAATCCCAAGTAGGTAATGATACGAATGGGTGTTTCACTAAAATTGAAAATGCCGTTCATCGCAAATTTCAACATCTTCTTAAATGGATATTTGGTTTCACCAGCTGCGCGTTCTTGTCGGTCGAAAGGCACTGGCATTTGTTTGAATCCAATCCAGGCCCGCATTCCACGTATGAACCGGCTTTCTTCAGGCATTTTATTGAGCACATCAAGTGCAGCCCTACTCATAAAACAAAAATCACCACTATTGGATGGTATGCTGATATTCGAAAATTTCGATTGTACTTTATAGAAATAGCTAGAGGTAACTCGTTTAAACCAACCTTCATCGGCGCGCATGGTTCTTACGCCGTAAGAAATATCGATGCCGTCTTTATAATTTTTATAATATTGGGTCAGTAACTCGGGCGGGTCTTGTAGGTCGCCATCAATAACCATAACGCCTTCGGTACCCCGCACACAACTCAAGCCCGCTGTAAGCGCATACTGATGCCCAAAATTACGTGATAAGAAAACCCCTTGATATCGTTTGTCGGTAAGGGCCAATTGATGCATCAATATGGGGGTTGAATCCTTGCTTCCATCATTCACAAAAATCACTTCAATACTTGCAGGAAAGCTATCCATCAAGGCGTTGAGCCGATTAACGAGGGTGTTAAAACCAGCTTCTTCATTATATAATGGAACAACAATACTTATTTGTGGGGTCATTAGGTTAGCAAAAATATATTTTAATCTCAGATTATGAGCGCACTTATGAAAATTATTGATTTTAACGATTTTTAAAAAATCGCTGAGAAGCTTGTACATCAGGTAATGAAGACTAAAGTAGACCCTTGTTTTATGGATGTGCAAAAGCAATTTTAAAACTTCTGAGGGAATAAAGTTTCTATTGTTTAACTTTGCGCTCCCCTTATGAGCGATGCGATAAAACATGAGTGCGGCATAGTTTTGCTGCGCTTGCTTAAGCCACTCGATTACTACAAAGAAAAGTATGGTAGCGAGTATTACGGACTAAAAAAACTCTACCTTTTGATGGAAAAACAGCACAACCGTGGCCAAGACGGTGCTGGAGTTGTTACCATTCGATTAAACCCAAAACCCGGTGAACGCTATATTAGCCGCAAAAGAAGCTCCTCTTCTAATGCGATCTCCGAGATTTTCAAACAGGTAGATCTGAAAATAAAAGAGCCAGGAACCAATGCCTACAAAGGAGAAGTACTCATGGGGCATTTACGTTATGGCACTTTTGGCGGACAAGGGATAGAAAATTGCCATCCTTTTTTACGTACGAATAACTGGATGAGCCGCAACTTGGCTGTATGTGGTAATTTCAATTTCACCAATGTAGATGAGCTTTTCGAACAGTTGGTTGACCTTGGACAGCACCCTAAAGAGAAAAGTGATAATGTAACTTTACTCGAAAAAATTGGTCATTTCTTAGATGAAGAAAACCAACGTGTATTTGATTTAGGTAAAAAAGAAAAGTTAGATAATATAGGGATTTCTAGAAAAATACAAGAAGAATTAAGCCTCGAAAATGTGCTCCGCCCTACATTTAAAAAGGTAGATGGAGGATACGCTATCTGTGGTGCTGTGGGTCATGGCGACTCTTTTGTAATGCGCGACCCGAGTGGCATACGCCCCGCTTTTTATTATCATGATGATGAAATTGCGGTAGTTACTTCGGAGCGTCCAGCTATTCAAACTGCCTTCAATGTTCCTATCGATAAGATTAAGGAAATAACTCCAGGATGTGCACTCATCATACGTAAAGATGGCACCATCAAAGAAGTGAAAATATTGGAGCCTTTGGAAAAGAAATCATGTTCGTTTGAACGAATATATTTTAGTAGAGGCAATGATAAAGATATCTATATTGAGCGTAAAAAACTCGGGTACTATGTGGCTCCACAAGTACTAAAAGAAATAAACTACGATATTAAAAATACGGTATTTAGCTATATACCTAACACCGCAGATAAAGCCTTCTATGGCTTGATCGACGGGGTTCATAATTACGTGAACAACTGGAAAGTTTATGAAGTAGAACGTATCATCAAAGAAAAAGGAAGTATTACTGCTCAAGAACTCGAAGAGATCATGTGGTTCCGTCCGCGCCGCGAAAAAATTGCAGTGAAAGATGGAAAGTTACGTACCTTCATCACTCAGGATGCCGAACGCGACGATATGGTTGCTCACGTATACGATGTGACCTATGGTGTTGTAAGAAGAGGAATTGATAACCTGGTAATGATTGATGATAGTATCGTAAGAGGCACAACCCTGAAGCAAAGTATCCTTAGAATCCTCGATCGATTAGGACCTAAGAAAGTAGTTATCGTTTCATCAGCACCACATATTCGCTATCCCGATTGTTATGGTATAGATATGAGTAAGATGGGCGATTTCATTGCATTTCAAGCGTTGATAGGATTGTTGAAGGATGATAATAAACTACAACTCATTACCGAAACTTACGAGAAATGTAAGGCCGAATTATTGAAGCCAATTCCTGAAATGCGTAACTGTGTGAAAGATTTGTACGATATTTATTCGGATGATCAGTTGAGTAAAAAGATAACTCAAATACTTACTCCCGAGGGAATGCAAGCAGAGGTTTCTATACTTTACCAAAGCATCCCTAATTTACATAAGGCATGTCCAGATCATTCAGGCGACTGGTATTTTAGCGGGAATTACCCAACACCAGGAGGTAATAAGGTAGTTAATAAAGCCTTTGTAAACTACGTTGAGAAAAACAATCAACGCGCATACTAACAATGTATTTCAAGAACTTTTTGTTTTGTAATTCAAAGCTGAAATTCTTGAAAAGAAATCTGTTTTTCTCTTGCATTTTTCTCTTCACTTCTGCTTTCGCATTTGCCGGCAACGATAGTACTTTTTTTTATTTCGATTGCGATACCTGCATTCATTTTATCACTACCTATGAATCAGATTCATTAGTAAAATGCGTGAGCTATACTAAAGAAGGCGATACGATCTATCATTGGGATAGCCGCACTGGCCAGTTTATCGTGAAAATATCCTATGAAATTGATGAATTCCTTACTAAAACTGAAAGCTGGGAATTGATGAATATTAATAGAGGTAAATTGAAATTACCGAGGCTGGAATATGAAAGTGCTGATTATATCGGTGAGATGGATCAGGCCGCATCGCCATCAACTGCTCAAGAGCCCGCAAAGAAAATGAGTCAGGAGGAATGGATGAAATTTGCCAAACTAAAATATGCTCAGGAAGATTTCGAGAATCAACTTAAACAAGTTTTCTTTAACCGCTTCCCTGATGGCTATGATAAAATTTTTGAGAATAGTGGGTTTCGGGTTGTTTTAAAAACCAAGAATAATAGTTTGAAGGTGGGCAGGTTTCAAAAATATTTCCAGGGAAGGCTCGTGGCTCAAGGAAATTATTCGAATAATAAACCAGTTGGAATCTGGTTTGTTTTGCCCTCAAGACTAAATTACATATTTGATATTCGATTGCTTAAAAATGATGGCTATTTAATTGAATCGGGCAGATACCAGGGATTTTCATTACCTTATTTTTTTCTGCCCCTAATTTTAATATTCTTTTTTTTATACCAATCGATACGAAAAGGATGGTATGCAAAATATTTTTACACCACCCTGGTTCTTTTTTTATGCATCATTCCCATTGCATATAATATGGAACAGCCATCCAATGAACTAGTTATCTTTATACTCATCTGTGGTGTCTTTTTTACAATATTGTCATTCATAAATATGTTCTTTAAGAAAGAATCGGGAACCCTATTTTGGCTGAATATAATAATCTTCCTGGCAGGAACATTTTGCCTCGGATTGATTGGCTTGATTTCTCAAATGGGGAAAATAGGAGGGTAGAAACGATTTACCCCCCCCTTTTTTAATAAAAAAAATCGACGCATGTGGTCGATTTTAGTATGTATAAATTAATACCAGACGGAATTAAAGTAAATCAATGCGCTTACCAATGAAGCGCGTTGAATTTTTATATAATTAGTTCTTAAGTAGTTTTAAGCTGGATTGACTGCCTTCGCTTATCACTTTCAATAAATACATTCCTGCTGGCAAATTGCTCAAATCCAAGCGAGCATTTGCTTCATTAATATTCTCCAAAGAGTAAATTGTATTTCCTAAAATATCAGCTACGATGATGGTAGCATTGGTATTGGCTTCTCCCAAATAAATATTGGTGAAATGATTGACTGGATTGGGTGCTACCGAAATTGAATTAGAATTATTCCCTGTTTCAATTCCTGCTTTATACTTTCCTAATTTTACAAGGAACGCATCATAATCCCCATTTGAGTTCAATGCAGCCACACCAGTACCTGGGTCGAAATCTACCCCTCCACCTTGAAATTGTCCAGTTGTATAAACGTTCTCAGCACCATCTACAGCGATACCAAAAG
>CANLPK010000063.1 GCA_947492885.1 Bacteroidota bacterium
AAAGAGTAATTCATTCATCATCAAGCCACCGATTCTTCAATTCCTTTCGAAGGATTTAATTTTGTTTTCATGCGAAGAACCGGCAGCCTGTGATTTAATTTACATCGTTATTTTTGTTTCCAAACGGGTTTGACCATCGGCAATGAGTCGGATATAATAGTAGCTATCAGTATATACCGAGCCATCGAATTCATATTTCTGTTTGTGGGCTCCGGGAGTTTCTCCATCTTTTTTATAGAGTTCACGCACGAGCACATTATTCTTATCAAACATGCCTACCAAAATATTTCGTGGCTTGGCAAAGCTGAATTCGAACTCCCCTCCTACAGTGATTTTCTTAACATAAGTTGGCGCATAATAATTTCTTTTATAATCATCGGGAGCTGGTGGAGGCGGAATTTTCTTGCCAGTGAGCTTGGCAATACATAGCTGCAAATTTTTCACTGCTACGGTATCATATCCTGAGATATTATCGAGCCCTGTGTTGGAAGCCACGCACCATACGGCTTGCTGCCCTTCGCTATTTTGATAATGCTTGCTGGTGATGAGTTCGGTGACCGCTTTCATTACCCCTTGGGCATCTTTATTCAAGGTATAGGTCACATGATTACTTCCGGGAGCGCGATCGTGTGGCTCGGTGCACATGGCATAGATAGGCAAGGTGCGGTTCTCTTGTGGGTTCAAACTCACGAATAAATTTTCGGTGACGATGAGATTTTGATATGCACTATCATCGGGATTCACCTGGGTGCCATTCTCAATTTTGAGTGCTATTAATTTGTTGGATGTATTGGTAATTTTGGCCAAGAGGCACTGGCTATAATGCGAATAGCCTTTATTATTTTCGAAGGTGCAACGTATATAGCCTTTATCAATGGCCTGCTTCAAGGTGAGTTCTTCTACCTGAGGTTTGAATTTAAAAGCGTACAATAATGGCAAGATGGCCAATAATACAAGGAAGGTGGTGGCAATTTTACGTTTCATATAATTCAATATTTAACGGTGCTTATACCGTAATATTTTAATTTGATGCAACAATTCTTTAAAAAGTAAATCGATAAATGTTTTATTTTTGAAAAATACCTTAAACCCGCAACCCTAATGGATATCGAAACCTACAGAGAATATTGTTTGTCGAAACCCTTTGTCACCGAGCATTTCCCCTTCGATGAACAAACGCTGGTATTCAAAGTGAAGAATAAAATTTTTGCGCTCTGCGATATTCATCAATTCAAAAGTGTGAATTTAAAATGCAACCCAGAGAAGGCCATCGAATTGAGAGCGCAATATGATGCCGTGCATCCCGGGTTTCACATGAGCAAGACCCATTGGAATACGGTTGAATTTGATGGCAGTATTAGCTGGAAATTATTGCGCGAATGGATCGATCATAGTTATGATATGGTGGTAGCAGGGTTATCGAAAAAGGAAAGGGAAGAAATTCAAAAACTCAAATCGTAATCAGGTAGCAAAAGAGCTGAAATGCTTGCCATGGCTTACTTTTAAGGTGTTTAAAAAATCGCACGAAATAGTATTTGAGAATTTTTTGAGGAGGGTATTCCTTGGGCATATTTTTTATCAAATAGTTACTCCATTGAATATAATCCTTGATTGATTCGGTATTAAAGTCGGGGGAATTATTCGATAAATTAAAATGCAATTTCTTCTGGGCCTCGCTCACTTCCATCCCTAACTTTTCAAATAGCAAGTCATACATACGCAACATCCCTTCTTGCTTTTGCTGGCGGTAAACGGTACTTTGATTAAGTCCATGCTCCCGGTGCTTTACAATGATATCGCGTAGATTGGCGAAGCGATGGGTATTGAAATATTGAATGAGGAAGGCATAATCTTCCATAGGTGGATGCACGAACGATTCATCGTAATGCAATTGTTCAAGTGTGAAGGCATCCTTACGAATTACCAGCGATGGATTGGGGATGGCGCAATTGAAGAGCAATCGCGATACGATATCGGCATGAAATATTGCTGGGTACCAGGTATAAGTTTGTTCGCCGAAATACTCCAATGCCCCGCCACTCAAGGCAATTTTAAGATTCGCATCCATGAATATAATTTGCTTTTTCAAACGGTCGGGCATACAAATATCATCGGCATCCATCCTAAAAATATATTTCGAATCGGGCTTCGAGAGGTATAGATTAAGCGATGCTGCAATGCCGCGGTTAGTTTCATTGAAGAATAATTTGATCCGAGGGTCGGTTTGCTGGCGCATCAATGCGGCACTGTTATCGGTGCTGCCATCATCAACAATCCAAAATTCAAAATCGGTAAACGATTGTTTGAGCACGCTATCTATACACTCTTGCAAGTAAGGTGCTGCATTGTAAACCGACATCAATATGGTGGCTTTGGTCATGAATGGTGTTGAGTTAAAACGGTTTCTAAAAATTCACTGAAGGCCTGGTAAATGATTTTCTGATCGAAGCGTTGAAGCGCTTTCTCGCGTATTACATTCCGATTGGTATTGGCTTTCCATAATTTTATTTTCTCGAAATCTATTGGGGAATCATTAAAAACCATTCCACCCATTTCTTCGATGAGTGCTTTCGCTTCTCCATAAATATCGATTCCTAAAATAGGAATTCCGCAAGCCCAGTAATAAAATAATTTATTGGGTAATTTTATTTCCTTGTAATCGTCATTCACAAACAATCCAAAATCATTTTCGCTTAAAGCTTCATATAATTTGGCTCCATACAATGGGCCCTGGTAGTTTACTAATGCATGCGATTTTATTTTTTCATCATTACAATTCCCAATATACGTAACTCTGGGGTGGTGAGAAATTGCACTGTTTAAGAAACGGAGCAAGGGTGCATGTGCTCCGGTATTTCCCAAAAAAACCCAATTCATTTTATGGTTTGCCGAATGAGAATCCGATAAATTCAATGCAGGAATTTCCGAGCTTGGTGCCCCCAGATAGAATACCGAATGAGGCTTGGCTGTATTTTCGGGAAGGTAGGATTGGGCAACGCTGGTTATGGCCGTAGCGAGTTCCAGATTTTGCTCATGAATTTTTCTCCAGTACATGGCGTTGAGTGTAAGCTTGTAAAGGAGCGTGCTTGCGCTTCTCCAGGCTTCGGGCCAGGCATCTTGAATATCTAATACGGTGGGCAATTTGTGTAAGACGCCCCATTGCAAAACCGACTTAGCAAATTGCAATGGCGGTGTGGCGCAAACGATGAGATCGATGGGTGACTCGCGATGGCATGCCTCTAAGATGGTGCTGGCATTATTGCCCAGGATGCGATGGTTATTGAGTCGGGCGAGACTTAAATTTTTCGAATAGTTGGGTGATGCAATTTTCAGGTATTGTATTCCTTCGATGAGTTCGATATGAGTTGCCCTTTGTTTTTTTAATGTATGCGAGAAGGAGGAGGTGAGCACCGTAACCTGATGCCCGTGTTCCATCATTGCTTTCGCCAGAAAATGATAACGCCCAAGCGCAATTCCATCGGAAGGAATTGGATCGAAGGCGGTGGCAATAAGCAGATGCATGGGAGCAAATATAAGATGACATTATTGATTGGCTCCATTGAATCTAATGTTCGATTAGGATAAATACCCCCTTTCCCACATATTTATGCTCTGGTCCAAAAAATAAATCCCCTTCAAAATCAAGCATTTGTAAATAATTATAGTACTATGTATTGCATGGTATTATAATTTATAATACTTTTGTACCGTAATTAAAACAAGCCCTTTACACGGGATTACAATTAAAACAAAACCTTGTAATACATAGTAGCAGGTTATGGATATAGAAAACTCAAAAGCACAGATGCGGAAAGGAATCCTGGAGTATTGCATACTCTCGATTATTTCCCGAAACGAAATTTACGCCTCCGATATCTTGGAGGTATTGAAGCAGGCGAAGCTCATTGTGGTAGAAGGCACCCTTTACCCGTTGCTTACCCGATTAAAAAATGATGGCTTGCTCGATTACTCATGGCAAGAGAGCACCATGGGTCCGCCACGTAAATATTATACATTGACCAAAGATGGTCAGACATTTTTAAAAGCCCTGGATGCTACCTGGGATGAACTTCAGTATAGCGTTCAAAAAGCTACCAACAGATAAACAAAATCACAAACTAATAAACCCACCCATCAACATGAATAAGGTCATCAGCATTAATATTGGAGGAAGCATTTTTCAGGTAGAAGAAGACGCCTTTGAAAAATTAAATACCTACCTCACGGAGTTGAAAAAGCATTTCAGCAGCAAAGCCGAAGGTGCTGAAATTATCACCGATATCGAGAATCGCATTGCCGAGCTCTTGCGCTCGAAACTGAATCCTATGAAGGCAGCCATCAATATAAATGATGTGAATGAAGTGACTGCTTCTATGGGCTCACCCAAGGATTTTGAATCGGAAGAGGAAGCAGCAAGCGCCGAACCGAAATCGAATACTGATGAGAAAAAGCAATCAACAAATAATAATTACCAATACAAAAGAAGTCAAGTATATCGCGACCCCGACGCACGTATTGTAGGGGGCGTATGCAGCGGACTCGGTCATTATTTTAATATTGATCCGCTTTGGATACGTTTGTTTTTTGTACTCGTTACAATTACTGCCATGAAGGCCATGTTCTTTGGTATTTCGCCTTTGGTTGTATATGTGATTCTATGGATTATTATTCCGGAAGCAAAAACCACTGCAGAGAAATTGCAGATGCGCAAAGAGCAAATCAATATCGATAATATTCAGAAATCGGTACAAACAGAATTCAGTAAAGTAAAGGATACCTTTGAAAGTAAAGACTTTCAAGTGAAAGCCACCAGCTTTGCACGCCGTTTGGCCGACTTCATTAAGATGATTATTCTCGGTGCCTTAAATATTGTAAGAGGCTTTGCACGATTCATCTTCATTGCCCTGGGAATCGTGGCATTGATCATTGCCTTCTCTTCGTTATCCGGACAAATGGTATTGAAAAATACACCCCTATTTCATCCAGTAAATTTATTTCAGTTTTTTGATAATGCCAGCGATACTTTACTTGCACAAGCTACCTTTTTCTTTGTAGCCCTGGCAGCCGGATTAGTACTCTTCACGATGGCGTATTCATTAGCAAAAAACCGCCTGACACAAAAAACACATTTGGTATTTCGTACTGTGACCATCCTGGTAAGCATTGCTGCTTGTGTACTTGCCGTGACCCTCGCAGCCAAGGTTACATCCTATTTTGCAGCAGGCGAAACCATAGAAAACATCATGCCTTTGGACAGCACGCAGAAACATTTTTATATACGCAATCCGGAAGGAGAGCGCTATTGGAATGGCTATGGTGAACATGGCTGGAAATATACCAGCTTCGATACCTTACGCTTCTCGGATATACGCATAGAGATTGAAGCGAGCAATGATGCAACCGGCTCAGTTACCGAAACAAAAATGTCGCGCGGACAACGTTCGGATATTGCCAAGATGAATGCCTCGAGTATCCTTGCTCTGGCTTCTGTGAAAGATAGCGTTATTAGTTTGCCAGGCTCCTTTTCGCTGCTGAATAACCAGGTGTATCGCAAACAAGAAATTATTTATGTGGTAAAATTACCACTTGGCGCTAAGTTCACCATCGATGAGCGGATGTATAGTCAGATTGATATTAACTCTCCCAATAACGATGTGTATGTGCATCCCGGCAGCACGTATTCCGTAACCAAAAATGGTATTGAATGTCTCGATTGCACAACCACTTATGGATCTACCAATGTGAATACTTCGGGTTATCCTTTGAATATTCCTTTAGATCATCATGAATTTAAAAATGTAGAGATATCGAGTTCACTCAATGTGAAAATTATTCGTGGCAACGAGTACCTCATTAAGTTGCGTGGAACAGAAAATATGCGTGATTTGGAAGTTGATTTTCACGATAATGAAGTACATCTTTCTGATGGCAGAAAATGGAGTTTCGGATTACTCAATATCAAAGATCTGGAAGTGATTATTGTGATGCCAGAAATTGAATCGTTGCATTTATCGGGAAGTGCCGAAGCCTTGCTTGATGGCTTTCAGGAAGACGAACTGAAGATAGAACTCAGTGGTGCTTCTACTTGCAAAACAAATATTGAAGCCCGCCATCTTGAAGCAGATTTAAGTGGGGCCAGTACCCTTTTCTTAGATGGGAAAATAAGCACCTGTAACGCAGAGGTAACGGGGGCATCCAAGCTCATGGCAGCGAGCACACCCATACGCGAAATCACTATTGAAGCATCGGGAGCAAGCTTTGCTGAAGTAAATTGTACCGAACATTTGGAGGCTGATGCCAGTGGCGCTTCCAATATCAAATACAAGGGCGATGCGAAGAATGTGAATGCGAAGAACAGTGGCGCGAGTAGCGTGGAAAGGGAGTAGGGAGCGGGGTGCGTGAAGGGTGATCTGTGATTGCTGAATACAGGGGGCAATTTAGGTTGATACTAATTATTGTAAAAAATAAAATTTAAGCACAGAAAATTTTATACCTTCGTTTCAATAAAATAATTCTTATGCTTAAAGACCTTTACCAAACGGTATTCCCCAGGGTATGCTATGGCTGCACTACTGATCTGGCAAAAACAGAAAATTGGCTCTGCTCCTACTGCCGCAATAATTTACCTCTTACCCATTTTCATCGCTACGAACAGAACCCCATCACACAACTGTTTACTGGGCGTATCCCCCTGGTTCATGCCGCCTCCTTCTGCTATTTCGTAAAGGAAAGTGCAGTGCAACATCTCCTTCATGCCTTGAAATATGGCAATGCCACCAAGCTCGGAACCAGCATTGGCGAATGGTACGGAACATCATTACGGAATGATCATGCCTTCGAAAATATCGACCTCATCATCCCCATCCCATTGCATTTAAGTAAATTACAACAAAGAGGATACAATCAGAGTGCGCTCTTCGCCCATGGCCTATCGAATACTTTCGAGCGCCCTGTTGATTTGCAATCGGTGATTAGAAATACGGCAACATCAACCCAAACAAAAAAGAACAGAATGGAACGATGGGAGAATGTAGCCGATGTATTTTCAATTACCGCTGCCGATGCCCTGAAGGATAAACATGTGCTCTTGGTAGATGATGTGATCACCACGGGTGCTACCCTAGAAGCCTGCGCCAATAAAATACTGCAAGTGGCTGGAACCAGCATCAGCATTGCTACCATTGCCTTTGCGAAACTTTAAACCGGTTAGCATCATCACATTTTTTACTGCCTTTGCATACCTTCCCTAAGAATTGTGAAATGAAGGATTGTATGGTTATTCAGCAATTATTTTTGTCTTTCTTTGCACTGCCTCAACAAGGCATCACCACCACATGAAAGACTTTAAAAAATATTATATCATCAACGCCACGCCTGAAGAAATTTATATTGCCCTCACCAACCCATTTACCATCAGCCTTTGGACGAGTGAGCCTGCTGTTATGAGTACCGAACCGGGAACAGAATTCTCTATGCTGAGTGGCAATATCGTAGGGAAAAATCTGGAGTTCATCACCAATAAAAAAATTGTTCAACAATGGTATTTCGGAGAAGAAGAAGGGGAACCTTCTATTGTTACCATTAAACTCCACGACCATAAAGAAGGTACCTCAGTAGAATTGAACCATACGAATATTCCCGACGAGGCATATGATGATATCATCGCTGGATGGGACGATGTTTATTTTGGAAATCTGAACGAATATTTTTAGAACCATGGGTATGCATCGAATGAAATTAATACTCTTTAGTTTGCTTTGTTTAGGCCTTACCATTACTGAAGGAGCAGCACACGAAATCAAATTAAAGTTCACAGGAATTAAAAATGTGAATGTGGTTTTAGTGCATTTTCACGCCAATACCAAAACACGTTATGCCGAGGATACTGCCTATATCGATGCACTGGGGGCCGGTGTTTTTAATAGCCCTAAAACACTGGAAGAAGGAATTTATCAGGTACTATTTCCCAATTATCAAACCATAGAATTCATCATTGGCGCACAACAGCAATTTGAAATTGATGCCAATATTGGAAGCAGTATCTCCCAGGTAAAATTCGTTAACTGCCCCGAAAATATTGACTACCAAAATTACCTAACTAAGAAGAAAAGCTATGATTCGCTCAGCACGAAATTTCATAAGCAACTGGAAGTATTACCTGCTGGTAAGGAATCGAATAACTTACAAAAGCGAATTAAGATAACCGATTCAGCATACAGCAGTATTCGTGAAGGCCTGATAAAAAAATATGAAAAATCATTCTTAGGAATCTTGCTTCATTCGAATTTAAGTGAAGTATCGAATGCATCTCTCTTCCCTCTTACGGTGAACTCGTTCAAGGCACCGGCATTACTTAATACCCCCTATTACGAATCGCGCTTAATGTATTTTTTGGATAGCGTTGTCACCCAACGAAACGATAGTATTGAAGTAATATTGTCTACCCTCTTCAATAATTCATTGGCTTCAACGCCTTTATTTCAGTATGTTTCGGCGGCAGTGCTCAAACATTATCGCGAGAAAAAAGATGCTGAAGTATTGTACTTGTACGTAGCCGAGAATTTCTATATCCCTTTTGTATCGTGGGATAGCGCAGAGCAGATGGAGAATTTGCAATTGGATATTTCACGTATCAAACCAACGATGGTGGGGAGTGAAGCACAAAACATTTATTTGAATCGTTACAATCCTGCGCCAGGAAGTACCCTCTTTACTGATTCTGGTTTTTTTAAATCAACACTCTATTCCATTGATGCCGATTATCTGGTGGTAGTATTTTGGAATCAGGATTGCGACTCGTGCCGAAAAAATATTTTATTGTTGAACGAATTGGTGCAAAAACGAGCCAGCAAAAAAGTGGTGCTATTGTCGATGAATATGCAGGGAAGCAAGGAGGAGCTGGCATCATGGCTTAAATTCATCAACGATAATTCATTGCAGGAGGTGGTGAATGCTTCTCCATCGAGCATGTATTTTAAAGAGTTGTATCAAGCCAAAACCAATCAAAATATTTTTGTGCTCGATAAAGGCAAGCGGATACTCGCTCGCAAGCTATCCTGCAGGGAAGTAGCACAATACCTGCCGAAGCCTTAAAGGGCTTTTAATTCTTGCAATAAAATCTTAAATTCGCGGTACCAATCCAATCCCCATTCTATATTAAAAATATCAACGATATGTATATCGAACAAATTTATACTGGCTGTCTGGCACAGGCCTCTTATTATATTGAAAGCGAAGGTGAGGCAGTTATCATCGACCCACTTCGCGATTATCAATCGTATATGAGTATGGCAGCCGAACGTGGTGCTAAAATTAAATACGTATTTGAAACCCATGCACATGCCGATTTCGTGAGCGGACATGTAGATCTTTCCAAAGCGGCTGGAATACCCATTGTATATGGCCCTGAGGCAGATACCGTTTTTGACTCCCATATTGCCAAAGATGGTGAAGTGTTTGAGATTGGAAAAATAAAACTCATCGCGTTACATACCCCAGGACATACCCCTGAAAGTACTTGTTATTTATTGAAGGATGAAAATGGTAAGGACCATGCCATCTTCACGGGTGATACTTTGTTCATTGGTGATGTGGGTCGTCCCGATTTGTTTGACGGTAAATTTAGCCAGGAGGAAATGTGTACCCGTTTATACCATTCTCTTAACACAAAAATTAAAACCTTGGCCGACGATGTGATTGTATATCCTGCACATGGTGCTGGCAGTAGCTGTGGCAAAAATTTAGGGCCTGAACGCTTTAGTACTATTGGCATACAAAAGGCTACCAACTATGCATTGAAGGATCAGTCATTAGAAAATTTTATCGCCGAAGTCACCGATGGCATTCAACCACCACCGATGTATTTTGCGAAGAACGCCAACTTAAATAAAAGTGGTTATTCATCCTTCGACGAGGTGATGAATACCGGTATGAAAGCCTTGTCGGCAAACGAATTTGAAGCCGCCATCACACCCGATACCATCATCATCGACAGCAGAAAACCAGCAGACTTTGAAAATGGATTTGTTGCAGGTTCTATCAATATTGGACTCGATGGACAGTATGCTATATGGGCTGCTACCTTATATGATTTAAAGAAACCAGTCTTGTTGGTAGCCGAATTAGGCAAAGAAGAAGAATCAGTGTTACGACTTACTCGTACCGGCTTTGATCATATCCTTGGTTATATGAGTGGAGGTTATGAGGCATGGAAAGCAGCTGGCAAAGACATCGACATGGTGATTAGTATTGAACCCGATGAATTGCTTATGGATGCTAAGTTTGATAAGAATATTCAAATTATCGATGTGCGTAAACCCAACGAATGGGAAAGTGGCCACTTACAACAATCTCAAAATTTCTCATTACAAGATCTTGAATCGAAAATTGATTCATTAGATAAAGAAAAACCTTATTATATACATTGTGCAGGAGGTTATAGAAGTATGATTGCTTCCAGTATTTTCAAACAACATGGTTATGTTAATGTGAGAAATGTATACGGAGGTTATGCCAAAATAAAAGAAGCCGAAAAAGAGATGGCTCAATAATTAATCAGCAATATTCATTGGTACAGATAGGCTCCATACTGCTCCCCGATTTCCCATTATTACTTGCTCCTATGGAGGATGTAAGCGACCCCCCGTTTCGCATTTTATGCAAAGAAATGGGAGCCGATTTGATGTATACCGAATTTATAAGCAGCGATGGTTTGATTCGTGATATTGATAGTTGCATGAAGAAGCTCGATATCTTTGATTACGAGCGCCCCATTGGAATACAAATATTTGGTGGAGATGATGAGAGCATGAGTAAGGCAGCAGAAATTGCTGCAACGGCCAAGCCCGACCTCGTGGATATAAATTATGGATGCCCAGTGAAGAAGGTAGCCTGCAAAGGCGCGGGGGCAGGCATTTTGCGCGATTTACCTAAGATGATTCGTATTACTTCGGAAGTGGTAAAATCAACCTCCTTGCCAGTAACCGTAAAGACCCGCCTAGGCTGGGATGAACAAACAAAAAATGTGGTTGAGGTAGCTGAAAGGCTTCAGGATGTAGGCATTGCAGCCATCACGATTCATGGAAGAACGCGTACACAAATGTATAAGGGAGCAGCCGATTGGGCCCTGATAGCGAAGATCAAAGAAAACCCACGCATGCGTATTCCGGTATTTGGCAATGGAGATATTGATAGTGGACCGAAGGCCGTTGAATATAAAAATCGTTATGGGGTGGATGGAGTGATGATTGGGAGAGCTACGATAGGAAATCCATGGTTTTTTAGAGAAGTAAAACATTATATCAAAACAGGGGAAACCCTTCCTCCACCGAGCTTTGAGGAGCGTGTGGCCATTTGCAAGCGACATGTAGATTTTTCTGTAAAATGGAAAGGGGAAGTATTGGGATTACTCGAAATGCGTCAGCATTATACCAATTATTTTAGAGGCTATGAAGGAATTAAGCATTATCGTAACAGCCTTGTCAAAACCTTACAACTGGAGGAAATTTATACGATTCTCGAAGCGATGAAGCAGCAGTTTGGAGGCATGGCAGTGCGGAATGAACCTCTTGCTTTGAAGCACTCTTAGGTTTTTTTTGCTATTCGTTATTTTCATTTTAAAAATTCAGCTTATAGAAAATCCATTGGCCGTTGGTGAGGCGCGCGCATTGGCTTGCACGCAACACCAACTGCGGCGAACATTGAATGAGATTTTTTTGAATACAAGATTCTATTATCATTCCACGATTTCTTTCGCATCAACACAGGGCATTCAAACGTACCTAAGGTACGTCAATTCAGGGGAACGTCGAAGCTACCCACCAAATGTCCCGATGGGACATGAATACAATATCATCGATAATTCAAAATTCAATTTATAATTTCCTTTAGCCTAATTTTTATTCCTGAACAAATCCGCGCCCCGCCGTTGTTGCGTGTTGTGTGAGTGGATGTGTGGTGGGTCACCAACAACTGGGCGTAAAAACGTCTCAATCTATTTTGCCGTTGGTGAGGCATGCGCAATGGCATACACACAAAACCAACTGCGGCGAAGACAGCATGAGATTTTTTTGAATACAAGAGTGAAGTATCATATCACGATTATAGATAGAAGTCAAACCATGGCGCATTGGCATACACTCAATACTATTACGGCGATGTCTGAATTGGTTTAAAATAAATCACAAATCAATTCTAATTTTTCATCTCAATTTGTTTCAAAATATTTAATTTCCCGAGCAATGAATCTACAACCCGTAATTGCAAATATGCTTCCAAAAAAACTGATTGGATTGCATCTTCAAATGTCGCTGCAAGCCAATCAAACCGGACCACTTTGGGGGCAGTTTATGCACCGTCGTCATGAAATAAAAAACACTACAAGCCCAATTCTTTACTCTATTCAATTTTATGATGCTGATTATTTCACGGAATTTAGTCCGGCGAAATCATTTAAAAAATGGGCCGCCATAGAAGTGAATGAATGGAATGAAATTCCAGAAGGAATGCATACCGTGGATTTGGCTGGTGGACTTTATGCCGTATTTGAATATCGTGGCTTGAGCACCGACCCCACCATCTTTCAATATATTTACGGCACTTGGATTCCAAACTCAGAATACGTTTTTGATCATCGTCCTCATTTTGAAGTGCTCGGAGACAAATACAAAAACAACGACCCAAATTCGGAAGAGCAAATATGTATTCCAATAAAAACAAAAATTGCAATACCTTAAATTGCTTGAGCACTACGCCTGAATATTTTTCGATTACCCTGATCATGCATCGCATCCCATAAAATAATCCTATTATTGCTTTTCTAATATTGCGATGATTACATGATTTATATTTTAATGGGTTTCTTGCAGCGAATTACCTTTCGAGTATTCTTTAGGCATATACATGTAGCAAATTTTAAATATATCCCCCACAACAAACCCGTCGTTATCTCTTGCAATCACCCAGGTGCCTTTATGGATCCGGGTTTTATTGGCAGCATTTTACGCAAACCTATTCACTATACCGCCCGTGGAGATGTATTTAAAAACCCAATAGCCGCGAGGGTTTTATCTTCATTAAATATCATTCCTATTTTTCGTTTAGAAGAAGGTTTTGAGAACTTATCTCAAAATCATGAAACGATTAAAAAGTTGGCACATGTGCTCAAGAACAATGGTATCGTTTTAATTTTTAGCGAAGGTATGAGCGCCTTAGATCGCCGACTTCGTCCGCTAAGAAAAGGAACTGCCCATATTTTTTTACAAATTGCACTCGACTATAACCTCGATATCGAACTCTACGCATCTGGAATAACTTATAGTCACAAAAAGAATTTTCGTAAATCGATGATGTATTCCATCTCCAAGCCTTTGTATTTGAAGGATTACCTCACCGATTTTATTTATAACCGACAAAGAGCCTATCACACTTTTACGCACGAGCTAGCACATCGTTTAAGAGAAAATTTTGTGGTCGTTCGTTATCCCGATTGTGATGAAATCGTGGATCAGCATATCAACTATTATTGCAGCACCGAGAATATTTCGCATATCCCTGTGGTACGCTATAACCGCAATAAACTCAACGACCTTCAATCGCTGAGTCAGCGCATCAATCATCTGTATGCCTCGGATGAAAAATCGTTTGAAGTATTGCAAAACACTACCAACGAATACGAAAAGATATTACAATCGGAAGGGCTCTCCGATGATGGATTGATGAATAAGCCCCTCTCCATTTTTAGTTACCTCCTCATGATTTTGGTTTTGCCATTTTCTGTTTTAGGATTTTACTTTTGGGGAATCCCTTATCTCATCGCTCAAAAGGTTGCTGATAAAACCGTGACCCGTATCGATTTTTACGATTCGGTTTGTATGAACTCGTTGTCGCTCATCTATGCCATTCTCACCATCATTAACAATATCATCCTTTCACTTTTTATCGGATGGTGGAGTTTGCTCGTTTGGGTAATTGCTCCGGTATTTGGTGAACTGGCCTTCTGGACCTATGATGCACTTCATCGGGAGATGGCGGTAAGAAAAGCTAGAAAGAGTGCTTCACGCGAAACACTTTTCAAATTGAGACAAAGCATTGTTTCAGTATAACCACCGCGAATTTCCAAAAACAGAGTAGAAATTGGTGAGAATTGCTTATTTTCAATGAATTTATAGTGATTTTTCCTATTATTCAAACTTTTTGGATGAACAACCTCCCGTTGAAAAAGCTATTAATGTGGCTGGACATTGTAACCTTTAAGCCTCCATTTCGTAACAGAAATAACAACTAAATTCACTATATTCGCAGACTTTTATGAAGAGCAGGACCACGCTACTTTTTATTTTGCCTTTACTTTTGCTGATTGCATCTTGTAGTGAGTATCCAAAAATACTCAAGGACAATGACATGAAGCTCAAGCTGGAATGGGCAGAAAAGCTCTATAAAAAAGGAGATTATACCCGAGCACAACCCCTGTATGAGCAATTGGCTATTTATTACAGGGGAACTGCACTGGCCGAAAACATGCACTATTATAACGCCTATTGCTTTTATGGCATGCGCGATTATGAAATGGCAACCTATCTGTTCAAGCGTTTTTGTAACGATTTTAGTAACAGTAAACTTGCCGAAGAGTGTAATTACATGTTTTGCTATACCGAGTATATGAGTAGCCTTCCGGTGTATCTCGACCAGTCGGATACCAAGAAATGTATGGAAGATATCACCCAGTTTATTGGGTCGTATCCCGATAGTAAGTACATTCCTTATTGCAATCAGCTCTCGGATCGCTTACGTGAGAAATTGGAATTGAAAGCATATAACGGAGCTTACTTGTTTTATAAGACTGAAGAATACAAGGCCGCAGCAATTTCTTTTAGCAATTTGTTAAAAGATTTTCCAGAGAGTGAACATAAAGAGGAAGCAGAGTTTTTGATTATCAGAAGTTATTATCTGTACGCCAAAAACAGTTTGGAAGCCAAGAAAGTTGAACGATATGAGCAAGTGAAGAAATCGTACGAAGAATACCGATTTGATTTGAGAGGCGATTATGCAAAGGATGCGTTGAAGATGAATGAAGAATCGGCCCGACAAATGGATAAAATAAAGAACGTTAAACCATAATAAACCTAGTAATTTATATATTTCATAAAAGATGACACCAAGCAAAACCATATCAACAGTAACACGCGACATGCGTTTAGTGGAGGAACCAACCGGAAATATCTACGAATCAATTTCCATTATTTCTAAACGTGCCAACCACCTTTCTGAAAAATTGAAAGAAGAAATGACCGATGAGTTATCGCATTTCGAACATGGAGATGGTATTGAAGAAATGAGCGAAAACAGAGAGCAAATTGAAATGGCTATTAAATACGAACGTATGACCAAGCCACATGTAATTGCTACTGAAGAATTCTTGAGTGGAAAAATATTCTTCAAGAACCCAAACAAAAAATAAGTAGCCTGCGCTTTTATATATACTAGCCACGAATTACCTTTGTTAAGTAATTCGTGGCTTTTTATTTAATCGCATTTTTACGCATTCATACTTACCTCGCGTAAATGAAATTATGCTTAAAGGAAAAAAAATTGTACTAGGAATCACTGGAAGTATTGCTGCTTATAAGGCGGCATCATTGGTGCGTTTATTAGTTACCCGAGGCGCCGAAGTAAAGGTGGTGATGAGTGAGAGTGCCACCCAGTTTATTACTCCATTAACACTTTCTGTACTCAGTAAAAACACTGTGTACACTTCTTTTGAAGATGGAAATAACGGATGGAATAACCATGTAGATATTGGTTTATGGGGTGATGTGATGGTTATTGCACCTGCGAGTGCCAATACCATGGCGAAGATGATTCAAGGCATCTGTGATAATTTTCTAATGGCCTGTTACCTCTCTGCCAAATGTCCGGTGATATATGCTCCGGCCATGGATCGTGATATGTATTTGCATCCTGCGACCATACAAAATATTGAAACACTTTCGAGCTACGGAAATATTTTAATAGAGCCCAATGAAGGGGAACTCGCCAGCGGATTGCAAGGCAAAGGACGCATGTCGGAGCCCGAAGAAATTGTTGCTTTCTTAGAAGATTTTTTCACACCCATCGATTCAAAGCTTTTGGGTCAAACGGTGCTCATCAATGCTGGGGCTACGATCGAGCCCATTGATCCCGTT
>CANLPK010000064.1 GCA_947492885.1 Bacteroidota bacterium
GAGGAGTCGCCTCGATTATTGCGAGAAACGGGTGCCGATTATAAAGACAAAATTATCCGCCCTATCGCACGTACAAAAATCAGAGATAACGCTGTTTATTATGATGCCGTAGAGTTGTATTCTACCAAGCGTGATACTTTTCAATTGAGAATATTTACTAGTTTGGAAGAAGATTTCAATAAACGAGGACTTATACTTGAGCAAATGTTGGTGCGTAATATCGACTTGCCCGCATCAGTCAAACTGAGTATTGAATCGAAGATAAACGCAGAGCAGGATGCTCAGAAAATGCAATTTGTATTGCAAAAAGAAAAGCAAGAAGCGGAACGTAAACGAGTAGAAGCACAAGGTATTGCAGACTATCAAAAAATTGTGAGTCTTGAGTTGAACGATAAAATGCTTCAGTACGAGACCATCAAAGCGAATAAGGAAATTGCAACCTCACCCAATGCCAAAGTAATTATTATGGGAGGTAAAAACACCCCAGTTATTATTGATGGGAAATGAGTTGAATCACAACAAATACTGACATTTCAGCCATAAATATCACATGTAAATTATATTATCTTTGCCATACTAAGTAAGGAAGTATAACTACCATTATTATTAGTTTTCAAGTTCATGGTTCAATTAAAGATCAATAAATCCAGTAGTATTTATATTGCCATGGCATTGTTTTTTATCATTGATATTGCTTGGACTTTGGCGCCTAAACATCAAGATGCAAAGGTAGAGGACAGTATAGTTACATTTATATCCAAGGCGCCACTGGAAAAAATCATCGCCACCTCGGTGAGTTTAAATGGTATTTTAGATACCACAAAGCGTGAGTTTCTATTTCGCATAAATATGGGGAGTTTTCAAGGCTTTACAAGCCCTTTACAAAAAACTCATTTTGAAGAGAACTATCTTGAAATAGCCAAATATCGATATGCTACCTTTAGTGGGAAAATTATTGAAGAAACATCCTTTAGCAATAATGGGGATTATGAAGTTCGAGGTAAAGGGATATTTAATTTACATGGTATATCTCAGGAAAAGACCATTAAATGCAATGTCAATGTAAAAAATGGGGTTTATACTGTTATATCTACCTTCCATATAAAACTCAATGATTACAAAATCATGATACCCCATTTAGTGAAGCAAAAAATTGCAGAAGAAGTAACCGTAACCCTTTCGATTAAAATTAAATGAGGTATTTAATTTTCATACTTGGCTGCTTCATTACAGGCATTGTATCAGCACAACAGCCTCTATTTAAGGAAATAAAACTCACTTATGAGGGCAAGGTACTTGAAATCCATAATGGCCTTGTCGATTATCATGGCATGCTTTGGATTTGTGCTGAAGATGGCATCTATTTGTCGGATGGACAAAATGTAACGCGTCCAGTGAATCTCGACAATTCATCGATATACGTTACAACCATCATTGAAACTAACGATCATCATATAGTAGCCGGAACAAGCAAAGGCGATATACTTTATTTTGAGAATTATAAGAAGGTGAAACCTCCAATGAATAGCCCTTTATGCGAATCATCCATATCAATAATTAAGGAAGATCATTTAGGGCAATTAGTTATAGGCACTAAAGGCAAAGGGTTGTATCTTTTTCAACAAAATCAATTAACACACTATACTCAGGCAGATGGATTAAATGATGATTTCATTTATACCATCGCCATAACTACCGACAATCAGCTTTTGGTAGGTTCGGATAGGGGAATAAATTTTTGCAGTCTAACTCAAAGCGTATTGAAGCCGATAAGAATTTTGAATGACAAAATGGGTTTAAATGACAATATGGTTACCCAATTGGAACTCGCAGTGAATGGGGTGCTTACCATTGGATCTCAAGATTTTGGATTTCAGTTGTACGACCTAAAATCGAATTCATTCTTAAAAATAAAAGAAGAAGAAGGCACAATCTCTACCATAGCTAATATTCGCAACGAACAATGGATTGGGTTTGATGATGGGCATATCATGGATTTAGAGTATGACCCAATATTTATGTTGAGGCCTATTACCGATAGATGTAATGAGTTATTTCAAAAAATACAAAAAATCATTTACAGCAATTTTTATTTCGAATTGGTGATCGCAAATAATCGCATTTATTATACTGCTGGCGAATGGCATGAAAAAATACTACCACCTGCCAAAAATCTTGTATTGAAATGTCTAACTTATTCGGGAGAAAAATTATATGCTGTATATGACAATGGGGTTTATTGCAAAGGCTCTCATAATGAATGGCAACGAATAAATATTGGATATGCATTAAACTATAACGCGGTGAGCAGTATATGTATCGACCCTAATGGAGTAGTTTGGCTAGGCAGTTTGAATGATGGTTTAATTTATATTACCCCACAGGGTATCACCCAAAAATTAAGCCCCGATGCCATTAATTATGATATTAGTATTTTCAAATTAACCTTGATTGATCAGAGAATTTATATCGGTACGATGAATGGCATCTATGCCGTGAATTGGAAATTACGATCATTTGAATCTGGGAATACGCCATTGAATAATGCCTTGAATTCAACTCGTGGAAAATATATTTATTCAATTTCTGGTGAGGCCAATGGTAAACTTTATTTCGGCACCGATGGGTTTGGATATGGGGTTATTGAAAATGGCGAATCGAAGTATTTCACCGACTTTGCATTAACACCTCAGAAATCGGTATTGAATATGACTGAAACCAACGATAAGAAACGGATTTGGTTTAGCACTTTGGATATTGGATTGTACAATAATGAACAAAATAATTTCATTGTAAATGATGCGAGGTATACTTATAACAAATATGAGATTTTAGGGATGAGTTCCGACTATCAAAATAATTTAATATTGATTCATGAAAATCTGCTATCCATTTTAAACCCTGAAAACAAGCAGCAATACACCTTGTATTTTGGTGGAGAAGGAAATGAAAAGTTGTTTAATAATAATATGATTTCGCAAACCGATGCGAATATTTATATTGGGTTAAATGATGGTATTCTATCCTTGCAACCGCATCGATTTATTTATCCTGAGAACATTCCAGTTACCATACTTCAAACCTATTTAAACTTAAAAAAACTCGACAATGGATATGATCCAAATTTTAACCATGACGAGCATGATATCTCCTTTAAATGCTATTTCCCGTGGTTCCAAAATCCTGAACAGGTGCGCTACGAGTACTTCCTGGAAGGCTATTCAACCGATACTTTTGAATCATTGGAAAGCCTAATATCTTTCCCGAATTTATTGCCTGGTGAATACAGCTTTAAGGTTAGAGGAAAAGCCGAGGGGTATTTATTAAATACACCTTGGACAATTATATCATTCACAATACATAAAGCATGGTATAATACCTATTGGTTCTATTTTTTATTGGTTATTATTCTTGGCTTATTATTTTATGTTGTAGTAAAATTAAGAGTACGTCAATTGAATCGATTATCAGAAATAAAGACCAATCATTTGAAACAAGAAATTCGAGTTTTAAACAGTCAGATCAATCCACATTTCCTATTTAATAGTTTCAGTAGTTTGGTTGGGTTGATAGAAACAGATACAAAGAAAGCGGTTACTTACACGGAAAACCTCGCCGATTTCTACCGAAATATTGTAAAATATAAGGACGTAGAAAGTATCCCAATTGAAACAGAATTGAATATCACCGAAACTTATATCAAGTTACAAAACATCCGATTTAATGAATCGGTAAGGTTTGATGTTTCACCTGAGATAAGAGTCATGAATAAAAAAATACCGCCGATGACCTTTCAAATTTTAGCTGAGAACGCTATCAAGCACAATAGGTTAAGTACAGCGCAACCATTGAAAATAAAGCTTGAATTGAATGATGATTATATTTTGTTTTCAAATAATTTGGCATTGAAACTCACCAAAGAAAATTCCACCAATTCGGGCTTAAGTTTTGTGAAGGAACGAATTTTGATAACCACTGGAAAAGAAATTGAGATTGAACAAACCCGTACTTCTTTCATTGTTAAAATACCAATTCAAGTATAAATTGCAAATCTATTTCTCAACCTTATATTTTTATTAAATATGAAATACCAGATACTTATTTTAGAAGATGAGATGCATTCGGCAAATCGATTAAAACAAATGGTTGAAGAGGATTCCGAATCATTTGAAGTAGTTGCCATGCTTCCTAGTGTTGAAGAAGGGAAAATTTGGCTTCAAACCCATCCATTGCCCGACTTAGGTTTATTTGATATTCAATTATCCGATGGGGTATGTTTCGATTTAATTAAAGCCACCAAGCTAGAGATTCCAATCATTTTCACTACCGCCTTCGACGACCGTGCTATTGAGGCTTTTGAGCTTCAAGCTATCGATTATTTGCTAAAGCCAATTAGTGGTGAGAAATTAAACCTTGCATTACAGCGATTTAAGAAACAGAAGAATATCATTGATGAAAGTAAATTGTACCAGTTGATGAGACGCATGCAGCAACCTGATGGCAATTACCCTGAACGTTTAAAGACACAGATTGGCAATACCCTTAAAGTGTTTAATGTTGTAGATATTTCTTATTTCTTCGTAGAGAATAAAAGTGTTTATGCGGTGCTATTTACTGGCGATCGTTATATGCTTTCATACTCCTTAGACGAAGTGGAAACTTTGTTAAATCCTAAAAATTTCTTTCGTATTAACCGTCAATTTATTGTTTCCTTGAAATCGATTCAGAAAATGACTGTTTATAGTAAATCAAGAATTAAGTTAGACTTACATCCTGACCCAAAAACTGAAACTATTACAAGTGTTGAACGATCGGCAGAATTTAAGAATTGGCTTGGTCAATAACCCAATCGGCAACACTAAAAGCCGATTCAGCTGCCAAAAATCCTGATTCAAGTCTTTTTTATTCTATAAACCTGAAGTATTCAGTAAATTTGTACTGTATTTGAAAAGGAATAAAGATTGTCTAATTCAATTTTTAAATCATCAATTTTATCAGGCTACTTAGCGCTTTTCTTAACCAATTTAGAAGCGAAAATTAATTCGTATAAAAATATGCCATTACCTTTTTTGAAAAGGGCAATATCAGATATAAAAGTATTATTCTCCCCCCACCTTTTGGAAAGAGAATACGTAATGTTAAATATAATAAAGTGAGTATTATGCATAGAAGAATCGGAATCATCATTATCATACTAATGAGTTTTAATATGGTAAAAGCACAGCAAGACAGTTCACTCCTTGACTTGCTTGGCGAAGAAAAAGTACCCACGGAATATGTTGATGCCACCTTTAAAGGAACTCGAATTATCAATTCACAATCAATTGAAAACGTATATAAGGGTGTCTTAGATTTTCGTATTGCCCATCGTTTTGGATCTATAAATCGTGGGATGTATGATTTATTTGGATTGGATCAAGCCTCTATGAAATTGAATTTTGACTATGGTATTACCCGTTGGTTAACGGTAGGTTTAGGAAGAAGTAATGTAGAAAAAACCTATGACGGATTTGCCAAAATAAAATTGATACGACAAACAACAACCAACAAGATGCCTATTGGAGTGGTAGTATTAGGTGGAACCAGTATCTCAATGCTTAAATGGGCCCAACCCACTCGTAAAAATTATTTCACTTCCCGAATGAGTTATTTCGGTCAAATAGTTATTGCACGTAAATTTAATGAGAGCTTTAGTTTGCAATTAATGCCTAGTATCGTGCATTATAACCTGATTGCCGACAATACAAAAGAGCAAAACGACCATTACTATTTAGGTATAGCCTTGCGTCAGAAGCTTACCAAACGTACTTCTATAAACATTGAATACTTCTATGCATTTAACCCAGTAGTTGGCCAAACACGTTACAATTCATTATCCATTGGTTTTGACCTTGAAACAGGTGGGCACGTATTCCAATTACATTTCACCAATAGTTTAGCAATGCATGAAAGAGGATTCATGTCGGAAACCTCAGAGTCATGGCTAAAAGGGGGAATCCATTTCGGGTTCAATATTAGTCGTGTATTTACAATAAATTCAAATCATTAATCATGAAAATTTATTTATCAGCTTTAATAACCCTTGCCATTTGTGGGATGATTTTGGCGGGAAGCTGCAAGCACCTAACCGACCCTAATTGGTCGAACATACCAACAGATACTGCTGGTGTTAACACTCCGTGTGATCCAAACACGGTTTATTTCAATAGAGATATTCAACCATTACTTACTTCCTATTGCTCTGTGCCTAAGTCGGCAACAAATGCAAAAGGGTGTCATGATGGAATAACAAAAAAAGAAGGAGTTAACCTAAGTAACTATACCGACATTATTAATACTGGCGAAGTAAGAGCGTTTAAGCCTTCAAGTGGTAAAATGATGGAATCTATTTTAAAAGGTGAGATGCCCGAAATTAATTGGCCTCAATTAAGCGCTGCTCAAATTGCCTTATTACAAAAATGGATTACACAAGGCGCTAAGAATAATTATTGCGCCGAATGTGATACCGCAGGTTATCGGTTTGCAACAGGTATTGTTCCGTTGATAGATATATCTTGTAAGGCCTGTCATTCTGGTACTAATCCAAGTGGAGGTATTTTACTTACCAGTTATACGGAGATTATTAAAATTGACACTGCGGTTTTGCGCCGAGCAATCAATTGGGGAAATACAACTGCACCACAAAAAAACATGCCCCCTTCAAAAATACTTATGAATTGCCAAATCGATAATATTAATAAATGGATCAATGATGGACGGAAAAATAATTAAAATCGCAATTGCTATCATAATATTAGCAGTACAAGGATGCTACTATGATGCTGAAAACTATTTATATCCTGAAAGTGTATGCAATAGCAAGGGTTACTTTGCGGCAGAAGTGCAACCACTCATGAATACGAAATGTAAATCATGCCATACAGGTGCTTCAGCTGGCGGTGGAATTTTGCTAGAAACTTACGACCAAATAAAGACGAATTCCGCAAAAGTGCTTTCTACAATGAACCACGCAGCCAACGTATCTGCCATGCCTAAAGGCGAACCGATAATGAAAGCCTGTGAAATTAAAAAGGTGCAGTTATGGATTGATGGAGGTATGCTGAATAACTAAGCCTTAACTTTATAAACTAGAAAGTGTAATATTAAGATGTTGCACTTTTTTTATGAATTCACTTTTTCCCTAATTTGATTAATACACTAAATGACAATTTCACCAACTCAACTATCAATTTTGCCCGTTCAGTAAGATTAACTTTAGAGTTTCAAGCTATTGACCTAAACTTGCATCATCAAATTAATTAAATTTATACATCATGAAATCTATCCTAAAATTAAGCGCGCTACTTGTAGTACTAGCATTTACTTTTGCGTCATGCACCAAAATAACCAGCAACTCAAGTACTTCTACTATCATTCAAAAAGGTGATTGGAAGGTAATTCTCTTTAGTGAATCGGGAAACGATCACACATCGAACTACAGTGCCTATAGCTTTACTTTCAACGCAAATGGTACGCTAGATGCAGTAAAGAGCGGAGCAACTACCAGCGGAACCTGGAATACAGGATCGGATGATAGTCAGCAAAAACTATATATCAATTTTGCAGGTAGCAGCCTCAATGAGCTCAACTCTGATTGGCATATAATTGAAAAAACAACCACACTTATAAAACTTGAAGATGTAAGTGGTGGTAATGGAGGTACCGATTATCTTACCTTCTCTAAAAATTAATATCTTGATTTGTCCTAGAATTTAATTGCAGGTTGCAATTAACGGTTTTGATTTTAACTTGAGAATTTGTCATTCCAGTCCTGCTCGCTGAATCCGAGCAGGATTTTTTTTGGCTCCATAACAAGCAAGGGACGTTTAATCATGGAGGTATTCGAAATCATTAAATTGATGGCCTTGCTTTTCGTTGTTATTTTTGCTTTATCCTCATCCGACAAAGCTTTGAAGGTGGCGCTCTTCGTATTTATTACTTGCTCTAATGGAAGTATATCCAGCCACGCTTTAATCGTTTCCTTATCAATCCCTTCCGTTTTATAATTATGGAAGGTGTATTTAATTTTATGTTTGTCGAGATACTTGAATGCCTTTTGCATGGTATCACAATTTTTTATTCCGTAGATGATCATGAGGTTAACTTAACTTGTTTTACGATAGTTCCAAAGTGCCCACGCATTTAGAACCACCGCAAAAATAGCAATGATTAAGAAATGGAATCGAATATCTTTAAAGTTACTTCCTTTCAAAATAACCATTCGCATCACCTCGATGAGGTACCTCATTGGATTAAACCGTGAAACTGTTTTAGCCCTTGCGGTATACTAACTATTGAAGTGAACAATTCGTGTATTTTTGCTTAACCTAGCCACTAACAGCATTATTAAAATTAAGATTTTTATTTTAATATTTTTGACTCCCAATTCCCAAGAAATATTTAAGGTTAAGAAGGCTGCATGGACTTATTTTAAAGCACAAGCATCTACCAATTAGAAACCTTCCTCTAATTGGATGAAGAGAGCTAAACAAGAAAATACCAACTTAAAACGCTTGAATGAACTCATTATTGAAAGTGAAAATGGTTACCAAAAATAAAATCACAATAAGCACAAAAAATAAACACCTATAATCGATGGAAGACATCAAGGACTGTTCGACGCCTGTTTATTACCATGGCACCAGGGCCAACTTGAAAATGGGCGACCTAATTGAACCCGGATTCAATTCGAATTACGGGCAAAGAAAAAAGGCTAAATATATTTATCTCATTGCCACGCTGGAAGCAGCTATTTGGGGCGCTGAGCTTGCCTTTGGAGAAGATCGTGAAAGGATTTATATTGTAGAGCCAACTGGCCCCATCGAAGATGACCCGAATTTAACTGACAAAAAAATTCCTGGAAATCCAACCAAGTCGTACCGTTCCTCCTCCCCTTTTAAAGTTATTGGTGAGCTTCACGAATGGATATCGCATGCCCCCGAACAATTGAAGATGATGAAAGATAATATAGCGAGATTAAAAGAGCAAGGGATTGAAGCGATTGAGGATTAATACTATTTTGCAAATGGCTTTATAAAATTAGAAAACGATTTCAATAGTGCCTTTGACTAAACAACTTTACATAATAAGCGGGCTTGGAGCCGATGAAAGGGTATTTCAGAACCTGGAATTTCCTGAGCATGAAATAACATTTATAAAATGGATAGTTCCATTGCAAGAGGAAACGATGAAAGATTATGCAACCAGACTTTTGGAACAAATACCCTCTAAAAAACCTGTCATTATAGGGCTTTCGTTTGGAGGCATGATTGCCATTGAAATAGCAAAACAAATTGAAACAGAAAAAATAATCTTAATTGCTTCAGCTAAATCAAAATATGAATTGCCTAAATATTATCGTATCGCAGGCAGATTAGGATTACACACACTTATCCCTAGCAGGCTTTTAAAAAATTCTAACTTCATCTCCAATTGGTTGTTTGGAGCAAAATCTAATTTCGATAAAGAAATCCTTAAACAAATATTAATTGATACCAACCCTGAGTTCCTGAAATGGGCTATAAACAAAATTGCGAATTGGGCAAACACAACAATACCTATCAATCTCTTCCATATTCATGGAAATAGTGATCGAATATTACCAATACGATTCGTTAAACCCGATTTGATAATAAAAGATGGTGGACATCTCATGACCTTAAATAAGTCGGAAGAATTGAATAAAGTATTATTACAATTACTTTAAAATTGAATTACCCGCAATTATAAAATTGAAAATAAATCTTCATAAATTTCGTTTAAAACCCAATCATGCGAATAATAAAATTAATTATAAATATCCTAATATTTTGCTTGTTAACATTACTCACACAAGTGGGTGGCATTGTTTATTTGATTTCTATCTTAACCTATACTCTTCTCGATAAAGCTAATCGAAAGTTATATATAGGCTTCAGTTTTAGGCTTACCTACTTTCTAATTCTATATTGTTTGACTACATTTTTACTTGTTCCATTCATTGCAAAGCCATTTGGTCGTGTTTCACTTCCAATAACCAAGACCAATCATTTGCAACCATTAAATATACTCACCTGCATTTTAAATCGAAACTATGTTAAACCAGAGCTCAAAAAAACAGCCTTTGAAGTTGCGGAGTTAATGAATGAGAAATATCCAGGTACAATTACAAATTACTTAGATGCCAATTTTCCATTCATCGATAAATTTCCACTTCTTCCTCATCTAAGTCATAGCGATGGAAAGAAACTAGATTTAGCCTTTTGCTATATTGATGCAAAAACGGGAAATGCAACTAATGAATGCCCATCTAAAATTGGATACGGCATTTGCGAAGAACCTAGACCTAATGAAAAGAACACCGCTGAATATTGCGATGAGAAAGGGTTTTGGCAATACAGTTTAATGTTGAAATTGATGCCACAAACCAATAAACAAAATTCCATTTTCGATAGTATCAAGACCAAAGAATTAGTGAACCTATTTGCTGCACAATCAGAAATAGGAATGATATTTATTGAACCACATCTAAAAATGCGAATGAATCTGAGTTCCGAGAAAATAAAGTTTCATGGGTGCCATGCAGTAAGACATGACGACCATGTTCATATTCAATTAAAATATAAAATACTCTGATTTAAGAATACTAATTAGAAAACAAAATTCCTACTGGGCCTTTGTACTATACTCTTTCATGAATTCGCAGGCTTTGTCGACCATATTGGTAGATCCTACAAAAATAGGAGTGCGCTGATGAATTGAAGTAGGCACCACATCCAACATTCGTTCGAAGCCATTAGAAGCCTTTCCACCCGCTTGCTCAATCAAGAAACTCATGGGATTGCACTCATACAAGACACGCAATTTCCCATTCGGATCTTTCTCGGTACTCGGATAAATAAAGACCCCCCCTTTCTTTAAATTTCGGTGAAAATCGGCCACCATGCTACCTATATAACGGCTGCTGTATGGACGATTGGTGGCTTTATCATTTTCCTGGCAATATTTCAAATACTTCTTCACGCCTTCCGGAAACTTAATATAGTTACCTTCATTCAATGAGTAAATCTTTCCATCTTGTGGAGTTCTAACATGAGTATCCGACAAATAAAATTTATCGATATGTGGTTCTAATGTAAATGAGTGAACGCCATTACCCGTTGTCATCACCAAAATTGTTGATGAACCATAAATGATATAGCCTGCAGCCAATTGATTTTTTCCGGCTTGTAAGCAATCTTCTTCGGTGATGGGACCGCTGGTGCTAATGCGCTTATACACCGAGAAGATGGTACCAATAGAAACATTCACATCAATATTACTACTTCCATCTACGGGGTCGAAGGCTACAATATACTCTGCATCAGGGAACGGAGTATGAATAATAACTTCCGTTTCTTCACTGATCATCGCAGCACAATGAGTGCATTCACTCAACGATTTAATGAACTCATCATTGGCATATACATCCAATTTTTTCTGTTCCTCCCCTTGAACATTGGTTACCTCCGCTTCTCCTAAAATATCTTCTAGTCCGGCAATATTTATCTTGCGACTCAAATCCTTCGAAGGTTTAATAATGTATTGAATAATATTGTAGAGCGGCATCTGTATGCTGCTTTCAATTAAAAATCGATTTAGTGTTTGCATGGGAGAATGTATTTAATTTCTTTATTAAAAATCCTTCGTTGAGGATGTTATTTATTATTTTGGTGTTCCTTTTTATAATTTTATCGTCCGTACTCATTCATCATCCCCATCACCACATCATAAATTTCCTCTGCATTGGGTTTGCTGAAATAGTCGCCATCCGTGCCATACGCAGGTCGGTGTGCTTTAGCGGAAATGGTCAAAGGTGCTGAATCTAAATATTTCCAGGCTTCTTGTTTCTCGAGTACTTGCTGCATCATATATGCTGTAGCACCACCGGGAACATCTTCATCAACAAAAATTACTTTATTTGTTTTCTTAATGCTCTCTACAATTTTATGGTTGATATCGAATGGTAATAAGGTTTGAACATCAATCAGCTCGCACGATACACCCTCTTCTTGCAACATATTCATGGCATCTTCAATAACACGTAATGTACTGCCATAACTTACAATGGTAACATCTGTTCCTGAATGAAGTACTTCAGGAATTCCCAAAGGCACATTGTATTGCCCCATATTTGTTGGCAATTTTTCTTTCAAGCGATAGCCATTCAAGCACTCAATAACCAATGCAGGCTCATCGGCTTGCAAGAGCAAAGTGTACATTCCGGCGGCCTGCGCCATATTACGAGGCACACATACATTGATACCTCGCACCGAATTAATAATCATTCCCATGGGAGAGCCACTATGCCAAACGCCCTCGAGGCGATGACCGCGGGTACGAATAATCACTGGCGCTTTTTGTCCGCCACGGGTACGCCATTGCAAAGTAGCAATATCATCACTCATCAATTGAATGGCATATAATAAGTAATCGAGATATTGAATTTCGATGATTGGACGCAAGCCTCGTAAAGCAGCGCCGTATCCCTGACCAACAATGGTGTTTTCGCGAATGCCTGTATCAGTAACACGAATCTCTCCATGTTTTTCTTGTAAGCCTGAGAATCCTTGGTTTACGTCTCCAATTTTTCCAACATCTTCACCCAAAGCAAATACCAAAGGATTATTTGTTAGATGATAATCGAAACAAGCTTGCATCAGCAAATAACCATCCGTAAGTTTTGAATCTTCATCATAAATTGGCTTCACCTCTGCAATTTTCAAAACGGCTTCATCACTCTGGCTATTTAAAAAGGAGCTATATCGTTCTGCATTTTGAGTATAGAAATTTTGCTTAAAGTTTTTAAGGAGGTAATTATTCGGAATGATTCGCTGTGCCTTGTTTATAGCGATACCAATATCTTTCCTAATGGGTTCACTGATGCGACGTAATTCAGTGATAATTTCTTCGAACGAACGGGCATCCAATGATTCCAAAAGCGCACAGAATTCGTTCACTTCATTTTTTATAGGAGTAAGAAATGCATCGAAGGAGCGCTTCTTTGCAGCGAGTACCTCTTCCTTTGCTTTAGTTTCCAAATCGGTAATTTGTGATTCACTGGCCATATCACTTTCCAGCATCCATTCGCGCATACGTTTCAAGCAATCGTTCTCTTGTTCCCAGGCCAGGCGTTCTTTGCTTTTATATCGCTCGTGCGAACCCGAAGTACTATGACCTTGAGGCTGGGTGAGTTCACGAACATGAATCAGTTGAGGAACATGTTCGGTGCGGGCCGTTTCGGTAGCTTTGGCGAATACGCTGCATAAATCGGCATAATCCCATCCGTTCACTACCTGTATGTCGAAGCCATGACCCTTCTCATCACGTTGAAATCCTTTTAGAATTTCGCTGATGTTTTCTTTGGTTGTTTGGTATTTAGCTGGTACAGAAATTCCATAGTCATCGTCCCAAACACATACCACCAATGGCACTTGTAATACCCCAGCGGCGTTGATGGTTTCGAAGAAATGCCCTTCACTCGTACTTGCATTTCCAATATTTACAAAAACCACTTCATTCCCTTTTTGTGTGAATTGAGAGTGATTGTGTAACGATGTATTGTTTCTATAAAGTTTCGACGCGTAGGCCATTCCAAGCGCCCGGCTCATTTGTCCGGCTGTTGGAGAAATATCACTTGATGAATGTTTTTCTTCTACCAAATTTTTGAAAGACCCATCAGCATTTAAAAAGCGGGTTCCAAAATGACCATTCATGGAGCGTCCAGCACTGGCTGGTTCTGCTTCAATATCGGTATGAGCGTATAGCTGAGCAAAGAATTTTTGCGTATCACTGAGTCCTGTAGCAAACATAAATGTTTGATCGCGGTAGTATCCAGCACGCAGGTCACCATTCTTAAACACCTTCGCTTGAGCAATTTGGGCTATCTCTTTTCCATCCCCAAAAATCCCAAATTTGGCTTTCCCAGTAAGCACTTCCTTACGTCCTAGCAACGAAGCCTGACGGCTCTCATAGGCAATACGATAATCGTTGAGTACAATTTTCTTAAAATCATCGAAAGTTAGGTTCGTAGCGGCTTCACTGCTCATGGGTAATATTTGAATTTTCCGAGCAAAAATACAATTTTTAGGGGAAGTACAAGATTCGATTTATACCCCGAAAAAGCAGTGGTAACGTGGCTATTTAAAATAATCGAAGTTGTTGATGTATTTGCGGGGGCACTTTAAAAGCATTGGTATTTAGTGCGGGCATGGATGCATTGGGTAGGTATTTCTGTACCGACATTTTATACAATTGCTTGATGCTATCGGCGATATTTCCTTCACCGCGCATGCGTCGACCATAGTTCGAATCGTGTAGGTTACCGCCATGGCATTCTTTGATTTGAGCAAGTACTTTAGAAGCCCGATCGGGGAATGTTTTCTCCAGCCAGTCGGTAAATACTTCACCAATGGGGCCATTGAGACGTACGATATTATAGCCTGAGGTAGTAGCTCCGGCATTGGCAGCCAGACGTATCACTTCTGGAATTTCCATACTATTGAGGGCTGGGATGATGGGTGCATTCATTACTCCAACCGGAATATTATTTGCAGCCAGCATTTCAATCACCTTCAATCGCTGGGTAGCAGAAGCGGTGCGAGGCTCCATCTTTTGGCGAAGTGCTTCATTCACGGTGGTGATTGAAACCATCACATGAACCAAATTATTTTCGGCCAGGGCTTTTAATAAATCGAGGTCGCGCAGGATGAGTTGATTTTTGGTGATGATATTTACTGGATGCTGGAAGCGCAAGAGAACTTCGAGCAAACCACGGGTGAGTTTGTATTTGCGTTCTATGGGTTGATAGCAATCGGTATTACCAGAGAGCATGATTGGTGTTGGCACCCAGGTTTTGCGACGCAACGTTTTTTCGAGTAGCACTGGAGCATTTTCTTTGATGACGATATTGCGTTCGAAATCGAGACCAGCGCTAAATCCCCAATACTGATGGGTGTTTCGGGCATAGCAGTACACACATCCATGTTCACAGCCCTGGTATGGGTTCATGCTGTACTCCATTCGCAGGTCGGGACTCTCCACTTTGTTTACGATATTCTTTGCCTGTTCATGGTACACTTGCGTTTTGCGTTCGGCATTAATTAAATCGGGCGAATCGATGCCTTCCCAGTGTTGTTGCACATATTCATTTTTAAGAAATGGGTTCACAGTATTGAGCTGTGCGCCGCGTCCTTTAAGGTAGATGGCTGGAGATGTAAGTGTATCCATGAATTAAATTTTGGTAAAAATACCATCCCAATGCCCTGAAATAAGCTGTTTTGGAAAATTGTTGCTAATGGATTTAGCAGGTATTTTTCATTGACCTACATGATTGAAGTATTCATTACCTCAGCCACTATCGCCACTCCGAACTATCAACCCCGCGTCCGTCGTTGCGTCTCCGACCAACGACCGCATTACCTTTCGACCTGCAATTTATTCATACTTGCCTTCATCTGCACTTCAGCCAAGAGCACATCTTCGACTTATAACCCCGCGTCCGTCGTTGCGTCTCCGACCAACGACCGAATTACCCTTCGACCTGCAATTTATTCATACTTGCCTTCATCTGCACTTCAGCCAAGAGCACA
>CANLPK010000065.1 GCA_947492885.1 Bacteroidota bacterium
ATACTCCTTTTTTAAATTCATTATTTACGGGGAGATCGGTAACACCACTAACAATGGAAGCATTTAATTTTATGGCAATACGAGGTGCAATTGACTTGCCTG
The DNA here is from genome assembly GCA_947492885.1 of Bacteroidota bacterium. Classification (GTDB taxonomy): domain Bacteria; phylum Bacteroidota; class Bacteroidia; order UKL13-3; family UKL13-3; genus CAINMV01. Next base: position 103 of record CANLPK010000065.1, read on the forward strand.
TATAGCTATTGCTAATAATAATATTATTTGCGTTGAGTTCAATGGCAGCGGCAGCAATAATTGATGCGTAAGTATTGTTTTCAAATTCGCCTTGTGCGACATGAATCACACTCTTAGCGCCATATTTGCCTGCTTCTTCCAATATTGTTGATGATACTTCCCCAATACTAATTGCAATTACATCACCGCCTAATTTTGTAGCAAAATTCAAGGCTTCCATCCCTGATTTTTTAATGTTGCTATCTGCTATTTCGATATAAACTAAATTCATATTACCTCTTCTTTTAACTATTGAAAATTATATTAGAAAAAAATTCATTAAATAACTTTTGCTTCGTTATGCAATAAATCTATTAATGTTCCTGCTTCTTCTGCTGTAATCATTTTTACACCTTGTTTAGGTTTAGGCAATTCAAATTTTGTGAAGCTTGTATTGCCTTGTGCGCTCCCTTCCACTACTTTAAGTGGTTTGGTACGTGCTGCCATAATGCCGCGCATATTTGGAATACGTGGTTCGGCGAATTCTTTTTGAGCGCTTAAAACGAGTGGTGTTGTACAATTAACTACTTCTCTTCCACCATCAATATCTCTTTCAAGTTTTGCATTATTACCATCCAATTCAATTTTTGTTACAACATTAATACTTGGCAATTGCATTAACTCTCCAAGTAAACCAGCAACCAAACCACCATTGTAATCAATACTCTCACGTCCAGTGAAAATTAAATCAAACACTTCGCTTGCCGCATAGTTGGCAATTTCTTTAGCAACTTGCATTGCATCCATCGGTGCTGCGTTAATACGCACTGCATCATTCGCTCCAACAGCCAACGCTTTGCGTATCACAGCATCGGTATCGGCCAATCCAACAGTTACAGTTGTAACAGTTCCGGTATGTTGTTCGGTAAGTTCGAGTGCTCTGGTTAAAGCCATCTCATCATACGGATTCATAATCCATGTAACTCCCGTTGAATTAAATTTGGTATCGTTTTCAGTGAAAGCAATTTTGGTGGTAGTATCAGGTACTACGCTTAAACAAACTAAAATCTTCATATTTGCAATAATTTTAAAAGAAGCTTTAACTTTCTTTTGTGTTTTTCAAAACGGCGCAAAAATAACAAAATTATATTGCCTTGAAACTCCTTCGAATAACAGAATTAATATACTTATCAACCATCCTATGAGCACCGAACGATTGACCAAGATACTTGCCATGCTTGAACAAATGCCTAATGACCCATTTTTACGCTATGGTGCCGCCCTGGAATATGTAAGTTCGGGAGATGATTCTCAAGCTGAACAGTACTTTCAATGGATATTGGCCAATCATACTGACTACTTGCCCATGTATTACCAATTAGGAAAACTACTAGAAAGGAAACCTAATAATGAAGAGGCTATCAGAATTTATAACCTAGGAATTGAACTCGCTGCAAGCCAAAAGGATCAGCATACACGCAACGAACTGCAAAATGCCCTTGATGAGCTCTACTAAAAAATGACCAAGGATTTTTTTGTCGCAATAATAAAAAGCTTAATTTTGCAGCAAATGAAATACACTTTCCTATTACGCATTTTTATAGTTCTATTACTTTCAATAATAATATTGGATGCAGAAGCACAATGTGCTATGTGTAAAACTGTTGTTGAAACTGGATCAAAAAACGGAAGTAGTATTGGTGCCGGTTTGAATATTGGTATTCTCTATCTTCTTGCAGTGCCAGTGCTTTCGGTAGGAGCTGTTTCATTTGCCTTCTGGCGAAAATACAAAGCTTCACAAAAATAAATCAACACATTTTTTTAGCTCAAAAGTAACAAGGCAGATTCACTGCTTTTTCGCTTAATTTGTTGCATGATAAATTACCATGAACAATTTGAAAACGAATATGCTCGTTTAAATAATCTGCAAAAAAAAGCAGTTGACGCTATTTATGGGCCTGTGATGGTAATTGCCGGACCAGGTACTGGCAAAACTCAAATTCTTGCATCTCGAATCGGGAATATACTTCGATCGGAAGATGCACAAGCCAACGCTGATAACATTTTATGTTTAACCTATACCGACAATGGCGCTGTAAATATGCGTCAACGCTTGGTAAAAATGATTGGCCCAGAAGCTTATCGAATTACAATTAGCACCTTCCATTCATTTTGCAATAGCGTTATTCAAGGCAATCAAAGTTTATTTGGAAATTCAAATCTGCAATCGATAAGCGATCTTGAAAAAGTAATTTTAATGCGTAAGCTTATCGATAAATTTCCGCTGAACCATCCATTGAAAAGGTATCGTGGTGAAGTGTACTATGAGGTCAAAAATTTGCAGAATTTATTTGAAACCATGGAGAAAGAAAACTGGACCCATGAAGATATTGAACTAGGTATTGCAAAAGAAATTGAAATTATAAAAGCCGATGAAAAAAATTATTCAAAAAGAGGTGCCAAAGGATTGAAAAAAAGTGTTGAAGAAGATATTGAAAAACTAGAAAAAACAATTCCTGCAGCGAAAGAATATGACAACTATCGCAAGATATTAGAAGAAGAAAATCGTTATACTTATAACGATATGATCTTATGGGTGCTAAAAGAGTTTAAGGAGAATTCCGATTTGTTGGCCAATTATCAAGAGCTTTATCAGTACATTTTAGTTGATGAATATCAAGATACCAATGGGGCTCAAAACGATTTGTTATGGCTGCTTGCAGGCGAAGACGACAATCCAAATATTTTTGTTGTAGGTGATGATGATCAAGCCATTTTTCGCTTTCAAGGGGCAAGCAGTAAAACAATGTTGGAGTTTCAAAAACGATTCTCTAAATTTTTAAATCAAGTTGTACTAACCGAAAATTACCGGAGTACACAACCCATTCTTGATGTTTCAAGAATGCTGATTGACCATAATAACGATAGGTTAAGTAACTATATCAAGAACTTAAATAAACACCTTATCGCGAAAGCAGAAAGTAATCAAGAAACAGTTTTTCAGGTAACTGAATATATAAACGAATCGCAACAAACAATTGCAATTGCAAAACAAATAAAGGCATTGCAAGAAAATAAAATAAACCTAAGTGATATTGCAATTATATACAGAGGTCACAAAGAAGCTGAAAGCATAATAAGGTATTTTGATGCAGAGAATATCCCATACAATGTGAAGCGTAATTTTAATATTCTTCAAGATGTTTTTATCAAGAAAATTATAACCATTCTTAAGTACATAAGTTTAGAATCGAAACGACCTCATAGTGCTGAGCATTTATTATTCGAAATTATGCATTATGATTTCTTCGAAATTAATTCACTCGATATCGCTCGAATTTCAATTGAAATTAGAGAACAAAAAAGAACAGAAAAGAATATATTTTGGAGAGAATTTATTAGTAAAATAAGTACTGATAGTATCTCGAAAAAAGCAATTCATACCTTAAGCCAAGATATAGAATTTTGGATTACTAACGTGTTCAATTTAACCCTACAACAGCTTGTTGAGAAAATCATCATTAGAAGTGGGATATTGAGCTATATCATGCTTCAACAGGAGAAACATTGGTATATGGAAATGCTAAATTCATTCTTTCAATTTTTAAAGGATGAATGTGAAAAAACTACAAGTTTGGATGTTCATGAGTTCATAGCAAGATTAGAATTAATGGATGAAGTAGAAGTTAGCTTACCATTAAATAGAATTACAAATCATTCGAATGGCGTAAATCTCACAACTGCACACGGAAGCAAAGGAGAAGAATTTAAATATGTTTTTATTATCAATGCCAATCAAAAAATATGGGGTAAAGCATCAAGAAAAAGTGGGTTCGCCATTCCTCAAAATTTGTTTAGTGATGTTGAAGAATTCGATCCAATAAACGATGAGAGAAGATTGTTCTATGTAGCAATGACAAGGGCGAAAACTAATTTAAACATAAGTTATGTTTCGAATGGCATGGATGGAAAAGATCAGGAGAAAAGTATTTTCATTGCTGAAATAGAAGCATCAACTGGATTGCAAGCAATTAAAGAAAAAGTATCAGAAGAAGATGTAATCCATTTCCAATCTGTTATATTGGCTGATGAAGAAGTGCCACAAATTACTTTGTTCGACCACTCCTATATTGACTATTTATTACAGGGGTACCAGATGAGTGTAACCCATCTAAATAATTACTTAAAATGCCCAGTAAAATTTTATTTCAATAATATTTTACATGTTCCAATGGCTAAAAATGAAAGCATGGAATTTGGGTCGGCAATGCATGATGTGTTACAAAGAATTTATTTCCCATCGTTAAGCAATCCTGGCGAAATATTGACATTAGAAAACGCATATATACAACTTGATAATTACTTAATACGGCATCGAGAAAGCTTTACTGATGAGCAATTCAAGAGGAGAAGTGAATTCGGAAAAGTTTTATTAAACAATATCTATCCCAACTATATTGAGCAGAGTTACAAAAATGTAAAATTAGAAAAAAGATTTACCAATATACCTGTTGAAGGCATTCCGTTAAATGGCAATCTTGACAAAATAGAATACTATGATACCGATGTTAATATTGTAGATTACAAAACAGGCGCCTATCATAAAGAGAAGTTTGCGCGGCCTCATGAAAAGGATTCAGGAAAGGAAACTTATGAATCAAAAAATGGTGGAGATTACTGGCGTCAAGGAGTATTTTACTCATTGCTTATTGACAATTACAAACTCGAAAAAATGAGATTTCAATCGGCGGAATTTGTATTTATTGAGCATGATAAAAAAACAAAAGAGAATATTCGAGAAAAAATATTTGTAACAAATGAAGACCAAGAAATCGTAAAAAATCAGATAAAAACATCTTGGGAAAAAATCCATAAACATGAATTTGAGATCGGCTGTAATGAAGACAATTGTGAGTGGTGTAGCTTCTTGAAGAGAACTCGCAAAAGAGAAAAAAGCCCTTTAATGAATTTAGAGGATAATCAGAATTAAGTAATTACTTTGCAGTTCATGAATTCATTTCTGTTTTCTAAACGATACCTGTTTTCCAAGAAATCTCGGAATGCAATTAATATTATTACATTAATTACATCTGCTGGTTTTGCTGTATGCACTGCTGCAATGATTATTATTTTATCTGCCCTTAATGGCTTTGTAGGCTTAGTGATTGCATTGTATGGCACCTTTGATGCCGATATAAAAATAACGCCAATACAAGGCAAAATAATTCATAGTACTGACAGTGTTTTTGCTTCAATAAAAAAGATAGATGGTATAGCTTTTTATAATGAAGTACTGGAAGAGAATGTGTTATTGAAATATCAAGATAAGCAAACCATTGCAACCATTAAAGCAGTAAGTGACGGTTATATTGAGGCTACACATTTAGACACCTTACTTCGGGATGGGGTCATGATTTTGAATGACACGTCGGCCTTTTGCAGCATGGGTACTGGACTAGCATCAAAGCTCGATTTAAACATCAATGATGAACTTTCGGCAGTGCGAATTTATGTTCCTAAACGAGAGCAATTTGACCCGTTGAATCCAGAAAATAGCTTTAGTGATAAACTAATTTACCCAACTGGAGTTTTTGGAATTCAACAAGAGATCGATGAAAAGTATGTACTGGTGCCATTACAATTTGCACGTGAATTACTCGATTATACCGACGAGGTAAGCGCTATTGAAATAATTACTGATAAAGGCGTGAATGCTGAAGAATTGATTTCAAAAATCAATAAATTACAAAACAGTCAGTATAAGGTGGAGAGCAGAGCAGCACAACATGCTTCGCTTTACAAATTGATGAATATAGAGAAATGGGTAGCTTTTTTAATTTTAGCTTTTGTGCTCTTAATCGTTTCATTTAACCTAATAGGCTCATTACTCATGATCGTTATTGAGAAGAAAAAAGATTTTAGCATCTTGCATGCTTTAGGAATGCCATTATCGAAAATTAGAAATATTATAATTGGAGAAGGACTTCTTATTGCATGCCTTGGAAGCCTTATTGGAATAGGATTTGGAATAGGCGCCTGCTGGCTTCAAAAAGAATATGGATTCATAAAACTAGGAGGCAATGGAGCTACATTTGTAGTAGATTCGTACCCTGTTGCATTGCAGGTTTTTGATATCGTTTTAACGCTTTTCGTAGCGTTATTTATTGGATTTATTGCATCCATTTACCCATCACAAACTTCAATTAAAATACAAAATATTAGAGAAGAATAGTCCTTATTACGATTGTAAAGTACCGTAAACAATTCTATCTTTCCCTTGCATATCCTTAATAACTTCAATCTCTGAAAAGTTATTTTGCAACATATCTTTCATTACTGCCTCTGCAAAATTCTCATTAATTTCAAAGTATAATTTCCCGTTAATCTTCAAACTTTTTGAGGCAAGAGAAGTTATTTTACGATAGAATTTTAATGCATCATTATCTGGCACGAACAAGGCCAAATGAGGTTCATGGTTTACCACATTGGCATGCATTAGATTGCTTTCATTCATTGTAACATAAGGCGGGTTACTCACGATAATATCAAATTTATCTATCTCAATTGCCTCAAGTGATAATACATCTGCATGCAGAAACTCAACCGTTGACTTTAACTTAATAGTATTGCGAAAGGCAATGTCCAAAGCACCTTCAGAGATATCCATTGCATATACTTTAGAATTTCTTAGGAGTTTATTTATAGAAATTGCAATACATCCACTCCCTGTTCCAATATCCAATACCGTAACAAGATTATTCGTGTTATGATGCTTAACAATTAAATCTACTAATTCCTCTGTTTCTCTTCTTGGAATTAACACTTCAGGCGCTACAATAAAGTCGTAACCCATAAAATGAGCCTCCCCTAAAACATACTGTATGGGTTCGTTCCATTGCAGTCGATTAATCGACTCATTAACGACTCCCATGATGTTGCTTGGCAATTGCTTTTGATAGCTTATCGAATAGCTGATATCATCGAATTTTAAATGAAATTTCAAGAGCATCTTTGCAATTGACCTTGCTTCATCATAATTGTAATTCAACAATATTCGATTGAGTATATATTCTTCGGTTTCCTTTAATGTCATTTCCTTACTTTCGCGAAGGTAATATCTTTGCAACAAACAAATTGAACATGGGTATTAAATCTAAATTATTGTTAATTGTGATTCAATCAGCAAACTAAAATATCTGACAATTCGGCAAGCTAAAATGACGACAACTAGCGATGACATTTACATGAAACGCTGCATACAATTGGCACAAATTGGCCAAGGTTATGTATCTCCTAACCCAATGGTAGGGGCTGTTGTTGTTTACCAAAACAAAATTGTTGGTGAAGGTTATCATTGGCAATATGGAGAATCGCATGCAGAGGTCAATGCATTGAAAAACATTTCGGATGATATCCTCCACGATTGTACACTCTATGTAAACCTTGAGCCCTGCTCACATCATGGTAAAACGCCTCCTTGTGCCGACTTGATTATTTCAAAAAGAATTAAACGAGTGGTAGTTGGAACTCTTGACCCATTTGAAAAAGTTTCAGGAAATGGTATTAGGAAATTGCAAAATGCAGGAATTGAAACTTCATTAAATCATTGTGTTGAACAATGCAATAATTTAAACAAACGTTTCTTTACAAATGTTATAAAAAAGCGTCCATTTATAATCCTAAAACATGCTCAAACCAGCAATGGATTCATTGGCAGAACGGAGAATTCAACGAATGAATCACGTTTAATAAGCAATGAATATTCTCAACGATTAACCCATCGTTGGAGAACAGAAGAATCATCAATCTTAGTTGGTGCCCGAACAGCCCTTCTCGACAACCCTCACCTAGATGCTCGCTATTATGCAGGAAAACCACCCATAAGAATCGTTATTGATAATGATTTGAAAACACCTCTAACGCATCATATTTTCAATTCAAAACAGCGTACCATAATATTCTCAAAAGCAAATAAAACACCTAAAATTGAGAATGTTGAATTCATCAATTATTCAGAACAGGAAATAAACTTTTTGCCATTTTTGCTTCAAGAATTACTTCAAAGAAACATTCAAAGTGTTTTGGTAGAAGGAGGAGCAAAAACACTACAATCTTTTATTGACAAGGGCTTATGGGATGAGGCCAGAATTTACACAGCGGCATTTGAATGGACTGATGGCATCAAAGCACCTACCCTATCGAATACTAGCGAATTGATTAAAACCGAAAAAATTCATACCGATATTTTACAATATTACAAAAACAACCAATCTACATGTTATTGATTTTTGCAGCTATTTTATTTTCTACCTTATTGGTTGTTTGCTTCAAGTATTTTATTCCACTTAAAGTAAATACTTTTCATGCAATTCTAGTGAATTATGTTATTGCTTCACTTACAAGCTATCTGCTTTCTGATAAGAACTTCGAAATTAATATTCATGCACCTTGGTTTTTCTTCGCTTTTTGTTTAGGGCTGCTTTTCATTGTGGTATTTATGGCCACAAGCAAAGTGGCACAATCAATATCGGTAATTACGAGCGCTATTACTTCTAAAATGTCGTTGGTAATTCCACTCACTTATGCAGTGCTATTTCTTGGAGAAGATATGACAGCATTGAAATTAGCTGCAATTATAATGGCTATGATTGGAGTTGTGCTTACCGTGACGAGACCAAAAACGGAAGAAAAAGGCAATAATTCCATTGCTGCCATTGCGCTTATCGCAGTTGTATTTGTTGGAAGTGGCATGGTTGACACTTCATTTAAGTTTATTGAAATTAACTTTTATAATATTGTTCCACCGCAATATGTAATGATGGTGTGTTATGCAAGTGCAGGGTTGTTTGGCATGATATATTTTCTTTTTACAAGTTATAAAAAAAGGCCTGAAGTGCATGGGCGCAGTATAATTGCCGGTATAATTTTAGGGGTATTAAATTACTTCTCGTTCATCTTTGTGGTTGATGCATTGCATACCCCTTCCCTACAAAGTACAGTAGTATTTCCTTTGATAAATGTAGGTGTGCTTTTACTTTCTACTTTTTTCGCCATGGTACTCTTTAAAGAGCGCCTTCGTATGGTTAATTATATTGGGGTAATTATTTCCATTTTGAGCATTATCGTTTTAGCATTTCAGAATTATGCTTTTTAGTACAAGTTATAAAACGATTCAAGATGCAACTGAATTCCTGTTTAAAGAGAAAGGAAGCAAGTTTTTCGCATTTGCATTTCATATAAATCAGGAAGATGATTTTAAGAAACAGCTAATTTTATTAAAGGCACGTTACCCTGACGCCACGCATCATTGTTATGCATTGGTGTTAAATCCAGATAAAAGTTTTCAAAAGAGCAGTGATGATGGAGAGCCTTCAAACACCGCAGGGAAGCCTATTTTAAGAGCGATATTATCGGCCGACTTAACCAATATAGGCGTCATTGTTGTTCGATATTTTGGAGGCACTATGTTGGGAGTACCTGGTTTAATTACTGCATACAATCAATCGGCTGCAGAGGCTTTAAAATTGGCTCATGTGATTGAGTTACAAATTGAAGATCAATATCAATTAAGTTGTGAATTTCCAAAAGAGGGAGACGCACATCGATTTTTAAAACTGCTTGATGCGAAAATCCAAAGCACAAATTACACTTCCGAATTGCAAATTGCCTTTTTAATTTCTCGTTCGAAAGAAAGCAAATTATTAGAACTCAAAGAAAAGTTTTACTTTCTAGATATTAAGCCTCTCTGATATTTAAGGAGTTGGAATTTTAATTGAGTTGCACTTCAATATGCTCTTCCTTAGTCCAAAAGGTAAGACTCTTAGCATTGCTATAAAATGCCACTAGCCCTGGGTAAACCGTGTATGAAGTTACAATATCTTCACTTACATTATAAACCTCACCTTCAACGTACGCCTTTAATCGGTTTCTAAAATCGGAGTATACAAGCAGGCTGTTTTTAGCAGAAAAGCTTGTGGGGAAATAGGACTCGATGGCCCTGCCTTTGCCGTTTTCAAAGACTTTCAATTCATTGATATTACTTTTGTAAAACATCACTCCTTCAATAATATTGAAATTCCCTGGATCATAATTTTCAAGTAAAAAAACATTTCCTTTATGAAATATTCTTAAATTATTATTTTGATCAACCCAGGCCACCATATCATCGCCAACCACAAAATTTTTGGGAGGCAGTTTATCTAAAGTAAAAATTTTATTCTTATAAAAAACCCTGAGTCGGTTGGTTACATCGATGAATCCCACAGTGTTTAATCCGCAAGAATATTTAAGATTAGCATGTGAATTTTCAAGAATTACAGTTGTATCGTGGTACCATACTTTTAGGTAGTTATTACGATCCACGAATGCAATTAAGTTACGCCCTAAAGTAAATCCTGTTTCTGGAGAAATTTCCAAGCTCCTGATTCGGTTGTTATAGAATACACTGAAAAATCCGTAACGGTCATTGAATTGAACCATACTATCATTCATTGTAATTCCCGAACATCCATCGCATAATTTTTTAACATTTCCATTAAAGAACACAAAAGAACTCACACCTGTATTCCACGATACCATTGAGTTACTGCAGTCGTAACTTTTAGGCACGAAACGAGAAACGATGGTGGATTTGCCATTAAAGTAAATTTTAAAATCGTTTACATTGGATACGTAGGCACATACACTAGCTCCAGCTTTGAAACTTTGTGGCTTTTGAATTTCAATATTGCGAATTTGACCATTGTCAAAAACATTGAAATGCATATTGTATTGATCCCAATATGGATACAATGGTTGCGCTTTGGCTGCATTGATGGTGAAGATGATTGCAATTAAACTGCACGCAAACAACTTATTTATTTTTACAAACAGTAGCATTTTCATTCCTATTATATTTCAATAGATTGCATGTATGCCGGAATTTCAATATTATGAAATCCTGCGTCTTCAAGATGTTTTTTGAATACTGTTTGAGTTTCTATTTCACCATGAACTAAAAATACTTTTTTAACTAATTTTGAGTTTTGACATTCCAAATAATCAATCATTTCCTGATAATCAGCATGGGCGCTATAACTATCAATGGATTCGACATTGGCGATAACCGGATACATTTCACCGAATATATTGACTTCCCCTTTCCCTTCTTTTAATTCGCTTCCAAGACTTCCTGGCGAGCAGTAGCCGACCATCAAAATCGTATTGTTTTTATTCTTAATGTTATTAGCAATATGGTGTTTTATTCTTCCCGCTTCGGCCATTCCACTTGAAGAAATAATGATACATGGTTCCTTCAAATCATTGAGTTCTTTGCTTCGAACAACATTGCTTATATATTCCAGATTGTCGAATCCGAATGGATCTTCATCCGTTTTCAAATAATTTAAAATATGATCGTTATAACATTCGCGATGCTTGCGCATAATATTGGTAGCATTCACACTTAGTGGGCTATCAACAAATACTTTGATACGGGGCAAGACACCTGCGCTCTCCATTTTATCAAGAGCAAAAACCAACTCTTGAGTTCGATCGACACTAAAAGCTGGGATAATTAATTTTCCTTTTTTACGAACGCAAGTATCCTTTACAATTTCGAGTAATCGTTCTTCGGCCCCGGCTTGTTTTTCATGTAATCGATTGCCATAAGTGCTCTCGCAAATGATATAATCGGCTTGAGGAAATTTTTCTGGGCCACGTAATATTTGGTCATTCGGGCGACCAATATCACCGGTAAAGGTGAGTTTGAATTGCTTCTTCGATTCGGTGATGGTTATGTTCACAGCAGCACTTCCCAGAAGGTGGCCTTGATCGGTAAAGTTGAAACTTATTTCATTATTGATTGCAAATTCATTTAAGTAATTCACCTGAATCATGAGCTCCAATACACCTTCGGCATCTTCCAAGGTATATAATGGTTCGAGCGGCTGATCGCCTCTTTTAGCCCTACGTTTGTTTACAAACTTCAAATCGCTTTCTTGAATAAAAGCACTATCCCTAAGCATGATTCCGCATAAATCGGCAGTAGCAGGAGTGCAATAAATATTACCTCGAAAACCTTCAGCATATAGTTTTGGGAGTAATCCCGAATGATCGATATGTGCATGAGACAAGATAACACTTTGGATATTGGATGCATCGAATCCGAAAGTCCTATTTCTTTGTTGCCCAACCGCACCCATGCCTTGAAACAAGCCGCAATCGAGCATAACAGTGAAGCCACTTTCGAGCGTTAATAGGTGTTTTGATCCAGTAACTGTTTGTGCTGCCCCAAAAAATTGTATCTTCATAAATAATTAAATTAAATTGGAATTTCAAGGATACGATGATTATCGCAACGATATACCTTTCCGAAAAATTTATTGATTAGGCGGTAATCATGTGTTGCCATGAGAATGGCTGTACCACCTTGGCTGATTTCAATTAGAAGCTTCATGATTTCGTCGCTTACTTCTGGATCGAGATTACCTGTTGGCTCATCGGCAAGGATGATATCTGGGTTATTGAGCAAGGCGCGAGCGATTACAATACGTTGTTGTTCGCCACCTGATAATTCGTGAGGAAACTTATAGTTTTTTGTACTCAAGCGCACCTTTTCCATCACCTCTTCAATTCGATTTTTGATTAAGGTTTTATCTTTCCAGCCAGTAGCTTGAAGTACAAATTCGAGATTATCATAGACACTACGATCGGTGAGTAATTGAAAGTCCTGAAATACAATTCCGAGTTTTCTGCGCAGAAATGGAATCTGACTTGTTTTCAATTTACGCAAGTCGTATCCTGCAATACTTGCTTCCCCTTTCTCAAGTGTTACATCAGCATAGAGTACTTTTAAAAGGCTGGATTTTCCGCTTCCGGTTTTTCCGATGATATAAATAAAATCACCTTTATGAATTTCAAGATTCACATCATCTAAAATCAGGTTGTTTCCCTGATAAATATCAACATCTTTTAGGCTGATTACGAGTTCGCTATTCATTGCTTATTTGAGTTCGAGAGGGTGCAATTTACCAAAAGGAATTTCATTCAATATTTTTTTTATTAACGAGGTTTGTTCAGCAAACCCCGCTTTAAGAAGCGCCTTCTCCGGCCGATCGACTCGGAAGTAGGCCAAAAGGGTGAAATTTTCATCACGAAGTTGAACGTAATCAGGGATATTCACTTTCCCCTTAATTTTGACAATATAATGCACCTGATAATGAAATTTGTTTTATATTTGCTACTCAGGAAAACTCGCGTTTAGCTAATATAAATTGTGAGTTCAAATGTATTCAAAGTAATTTCAAAAATATGAAATATTTTACGTCCCGTTCATTAACTATTTTACTCTTCCTTTCAATGGTACTTTTTTCTGTTTCATGCGCTTTGCAGAAGCAGCAGAAGCAACTTGAAACCGCGGAGTTTCGCATGGATCAGGAGGTAATGGAAGTAATTGGAGACAGTATCATTATTGCCTTTCAAGGAACCGTACCACCTAACTCATTCCCCAAGAAAGGGATCGCCAAAATCGAACCCTATATCAAATATGGCAGTAGCGAATTGCCTTTAAAGATTCTAACTTTGCAAGGAGAAAGCGCAAAGGGCCACAATCAGGTGATTAATTTCAAAGAAGGAGGAACCTTTGCTTACATAACCAAAGTTCCATATTCGCCTGAAATGAAGACGGCTAATTTGAAGCTAAATTCAACGATTCGCATTAAATATCTTGACCCAGTTCAAGATCGTTGTTTAGAGATGGCAATAAACAAGCAACTTGCCAAAGGCTCCATTACTACAACACTTACTCAGCGAGACAAAGACGATATTATCATCAGTAATGAAAAGTTTGATCCTGCTACCATTGATCCGAATACCTATTTCGCATCCGACAAATTTTCATCAGAAAAGAACGTAATTAAGTCGGCCAACGATGTTCCCGGACGTGTTGATGAGAGTGGCAAGCCAACAATTTCCACTGCAGTTTCGGGAATTATGAGCGGCGATAAGGTTGTTCCGCAGAAGTCAACCGACAATGCAAATGGATACTACGAAAACAACAATAACAACCTAGATACTACGCTAGACCCTTCGGTTGCGGCAAAACAAACTGCCAATATTACCAAGCCAACTGGGACTTCTCAAAATGGCTATTCAACATTAGGAAATAAGTACAGGGTAGGATCAAAATTCATGTCTGGAACAACCAATACTGGAACAAAGTCAACCAAAGCAATCAATACAGAAGCCAAATACGATCCATCAAAGCCAAAGAATATCAATTATTTTGGGATCAATGATATTGGCCCTCGCCAAGTGAATAAGTCGGCCATTGTTTATTATGTTGTTGACTCTTGGAATTACCGTGATGGTTATGATAAAAACAATCCAGAACTACAGGAGCTCACTAAATTTGCTTCTAATCCGAAATACACTTTGAATGGAATATTAATTCACTCCTATGCATCTCCAGAAGGATCTTATGGGCGGAATTTGAATTTGGCCGATGAACGTACCAATGCCACATACAAGCAAATCAAGGAACAATTTAAAGCGGCAGGAGTAGATGAAATTTATGATGATGAATTCTACTTGCGCACTTCGACTTTCGAAGATTGGGAAGGATGGAAACGAGGTGTGATGACAAGTACACTTCCTGATAAAGATGCCGTCTTGGCAATAATCAGCAGTAATTTAAAAGATGAGCAAAAAGAATTAAAAATCAAGAACGAGCATGCTGCTTCTTACAAGATTATGAAGGAAGATATACTTCCAAGACTTCGTCGTTCGGTTGTGGCAGTGAATGCAGTTGTTCCCAATCGTTCACCAGAAGAGATTGTGGAAACAGCCCGTACAAATATTAAAGACTTAAACGAAAAT
>CANLPK010000066.1 GCA_947492885.1 Bacteroidota bacterium
CTTGCAGGTTTCGTTCCAATTGCTGACTGGGTTACATCCGATGGTATAGCATTGGAGACACATATTGATATCGTATTCTCAATACTACCTGTGGCGCTTGCAATCGGAGGTATTCTATTGGCTTTATCATTTTATAAAACAGAAAATAGCAAGTCAGATAGTATTGCCAATTCATTGAATGGATTTTATCAAGCAGCATATCATAAATTTTATATCGATGAAATTTATTTGTTTGTAACACGGAAAATTATTTTCAATTTAATTGGCAGACCTGCTGCCTGGATTGATAAAAATATTGTTGATGGCCTTATGAACAAAATGGCCTCAGGTACGGCAGTCATTTCTGAAAAAATAAAAGGATTTCAATCAGGGAAAACGCAAGAATATGCTCTTTACTTCTTTCTTGGAATCATTAGTTTGTCGGCCTTGTTTATTTATATTATCAAATAATTTGTGAGCCATGAATCTTAATTTACTTATACTCCTACCCTTGCTTACCGCCATCGCAATTATGTTTTGCAATGGATTGAAGCAAGTCCGCTTGGTAGCCTTACTCGGTTCGGGTTTACAACTTCTACTTAGTTTTTGGTTGCTTTATAGTTTTTATCAAGAACGTTCTTCTGGCAATACCACCCAAATGTTGTTTGACGCAAATTATACTTGGTTTACAGCCCTCAATATCAATTATCATATCGGGATTGATGGAATTGCATTGGCCATGATTATTTTAACTTCTATGGTCGTTATCTCCGCTGTATTAGTTTCTTGGACCATGGAATCAATGAACAAGGAGTTCTTCTTCTTACTCATTTTTTTGAGTATGGGGGCTTATGGGTTCTTTATTTCACTTGATTTATTTACAATGTTTTTCTTTCTAGAAGTCGCCGTAATTCCAAAATTTTTATTAATCGGTATTTGGGGAAGTGGAAAGAAAGAATACAGTGCAATGAAACTCGCTTTGATGCTGATGGGTGGTTCGGCCTTGGTTTTCGTGGGATTGAGTGGAATGTATTTTAACTCAAATATTGATGGAGCGCACAGTTTCGATTTGGTTCAATTGGCAAATTACAGAATCCCTGTTGATGCTCAAATGATATTCTTTCCATTTGCATTCGTAGGTTTCGGAATATTTACTGCATTATTTCCATTTCATACTTGGGTGCCCGATGGACACTCTTCTGCACCTACCGCTGCTTCAATGTTTTTAGCGGGTATCTCTATGAAACTTGGGGGTTATGGCTGTTTAAGAGTGGCTACTTATTTAATGCCTGATGCTGCACACGCCTATTCTGATATCATCATTTTACTATCTACTATTGCTATTATATACGGTGCATTTGCAACCATGATGCAAACCGATTTAAAATATATTAATGCATATTCATCAATTAGTCATTGTGGTTTTGTTATACTAGGTATTGGAATGCTAACTGAAACCTCGATCACCGGCGCTGTGATGCAAATGGTATCTCATGGATTAATGACAGCTCTCTTCTTCGCTGCCATTGGAATGATTTATTCACGAACACACACGCGAATAGTGGCCCAGTTGGGTGGACTCATGAAAGTAATGCCATTTATCTCCGGAGTGTTTATTATTGCAGGATTATGCTCCTTAGGATTACCTGGGTTTAGTGGATTTGTAGCCGAAATGACGGTATTTATGGGAGCTTGGCAAAATACAGATGCCATGTATCGGCTTGCTACAATTTTAGCTTGTGCATCCATTGTTGTGACTGCAGTGTATATTTTACGCGCGGCAGGTAAAGCAGTGATGGGGCCTATCACTGATGATCATTACAAACATTTACCCGATGCAACATGGAATGAAAAACTTGCAGCAGGGATTTTAATTAGTGGAATTGTGGTTATTGGAATTGTACCATTTTGGTTAACGAGCCTGATTACTCCGGGAGCTCAAGAAATAATTTTACAAACCGGACAAGCCTTAATGCTTAAATAAATTTAGGAATGATGTTGAATGACTTTTTTCTTTTAATGAAACAGGAGTTGGTGCTTTTACTCATCATCGTGTTGTTGCTTATAATAAAAGTGGGCAAGGATTGGAGCAATGAAACCATGTTGAACCTTATCAATGGACTCCTACTTCTAAATGTGGTTTCGGGTTTCGTAATGCCAGTCGAAGGCAACCTCTTTGGTGATATGTTCAAGACCAATGCCTTGATATCCCTCGAGAAATCGATTCTAAATATCGGTGTGTTGATCATTTCAATGCAATCTTACTCTTGGCTTAAAACACACAAGCACCTATCAGAGTTTTTCATATTGATGCTTTCTACTTTGCTTGGAATGTTCTATATGATTTCGAGTGGTAATCTGTTGATGTTTTATATTGGATTAGAATTGTCGAGTATACCTTTGGCGGCGATGGCCAACTTCGACTTGGAAAAACGTAAGTCATCAGAAGCAGCATTTAAATTTATCATCTCATCTGCCTTTTCTTCTGGGATGTTATTATTCGGTATCTCATTAATTTATGGATCCACAGGGTCTATTTCCTTTGCCGAAATTACCAATCATATTAGCAATGAACCACTACATATATTCGCTTTTGTAATGCTGCTAGCTGGCTTTGCATTTAAAATCTCTGCGGCTCCATTCCATTTGTGGACCGCCGATGTATATGAAGGTGCCCCGGTTGCAGTGACCTCATACCTTTCGGTAATTTCAAAAGGTGCAGTACTCTTTGTTTTTGTTTCTGTACTCTATACCGTTTTTAAACCTATCGCCGAAATTTGGTACAATATGTTATTCATCTTAGCGGTGATTACAATTCTAATTGGAAATTTATTTGCCATCCGTCAAAATAACTTTAAACGATTCTTAGCCTTTTCTTCCATTGCACAAGTTGGCTTTATTTTGGTTGGTATTACTGGAAGTTCTCAAATGGGTAGCGCCTCTGTTGTTTATTTTGTGTTGATTTATATCTTCTCAAATTTGGGTGCTTTTGGAGTGATTTCTTTGGTGAGTGCACTTACAGGGAAAGAAAATATTAGTGATTATAAATCCTTTTATAAAACTAATCCTTTATTGTCTTGGGTACTTACTATTGCATTATTTTCATTGGCTGGAGTACCACCTACCGCTGGTTTTTTCGGAAAATTCTTTTTACTTATTTCGGGGGCTTCACAAGGCAACTATATCCTTATAAGTATTGCTGCATTAAACATGGTTATTTCGTTCTACTATTATTTACGAATTGTAAAAGCAATATTCATGGACCCTAACGAACAACCCATAGAAAAACTATCGATTCCATTGATTTCAAAACTAGCCCTATTTATTTGTTTGGCTGGCATCGTCGTGTTGGGCTTATGGAGTAGTGTTTATGAGTGTATTTACAACCTAAGTAGCGGTTTCTAAAAATAAAATTATGGCTATCAATTCTAATCATACTGCTGAAGATTTAAATGATGTAAAATGTGCAATCGTTGAGAAGAACGTGTCGGCGCCACGTGCAGAATTTTTAAAGAACATTTTAGAGTTTAATAAGTTTACCGTTGTTGTTGCGGCGAGTGCTCCACCAAAAGCGGCCAAGACTGCCGCTCCAAAAACTGACGCCCCTGTTGAAGAGACTCCTCAACTAGAACCTGTTGCTCAACCTACCACATTTACTGTTGGAGTAACTGATGTTCGTTTTAATTCAGTAAATGCAGTTTTTGGAAGGGGCCTTAAATCTCCAAATGGCAATATTGTTACTTTGGCTTATTGGAATCAAATAGATATTGTTTCTAACGACGAAATTCCATATTACGAATAGCGTTAAATAATCAAATCGCATATTTCAATGGCTACTTATTATTAAAGCCATTTTAAATTATTTCTTGATTGGAGAGATATGATTCAGTAAAAATTACTTTTTGTTTTTCTTCTTCCGCTTTGCCGCTTCGGCTTCGGCTTCTTTCATTAATTGCTTCCAATTTGTATTTACCTCTTCTGTGGTAGCTAGTGTTTCTTCATAATCTGCTTTTCCAATATCAGATACTATCACCTTCTTATCCATGAATCCTTCAATCGCATCCAACAATTCTTTCTCTTCAGGAGCACAAAAAGTAATAGCGCGTCCTTTTAAAGTTCCACGGCCAGTACGCCCTACCCTATGAACATAATTCTCGGCAACATCGGGCAAATCGTAATTTACTACAAAGTCTACATTTGGAATATCTACACCGCGTGAACTCACATCGGTAGCAATGAGTATCTTAAAAAGCCCCGTCTTAAAATCATTCATCACCGAAACCCTGTCCTGCTGTTCTTTGCCGCTATGCATCGTTAAACACTCAATTCCAACCCGTTCCATCGCTTGAAACACACGTTCAGCACGAACCTTAGTTCTAACAAATACCAAGATTTTATTATCCGGGTTTTCTTTTATGAGTCGCTCCAAGAAATATCTCTTATCATCCATCTTCACATTCATCACACTATGGGTGATGTTTTTTGAAACAGGATCTTTAGGAGATATCTGAATTCGTATTGGATTCTTAACAATAGAGTATGCTAATTTCTTTATCTTTTCATTGATGGTGGCCGAGAAAAACAAAGTTTGACGAAATCTAGGCAGAAATCTAAGCATGTCTCGTATATCCTTATAAAAGCCTAAATCGAGCATTAAATCTGCTTCATCCAATACTAAAATTTGAATATTGGATAGATCTAAGTGTCCTTGACTTACTAAATCAAATAAACGGCCTGGTGTAGCAATTACAATATCGGCTCCTTCTTTTAGTTGCTTAATTTGTGGTGCTTGATCAACCCCT
Source organism: Bacteroidota bacterium (assembly GCA_947492885.1). Taxonomy (GTDB): domain Bacteria; phylum Bacteroidota; class Bacteroidia; order UKL13-3; family UKL13-3; genus CAINMV01. The sequence goes on from CANLPK010000066.1 coordinate 4,782, forward strand.
CCAAAAATTCCTAAAGTTTTTACTTTTGTGTATTTACCCAGCGTATGAAAAACCTCCGTGATTTGAATAGCTAACTCGTGTGTTGGAACCATTACAACCGCTTTCACCTCTTTTTTTCGTCGCGATAGGGCAAGTAAATGAAGAATGGGTATTGCGAAGGCCGCCGTTTTTCCTGTTCCTGTTTGGGCAATAGCCAATACGTCTTCTCCTTTTAAAATATTAGGGATTGCCTTAAACTGAATGTCCGTAGGCTTTTTATACCCCAGCTCTTCAATACTCTTCTTAATTTCTGGGTCAATATTATATTCTTCAAATCTCATAGGGATACTTTGTAAATAGAATATCAATCCAATGGTATTCTTTTTCTATCGGTAAAGATAAAGTTGTTTTCATGAATATAGCGATTTCTGGATTTTTGAGGCAAGAATGAAGATTGGCTATTTGCCTTCGCAATAATAAATGATTAACAATTTTCATAGTTGACCCCTTCTATTTAAAGAAACAACAATCGTTTCTCTTTTTCATACTATATAATTTATTTACTTTGCGCTATCAAATGAGAGGATCCTTCATCATACTATTTAATTTACTTTTTGTTGGCTTGAACGCTCAACTATTGCCATCTTTCGGCAATAGCCGTACAGGTACCGCTGGCATGCAGTTTTTAAAAACAGGGGTAGATGCACGAAGCATGAGTTTGGCTGGAGCTGTTGCCTCGTCTCCAAATGATGCAAGCAGCATGTATTGGAACCCTGCAGGTATTACTCAAATTGATTCGGGTACCAAATACAATATTTCGATTAACCATTGCAATTATTTTGCTAAAACAAAATTTGAGCAAGCTGCTTTTATATACAAGCATAAATATGGTTACTGGGGTGGGCAAATCGTTTCTTTTAAATCTCCAGAGATGAAAGAAACAACTGAGTTTCTTCCTCAAGGAACAGGTAGAACTTTTTCCTTTTCTGATATTCTAATTGGCGTTTCCTATGCTCAACAACTTACTGGTAACTTTAGTTTTGGGTTGAGTGGTAAATATGTGAATGAAAGTTTCGCTGGTGTAAAAACAAATAATGTTCTATTCGATTTAGGATTATTTTATGATGTACATATTCGTAATACACGATTCGCTGCGGTAATTAGCAATTTCGGTATCAATGTCAAACCCAATGGTGAAGTGACCGCATTAAAACTTACTGGTTTATCTACAACAAGTGATTTCAGTGCTTACAGTGCCCCGAGTTTATTTCGTGTTGCAGTATCAACATTGGTATTTCGCAATGCCAACCAGGTATTAATGGGAACAATTCAACTCAATCACCCTGGAGATAATAATGAAACCTTTGCTCTGGGTTTTGAATATGAATACCGAAAAATTTTATTTGCCCGAACAGGATATGAATTTGGAGCAGATGAGAAAGGACTTCCTGCATTGGGCTTGGGTATCAGGCTACCAAAACGTTTTGGTGGTTTTCGTTTTGATTATGGTTGGCAATACAAACGTGTATTTGGAAGTGTTCAACGACTTGGAATTGTTTTATCTTTAAAATAATAAATGAAGAATCTAATAAAGGTTTTATTTCCATTGCTCTTGTTGAGTTTCACCCTCAATAGTTGTAGCTTTTTATTTGGAAGTAAGAAGGATAAAGAGGTGGATCAAATTTTTGAACAAGGAAGAATCGATCCCAATTTAGTTCCTACCACCGTAGGCTATGTTCCTGTACTTCCTTTCTTCAACCAATACATTAATCCTGTAGATGTATATGTTGGTTTTGATAATATGCTCTATGTGGTTGATGATGCTGGCGTTCACGTAAGCGATATCACCGGTCGCGAATATCGTGTCCTTGCCATACCGGGTGCAACCAAGGTTGTACAAGATCGAAGGCTGTTTACCTACGTTTGTGGCCGCATAGACGTAATTCGTAGCGGGCAAACATATAATCTACCTGCAATTTATAAAATAATGAATGCCGCTGCTTCAGGTAATTATAGTGTTATCGATACACTTATTCAGCCTGATTGCGATATTACAAGAAATAATTTTCGTGGTGCTGATGATGAAAAAGTGCGATTCACGGGAATTACAACCACTGCAGATAATTCGCTCTATATCACTAGAACAGGTCCTCGAAATGATTTGGCTGCATTCTCTTCTCCCGATAATGCAGTTCTAATTTTTGATGGTTCGGGTAAAAATACGGGTTATGCAAAAGAACTTAATCCCAATACTAGTAGTCTAAAATCGGTTTTGGGATTAAATGGTATTACTTCTTTCTGCGCTCCTCCTCAGGTCCAGTTTGGTATGAATCAAAGTAAAGATTTTATCCTCGCTCAAGGTGATCAATCACAACCTGTAGAGTTTCGCGTACTTTGGATAAAACATAATGTTGATCCTGCTACTGCTGAAACTACATTTGGTCAAAACAATGATTTATTGATAAGTGATACAAGTAAAGCACGTCGATTCCTATACGACTCCTATCGTTTTAAAAACCCTGTGGATCTTTGCATTTCACCTGATAAAAATGGTTACTTATTTGTTGTAGATGATCAATTAGATTCTGTATTTATTTTTACTCAAGCTGGATATGAGGGCGTAAATGCTCCTGCAACTTCAACAAATAAAAAACAAATTATTGCCTCCTTTGGTGGCCCCGGAATTGACTTATTTCATTTTAACAAATGCAGTGGGGTAGCGTATTTTAATAAGATTCTTTATATCGCCGATAAAGAAAATAATCGTGTTTGCCGATATAAACTGAGTACTGATATCGAATAGTATTTAGCTTTTTCTATTTTCCGTAAAACAAAAAAGCACAGTTTTCAAACCGTGCTTTAGCATTGAGAACATATAGAAGTAATCTTACATTTAAATTCTTGTTTTATGATTTACAAAACCACTCAACGATTCATTTTTAAAAGTACTCGTCATCCGTTTGTTGCAAATGACGAGCTACTTATGAAATGTTTTCATTGCATTGGTTGCTTTTTCTTATTCATTAATCGGCGGTTTCGTTAAAGGGTTGCATTAACAAAACAAATATGAATCTTAATTCAATCATAATTATGACATTTTTTCCTTTAAATTAGAATCCGAACGTCTAAATTTGGACGAAATGCTCAATAAACGCTTGTAGTATAAGGAGCTTGGACGATTTATAAAGCTTTTGTCAGTTCAGTAAGCCTAGTATGTTTTTAATTTCTTCTCTGGCTTGTTTTTTCTGATACAAGATATTGTAAACTGCATTCATTATGGGCATTTCAACCTTGTATTTCTTATTTATCTCGAACATGCATTTACTAGCATAATAACCTTCTGCTATCATATTCATTTCGAGTTGTGCAAATTTTACCGAACAACCTTTGCCAATCATTGTTCCAAACATTCTATTTCGGCTATAAAGCGAATAGGCTGTTACCAGTAAATCGCCAAGATATGCGCTTTCTTTTACGTCACGATGAATTGGTTTAACAATATCAATAAATCGCTTCATTTCACGAATTGCATTGGCTATTAGTACCGATTGAAAATTATCTCCATAACCTAAACCATGGCAAATTCCACTTGCTAAAGCATATACATTTTTTAATACAGCACCATATTCGGCGCCAACTAAATCCTCGTTAATATTGGTTTTGATATAATGACAATGTAAAAGTTTTTCTATCGACTGTGCGGCCAATTTACTTCCACCACACAAAGTTAAATAGGATAAACGCTCTAAAGCTACTTCTTCTGCATGACAAGGACCAGCAATAACTGCTTGATGTGTATCTGGGATAGCGAATTGCTTTGTTAAATAATCGGCTACAACTAAATTTTGTTGTGGTATAACTCCTTTAATTGCCGAGACAATGAGTTTATTCTTAAAAATGGATGATGGTGCGTCTTTAAGCAAATCGTGTAAAAAAGCCGATGGTACTGCGAGAATAACGATATCGCTACTTTTTATTGCTTTAATTAAATCGCTTGTGAGTTCAATGTTTTTTAAGTTGAACTCTACATCCGTCAGATATTGTGGATTGTGTTTTGTTTTTTTAATGCTTGATACTGTCTCAGATTTCCGCAACCACCAAGTGATTCTTTTGGGTGTATTATTATCTCCTAGTATCTTAACCAATGCTGTGGCCCAACTCCCGCCACCAATTACAGCTATACTCTTTTTTTCTTTCATAAAATAATTTTAGTAATCGAGTAACTTTTTTAAATCGCCAGAAAATTTATGTTTAGGAAGGAAATTTTGTTCTAATGGTATACTAAATGGCACCGGTGAATCCATGGATGCTGAGCGCATCACAGGAGCATCCAAATTCATAAAGCAGTGTTCACTAATCCACGCCGCGATTTCAGCACCAACACCTCCTGTTAAACAATCCTCGTGTAGTATAATTACCTTACCTGTTTTGCTAACCGCTGCTTCAACAGCTTCTTTATCCCATGGTAATAAGCTTCGTAAATCTAAAATTTCAAAAGTAAAATCCGGAAATGATGCCGCAGTATCAATAGCCCAATGAACGGCAGCTCCATAAGTAATGATGGTTGCATCTTCTCCTTGTTGAACTGTTTTTGCTTTGCCAATTTCTATTTCATAATAACCATCTGGCACCTGCATTTCATTGCTTCGGTAAAGCCCTTTGTGTTCGAAAAAAAGCACTGGATTAGGGTCATTAAATGCAGCTAACAATAATCCTTTGGCGTCGAATGCATTACTAGGATAAACAACTTTTAAACCAGGGGTATGCACAAACCAAGCTTCATTGCTTTGACTATGAAACGGGCCTGCCCCAACTCCTGCGCCTGTGGGCATTCTAATTACAACATCAGCACATTGCCCCCAGCGGTAATGATTCTTGGCTAGATTATTAATTATTTGATTAAATCCACAAGTGACGAAATCGGCAAATTGCATTTCCATCATGGATTTATATCCTTTGATGCTCAAACCAAGTGTGGCACCAACAATAGCACTTTCACAAAGTGGGGTGTTACGCACCCTGTCTTTTCCATACTTCTCTGTTAATCCTTGAGTAATTTTAAATGCGCCTCCATACTCTGAAATATCTTGGCCCATTAAAACCAATTTATCCCATGTTTGCATGGCAATATCCAATGCATCGCTAATTGCATCGATAAACCGTTTTTGACTTAATTGCGTACCCGGTTCTTTGCTTTGGTATTTTTCCAGAGAGCCATTTTCAAAAGTCTTTATCGAGGCATATACATCTTCTAATTCTTCTTGAGAATTCGGTGTAATTTCGGGAAGGGCTAATACTTCTTCCACCCCATCGTCAATTTCTTTTTTAATATGCGTTTTTATGTCAGCAACATATAAATCGTTCAAAATTCCTTGATTATATAAATACTGCTCAAAGTTTTTTACTGGATCCTTAATAGCCCAGGTATCAAACAATTCCTGGGGTACATATTTAGTTCCACTCGCTTCCTCATGACCACGCATGCGAAAGGTCATGCACTCTAGAATTATCGGGCGAGGGTTTTGGCGAAGCGATTCGGCAATTTCCGAAACCTGATGATATACTTCTAAGATATTGTTTCCATCAATTTGAATTGCTTCAATACCATATCCAATTGCTTTATCAATAAAATACTTAAATTTATATTGCTCGTTGGATGGAGTGGATAATCCGTATCCATTATTTTCAATTAAAAAAATCACCGGTAAATTCCAAACCGCCGCTACATTAATTGCTTCATGAAAATCGCCCTGACTGGCTCCTCCATCTCCGCTATATACTATCGTAACTTTGGGTTCCTTTTGCAATTTGGAAGCCAATGCTATGCCGTCAGCTACGCCTAACATGGCCCCCAAATGAGAAATCATTCCAACGATATGAAATTCATTGGTGCCAAAATGAAATGAACGTTCTCTTCCTTTACTAAATCCCTCCTTCTTACCTTGCCATTGTGCAAAAAGCTTACTGAAGGGGATATCTCTTGAGGTAAACACACCTAAGTTTCTATGCAATGGAAGCACATATTCATCGGCATGAAGTGCCAGGGTAGAGCCTACTGCAATCGCCTCCTGACCTATACCGCTGAACCATTTGCTCACACGGCCTTGTCGCAATAGTATGAGCATCTTTTCTTCGATCATACGAGGTTTTAATAAACCCTGATAGAGCTCAAGTAGTTGTTCGTTGCTTAAATTTCTTCGATCAAATTGCATAGCCATGGTCAGTAAAAGTACAGTTTATGAATCAATCAACTAGATGAGGTTGGCAGTTGCTAAATGTTCAGCAATTTGAACTGCATTGGTAGCAGCCCCTTTTCGCAAATTATCACTTACTACCCATAAATTAAGAGTTTTGGGTTGTGTTTCATCTCTGCGAATTCTCCCAACAAAAACTTCATCCTTCTCATGTGCATTGAGAGGCATCGGGTATTCAAGTTTTGCGTTGTTGTCGATTACAATTACCCCTTTTGTGTTTTGTAAAATTTCCAGAACCTCTTTCAGTTCAAATTCATGTTCAAATGAAACATTGATGCTCTCGCTATGCCCTCCCATAACAGGAACTCTTACACAGGTTGCAGTTACTTTAATCTGCGAGTCACCCATTATCTTTTTGGTTTCATGAACCATTTTCATCTCTTCTTTAGTATACCCATTTTCAAGAAACACATCAATTTGAGGTATTAAATTCAAATCAATTTTATGAGGATACGCTTTCTCTCCATCAATATTTTGGCGTTCATCCATAAGTTGTTTTACCGCCTTAACACCAGTGCCAGTAACACTTTGATAGGTGCTTACTACAATTCTATTTATCTTGTACTTCTTATGCAAATCGGACAAAGCAACCACCATTTGAATGGTACTGCAGTTTGGGTTCGCTATAATTTTGGTGTCAGGAGTAATGTCTTTAAAATTTATTTCTGGCACTACCAATGGGCATTTCTCATTCATGCGCCATGCCGATGAGTTATCGATTACATAGGTGCCATTTGATGCGAATTTTTCGGCCCATACTAAAGAAGTGCTTCCACCTGCTGAAAATATAGCAATTTGAGGCTTGGCATCTACGGCATCCTGAACACTAATAACCTTATATTCCTTTGATTTGAATGTAATGATTTTTCCAACCGACTTCTCAGAAGCGGCAAGCAATAATTCGGAAATAGGAAATGACCTTTCGGCTAATACTTCCAGCATTTTGCTACCCACTAATCCGGTAGCTCCAACAATAGCAACTTTATACATTATATATACCCTTAACTTTAGTTATTTTTGCAAAGATATATTTATGTGTTTGTTTCATAGCATAAATTGTAACGTATAAACCTCAAAACTTTTAATAGCGCTTTTTTTGAATTATCCTTCACAAGTACTCGAACTGGTTGTTAATGAATTTGCCAAACTCCCTGGGATTGGCAAAAAAACTGCCTTACGTCTTGCCTTACATCTTATAAAGAGAAACCAGCAGGATTTGCTCTTTTTTAGTGAGTCCCTTAAAAAGCTGGCTAATGAAATTCGTTATTGTGATCTATGCCACAATGTGAGCGACGCTGATATCTGTGATATATGCAGTAGTTTTTCACGCAAAAAAGATCAACTCTGTGTTGTTGAAGATTTGCGTGACGTGATGGCCATCGAAAACACACAACAGTATTTTGGCGTTTATCATGTTCTTGGAGGTGTAATTGCCCCTATGGATGGAATTGGGCCTGATGCCTTAAACATGGATAGCCTTATTAAACGTGTCGAAAAGGGAGAAATAAAAGAAATCATTTTAGCATTGAATGCTACAATGGAAGGCGATACTACAGCATTTTATATCAGTAAAAAACTCCAGCTGCTAGGAGTGAAAATTTCAACAATATCTCGTGGAATTGCCGTGGGTGGCGAACTTGAATATGCCGATGAAATTACTTTAGGACGTGCAATTACGTCGAGGGTAAACTACGGGGGCTAACTTAAAATGATCTCACTGCCCTAACATAATAGGATGTGTTTTTTTCAGGATTAAATTGAGAATTACTGCTGGTATTAAAGTATTGTATCCAAGCTTTGTCGATAGTGCTTTCACTTGAACTCCAATAGCCTTTGGGAATAGCAAACCCACCGATTGCATTACGATTTAAATAGAGTTTAGTAAGTTCGTTCAGTGAAGGGAGATACCAATCGCTAAATCCACCTAACACTAAATCAGAACATATTTTTGCTGCATAATCACCAGTGCCTTGAAGGCCTACAATTGTATTGGTATTTTTGTTTCCCCAGCCCATCGTTTTGGATGTGGCATTGGTTGCCATATTTGTAATATTACTCCAAGTAGCATCAATACTCTGATCGGAAGGAGCTGCAATCAAACCATGACGTATATTAGGATCATAGCCATCATCACCAGTTTCAAGGATATACGCTAATTTACCCCCTTGAAAATTATCTCCAACAACTAGATAATTGCAAGAACCATCGTCTTCGTTGGCTTTCGAATTATAATTACTCGAAGATGGATCCGTGCAACCTCTTACCTTTTTCTTGCACGCAGGAGAAACAATAATGAGAAGCCCAAAAGCAATTAAGATTAAAATATACTTATTCATATTTTTAGTGGTGATGTGTAAAAATATCTTTTAGCAAGCATATATGCAAATTCTCAAATAACTTCAAAACAAAAACTCTCCTTCCCCAATAGATTTTTGCAGGGAAGGAAAGTTTAAATAAAAAACTAATTTAGATTAGCCTCAATAAATTTACTGTTTTGTGATTTTTGAAGTAGTAGTAACTCCACCAATTATGGTCTTAACAATATAAATTCCATTAGATAGGTTAGCAATGTCAAGAGATACATCCATAGTATTCGGTTCCATTGAGATAACTTCTTGTCCCATTACATTAGAAATTGTTACATTTTCTACATTTTGAGCAGACTCAATTTTTAATGTGTTGGTGGCAGGATTAGGATAGATATGCGTTGTTGAAACATTACTTTTGTTAATACCTATTGATGTTTTTCTGAAATAAACATTATCAACATAAACAGTACTTGTACCTGTTGGAACACCAACTAAAATATATTGAGCTAAGTGAGCTCTCGTGGTTAAACCTGTAAAGTCAGAAAGCAATAAATCATAGCTATTCCATGATTTCAAAGTTGGAGGAGTTAATGTTAATTCATGCTCCTTATCATCTCCACCACCAAAGGCTCCGTCAGCTCCAAAATCAACCAACTTAACTTTAAAAGTAGTCATATTTGGCGTCCAAGCATCAAGGTGTAACCATTTCATTGGGGTTGCATTTATTTGATTTGCTCCTGCGGTTTCTATTCCAACAAAATCTAAAGCTGAATACTTTTTAGTATCGTTTCCTGCAATTTGCAAATCAGTTAAAGTAGCTGCCGACCAGCTTGTGCGCCAGGTATCAACAGTTTTATTAGTATAGGCATTACTAAACATTGAAATTACATCGGTGGCTGGCCAAGTAGGTGTAGGTGCTGCTACTGTTGGAATATTAGGATCTACAAATGGCACTTTATGAAAATATATATTATCAAGGTAAATGATACCCGAACCTGCTGGAGCACCCGAGAATATCAATTGTGCGATATGGCCCTTTGTTGTTAAGCCAGTAAAATCAGACAATGGAATTTCGAATCCATTCCATGAATTTAATGTTGGTGTAAAAGTTAATTCGTGTTCTTTATCATCACCACCACCATATGCTGCATCGGCACCAAAATCAACCAACTTAATACGGAAGGTAGTCATGTTTGCTGTCCAAGCATCAACGTGGAAGTATAGCATTGAAGAGGCATTGATTAGGTTTGGACCTACTGTTTCAATACCAACAAAATCTAATGATGAATATTTTTTAGTGTCATTCCCAACTATTTGCAAATCAGTAAGTGTAGCTGATGACCAGCTAGTGCGCCAAGTATCAACGGTTACGTTGGTATAAGCATTGCTAAACATCGATTTTACATCAGCTGCGGGTTTAGTCGGTGTTGGTGCAGCAGCGGATGGTGCTGGTGGAGGTGTTGCACCAGAAAAGGTGATATTATCCCAATAACATA
>CANLPK010000067.1 GCA_947492885.1 Bacteroidota bacterium
GGGGCCTTTTTTTTCTACCCACGATACGCCCCTACAGGGCGAGAATTCAAGATAGAATTATCGCATCACGATTTCAAAGTAATCAAGGCAAATAATTCATTCGTACCAACGGAATAATACAGAGTGGGCGTGAATGTGAAAGCATAGGAATACATGTCTGATTTATAATTCGAAAATGGAATTATGGAGGGTATTGTATTTTGTTCCGTGGGAACTTATCGTGGGTAGAAAATTGTAATCCCCCCTCCTGAGGAATCTTCCGTAGGAAGCAATCGTGTCGAACATTCTAGGAGCATTGATTTTTATTTAATATTTTTCTTCCCTCATGTTCTCAAGGTTAATAGCTATTTCTGATTCAGAAATATCTACACGATTTGCCCCTACAGGGCAGAATACAGGGGGGGCCTTTTTTTTCTACCCACGATACGCCCCTACAGGGCGAGAATACAAGATAGAATTATCGCATCACGATTTCAAAGTAATCAAGGCAAATTATTCATTCGTACCAACGGGAGATAATACATTGAGAGAGTGTGTGTGATTGATGATGAAAACAAGTCTGATTTATAATTTAAAAATGGAATTAAGGAGGGTATTGTATTTTGTTCCGTGGGAACATTTGGTGGGTAGCAAAATCAGTGTGAGTGCGGAGTTTGAGAATAGAGGGAAAACAAGTGTGATTTATTATTTGAAGATTGAATTATGGAGGGTGCTGTATTATGTTCCTTCGGAACATTTGGTGGGTAGCACATGAATTTCCCTGTATTGACGTGCCGTAGGTACGTTTGAAAGACCGTAATTGATTGAAATTTATTGTATTCTTCTATTCGAAATTCATATTCAAACGTTCCTATGGAACGTCAGCGCAGCACTATAAATTTTCTACCCACCAGATGTCCCTATTGGGACATAATACAGTATCCTCTATAGCTAATTGAAAATTATAATTCAAATTAAAATTTCCCATTGTATTCATGTCCTGTAAGGACATTTGGTGGGTAGCAAAATCAGTGTGAGTGCGGAGTTTGAGAATAGAGGGAATACAAGTCTGATTTATAATTTGAAAATGGAAAGATGGATGGTATTGTATTATGTTCCTTCGGAACATTTGGTGGGTAGCACATGAATTTCCCTGTATTGACGTGCCGTAGGTACGTTTGGAAGCATTGTTATAATTAATTCAAGAAAGCGGAGGAATACAAGAGAAATAATAATTCAATCACATCTCCTCACCCCCCAAAAACAATTCATAAAAAAAGCCCCGAAATTTCTTTCGAGGCTTGTATAAAAATTACCGTTGATTAACGGCGTTTGCGTTGTACATCATTTCCTGAACGGTCGTCGTATTTATTGCGTGAGCCACCGCTTGATGAACCAGAACTTCTGCTTCCACCGTAGCTGCTACCTCCGCCACCATAACCACCACCGCTGCCACCGCGACTTCCGCCACGGTCACTTGGTGCGAATGAACGTTCACGTCCGTAACCTTCGCGGCTTCCACCACGACTACCTCCGCTACCTGTTCTTCCTTTCGGGCCACCGCTATCGGCATCATTCATACGAATTTGGCGTCCTTCGAAATCAGCACCGTCGAATTTCTTAATCATCAATGGAGCCGATTCGCTATCCACTTCAAAGAAAGTATTCATCTCGCGAATATCAATACGTCCAAGTACTTCTTTTTTCAATCCGGTTTCATCCAAAATGAATTGTAAGAATTGTCCTTTGGTGAATCCATCTTTAGAACCCAAGTTCACAAATAGTTTAGAGAATCCATTATGACGGGTATCTCCTACTTCACGTCGGCCATCAGTACGAGCATTTAAGTCGTATGCGTTTTCGTAGTATTTCAATAACTGGCTAAATTCAATTGAAGCCACACGTTGTAAAATATCTTCTTTGCTTAGATCCGCAAATTTTTCAATGAGGGCAGGCATATACGTTGCAAATTCTCCTTCGGTTACATCAACAGCAATAAGCTTGTCCATGAAATTAAAGAATTGTTTACGGCATACATCGCTTCCCGAAGGCACATCCATCTTATGGAATTGAGCATTCACCATGCGCTCTAAATGACGCACTTTACCTACTTCTTTAGTATGCAAGATGCTAATACAAATTCCACTCTTTCCAGCACGTGCTGTACGACCGCTACGGTGCGTATACACTTCCATCTCATCAGGCAATTCGTAATTTATTACGTGGGTTATTCCTTCAACGTCGATACCACGGGCGGCTACGTCGGTAGCCACAATGAGTTGCAAACTTTTTTGACGGAAACGCAACATTACTTTATCGCGTTGTTGTTGGGTTAAATCGCCGTGTAAGGCTTCGATATCATAACCTTCTTTCACCAATTTCTCGGTTACTTCCTGGCAGTTAAGGCGGGTACGACAAAATACGATACCGTACATCCCTGGATTAAAATCGATGAGGCGCTTTAATGTTTCGTAACGATTTTGAGAGCTGGTGATATAGTACTGGTGATCGATATTCACGTTACCAGTATTTTTCTTTCCAACTGTAATTTCTTTAGGAGAATCCATGAAGTTCTTTGCAATAGCACGAACTTCGGTTGGCATGGTAGCACTAAATAGCCAGATGCTTTCGCGGTTGATGGCATTTTTTAGAACAAACTCGATATCATCGCGGAAGCCCATATTGAGCATTTCGTCGGCTTCATCAAGAACAACATATTTAATTTTTTCGAGGTTTACTGCTTTACGTTCGATCATATCGATCAATCGTCCGGGAGTAGCAACCACAATTTGAACACCTGCTTTAAGGGCTTTTATTTGCATCATGATGGATGCGCCACCATAAACAGGTTCAACAGAAACACCTTTCATGTGTTTTTTGTAATCGCGGATATCGTTGCTTATTTGTAAGCAAAGTTCACGGGTTGGACAAACAATGAGGGCTTGCGGATATTTTGCGTCAGCGTCTATTAATTGCAGTAATGGGAGTCCAAAGGCAGCCGTTTTACCGGTACCTGTTTGTGCCAGTCCTACAAAATCGGTTGTTCCCGAAAGTAGTATTGGAATGGCTTTTTCTTGTATTTCGGATGGGGTAACAAAACCTAAGTCGGCCGTAGCCTTAACTAATGCTTCACTCAAACCAATCGCTTCAAATGCATTCATGGGGTATATATAATTATAAAACGCGAAGATACGCTATTTTGAGGGCATTTTGTGGATAAATGTTAGATTCATTTAGGCGGGAGGATGCCCATTATCTTTGAAAATTACTAAATCCTTGGACTTTATCGTATACAAAGCTTACCTCCGCTTAACGTATTTACGACATCTTGTTGCTAGGGTGGAGATGTATTTACTATTAATTCATTTCAGTTCCTGAAGTCGTTTTGCCGTTGGTTAGGAGACGCAACGGCGGACAGAGCCTTGATAGGTAGGAGATGCGGCAGTGAGTGATATTTTTTTTTAGATATTAGTGGTGCTTGAAGGGGTATTTGTTTTGAATACACTGTAGTTCCGTAAGTTAATTTGCCGTTAGTCCGAGACGCAACGGCGGACAAAGGGTTAGTGGGTCGAAGATGCGGTAGTGGAGAGCTAATTATTTCAATTAGGAAATGATAAATATGGAAGTGTGAAAACAAAATTTCAAAGTCAGTCAAATCTCAAAACTATCATTAGCTTCCTTATCTTTGTATGAACCTACTCATAATCCATGCCCAAGAAAAATTTAATGCTTCTGTTCTTTATTCCATGCCTTTGGTTGCCTGCGAATAAGCCCGCTATTATTAAGACGGCGCAGCTTATGCAAAGAATTACTTCAGATAATGATACTACGTATATCGTTAATTTTTGGGCTACCTGGTGTGGGCCTTGCGTGAAGGAACTTCCTGTATTTGAGAAACTCAATGAGCAAGTAAAAGACAAGAAAGTGAAAGTACTCCTGGTGAGTTTGGATTTTGTGGCCGATTATGATTCGAAGCTCCTCCCCTTTTTAGAGCGAAAGAAAATCAAGTCGGAGGTCATGCTTCTAAACGAAACCAAAGCGAATATATTCATCGATCAAATCAATCCGCAATGGGGTGGCTCCATCCCTGCTACGATGGTTATCAATCATTCAAAAAAGTATCAGCGTTTTATTGAAGAGTCGGTAACCCTTGCCTACCTTGAAGAAGAGATTAAGAAATCGGGGAATTAGTTTTTCGCAGCACGCTTGATGGTGCAGCCCACCGATTTGGCTGAAGTAATCGTTACCACTTTACCATCTTTTAATTCATTCATGGCATCTTTCAAAAAGAATTTGGTAGCATTCACCGGATCCGAGTCGTCGGTATAAGCACCATGATAAACTAATTTCAAATTCTTATCGAATAAGTAAACTTCGGGTGTGCGTGTGGCACCAAAGGCATCTGCCAATTCTGAGTTTTTATCAACGGTATATGGCATGGTATAACCTTGCTCCTTCGCGTATTTTTTCATCGCATCATAAGAATCATCACCATCACGTTTGCCTTCGTTGGAGTTCACTACGATGCATCCAATTTTTGAAGTTTCGGCATGTTTGCCTTCTTCAATCATAATATTTTGATGCTTGATAACATAGGGGCAGGTATTGCATGAAAAGATTACTAATAATCCATTTTCCTTTTTCGCCTGAGCCAAAGTAATTTCTTTACCACTCATTACTTCCTTCATTTTCACATCGGCTTTGGGCATGGCTGAGCCAATGGCAATGGGAGTAATCTCCGTTAATTTAAAGGCAAATAAGAAGAGGATAGATAGACAAGAGAGGGTGAAGATTCCTTTTTTCATGATGGGATATTTAAGTATTTGTAAGGTGGATGATTATTGGTTTGATTGAAACAAAGATAGAAGACGGAGCCTGCTTTGAAAGTAAAATTACCGTCATTTTGAAAAATCAATTCAAAAAAAAACCCATCTTAAAAAGATGGGTTTTAATTGTTTGAGGAGAACTCAATTACTTGATTTCAACTTCTGCACCTGCTTCAGTTAATCTTGCTTTAAGATCTTCTGCAGTAGCTTTGTCAACACCTTCCTTAACTGGTTTTGGTGCTCCGTCAACTAGGTCTTTTGCTTCTTTCAAGCCTAAACCAGTAAGATCTTTAACAACCTTTACTACGTTTAATTTAGCTTGTCCAGCATTTTTCAATACTACTGTGAACGAAGTTTGTTCAGCAGCAGCAGCGGCACCAGCAGGAGCAGCAGCAGCAACAGCAACCGCTGCAGCAGCAGGCTCGATACCGTACTCGTCTTTTAAAATTTTAGCTAATTCATTTACTTCTTTTACAGTTAAATTTACTAACTGGTCTGCGAATGCTTTTAAGTCTGCCATGATATTGATTGATTTAAATTTGTTTAATTGATAAAAAATTGAATAATGATAAAATAAAATGTTGTTGGATATTATGCTGCTCTTTCTTCCAGAGTTTTAAGAATACCCGATAATTTGTTGCCACCGCTTTGTAAACCGCTGATAACGCTTTTTGCAGGAGATTGTAATAAACCAATAACGTCTCCGATTAACTCGTTCTTGTTCTTGATTTTTTCTAATTCTGCTAATTGGTTATCACCGATGAACACCGTTTGCTCGGCCCAGGCAGCTTTCAAGGCTGGAATTTTTCCATTCTTGCGAAACTCTCTGATGATTCTAGCCGGAATTTTAGCGTCGTTACTGAACATGATTGCAGTATTGCCTTTAAGCACACTGTACATTTCGGCAACATCCAATCCACTTTGTTCCAAGGCTTTTTCGATCAGGGTGTTTTTAGCCACCTGCATTTTAATATTGCTTTGAAATAAAGCACGTCTTAATTCGCCGGTTTGTTTAGAGTTTAATGCTGTTGTATCGGTAAGGTAAAAGGAAGAATAATCCTGAAACAACTGCTTCAACTCGCTTATGATTTGATCTTTTTCGTTACGTTCCATCTCGTGTAATACGAATTAAATTGTGAAAATTAAATGCCCGGAATTGATTTAGTGTCAATGGCAATACCAGGGCTCATAGTACTGCTAATGGTGATGGTTTTTAAGTAGGTTCCTTTTGATGAAGAAGGTTTTGCTTTAACCAAATTCTGGATTAACTCTGCAGCATTATCCGCCAATTTATCAGGAGTAAAAGATGCTTTACCTACTGAATTGTGGATGATACCAGTTTTGTCAACCTTGAATTCAACTTTACCAGCTTTCGCTTCTCTTACAGCTTTACCAATCTCCAAAGTTACTGTACCACTTTTAGGATTTGGCATTAAATTGCGGGGTCCTAAAATTTTACCTAAACGTCCTACTTTACCCATTACCGAAGGCATGGTAATCACGAGATCAACGTCGGTCCAGCCTTTTTCGATCTTCGCGATATACTCGTCCAATCCAACATGATCTGCTCCAGCTTCTTTAGCTTCCGCTTCTTTGTCGGGTGTACAAAGTACCAATACACGAATTGTTTTACCAGTTCCGTGCGGTAAGGTTACGGTGCCACGCACCATTTGATTTGATTTCTTAGGGTCAACACCCAAACGAACGTCTACATCTACTGATGAGTCGAATTTGGTGAAGGTTACCTCTTTAACCAGCTTCACAGCTTCGGCTAAGGTGTATAGCTTATTGCCATCCACTTTCGCTAATGCTGCTTTGCGTTTTTTTGAAATTTTTGCCATTTTACAATAATTAAATTTTGGTAATAACGCATCTAAATTATTTTTTTGGTAGATGCTCCCAACTTTTTGAATTGAAGTTTTCTTATATTAAGATACTATTCAATTACTTCACAGGTGCAGTACCAGTTACACTGATACCCATACTGCGTGCCGTTCCAGCAACCATGCTCATTGCAGCTTCTACTGTAAAGCAATTCATGTCCTGCATTTTGCCTTCTGCAATCGTGCGAACCTGATCCCAAGTAACGGAACCAACTTTCTTACGATTCGATTGCTCAGAACCTGCTTTTGCTTTAGTAACTTCTAACAATTGCACAGCAACGGGTGGAGTTTTGATAATGAAATCGAAACTCTTGTCGGCATACACGGTGATGGTTACTGGTAATACCTTTCCTGCTTTATCCTGGGTGCGAGCATTGAACTGCTTGCAAAACTCCATGATATTGATACCTTTCGAACCTAATGCCGGCCCAATCGGTGGCGCAGGGTTGGCGGCTCCGCCTTTTACCTGTAACTTCACAAATCCTGAAATCTCCTTTGCCATTGTGTTTAGCGTTGTTAATTAATGAATAAAAATTTTACTGTATATATGTTTTGGAAGCAACGTAACAGTCTAGTTAATTAAGCCATGAACCGATTCAAAACCACACTCTGTAACACTTTCAGCACATAACTCCCACGTACATTTCTGTAAAAAGGGTTGCGAAGATAAGTATTTTTTTTGGAATTCTAATTACTGGGTGCAGAGTATTTCGTATTTAGTGAAAAGTATACAGTATCAAGTATTTAGTACTGAAATACCTATTACCATGAAAATAAAGCCTTTGACCTGAAATGTATTTACTTAGTACTTTGTACCTAGTATTTTAGTATTGAGTACTGAAATACCTAATACTTCGAAAATAAAACCTTCGGCCTGAAATGTATTTACTAAATACTTAATACTTTGGACTTAGTATCTGCCCTCAAAAGTTAGTTCCATAACTCAACAAGTACATCGGCTTATGTATGATGCCATCTTCCACCCCAAAGGCCATGTCGAAGCGGGCATTATAACCTATCAATCGGGTGCTGATGCCACAGCCAAAGCTGCCAATTAAAGGGTCGCGCAGGTTTTTTACTTCTACACTGGCAATATTGCGGGCAGAGGAAGTATAATCGAATACACGTACTGTATAATTATTATTGGTATTGAATAAATTAACCCCATTCCAAGCCGAACCAAAATCGGCAAACGGGATGAGTAATAACGTTTGGTACCAGTCGCGGTCGGTAGGCCATTTACTTAATAGGGTGGAAAGCGGAATTCGAATCTCACTATTGATACAGAAACTATTGTTCCCGCTTCGGGCATTCTCTTTGAACCCACGAATAGCTCCAGCATAGGATCGCAACTGGTAATTCATGGTACGAGATATTTGATTCTGTTCATCATATTTGGTGAAAATCCAGTTCTCGGCTCCTCCTAAAATGTTCACCACCTTATCCTCCCCACCCGAAGCATTAACCATTAACTGGGTGCTCCATACGATGCGTCGGTATAATGGTCGGTAATATTTCATCATCCCTTTCATCATGGTGTTCACATGATTGGTAGATGTATTATAATAAACCAAGGGCTGCACCGTAACGCTGATACCACGATATAAGAAATCGGAATATTTCTTAATCCGATTATATTGGAACTCAGTATATAATGATGTGATAACAGTATTCACATTTTTCTGCAATAGTCCAAATCGTTCGGTTGATAAGATGGTATTGCGATATGGCATGATATTGGTTCCTATCTTTAAGTTTATTGTATTAGTATACTTATAAGTATAGGAAATACTAGTGTTCTGAATTTGTTGCTTTAATAAATTCCTATCGAGGGTCTCAAATCGTTTCTGATTATAATAAACAGAAGCCTGAAAAACATAACGCCGGAATGTTTTTTCAACTTTCAAATAAGCATCGTAGCCTCCGCCTAGGTTGGTTGATAACCTTAATCCACCAAGTATTTGATACTTATTCAATATATCCTTCATTGCCAACTCCGACTTCAAATAATTATAATAGTAATAGTATTGAATTCCATTTGGATTTAACGGAGCCAAGTCAATCATATTGAAAAAATTGCTATTGTCGAGTTGCAAGAGTGAAACTTTCAAGGTGGCAAAATTGAGTTCATAACTTTTCAATAAACTCAGATTGATTTTATTCTCTTTTTGAGCTTGACGAATACTATCTAGTGCATGCTGGTATTCTTGCTCATCCGCTTCATTAAAACCAGTCACAAAATGATAGCGTGAATTAATTTCACTGCTAGTATCCTCCATTACCGTGGTGACGGTATCATTTAAATTCGGAATTACCATCATACCTCGAGGGTGCTGCACGAAATAAGCCCATGGCAAGTCGGTGGTATCAATTTCATGCAGGAGCGCCGAATAAGTTCGAAGGTTATTAAATGTACCTTTCGAATAATATCCATAATCAAGACTGGCCGAAGTCGAAATTGCTTTGGTAAACTGTGAAAATTCAGACATGGCAACCACCTTCCTGGTAAGCAAATCGTATCGATAAATTTGATTCAATCCTGTATAGTTGGCTGTGTATAAAATTGAAACAGAATCGATATGCAAAATATTAAAAACGGAGGAGGATTTTATCTCAATTAAAGTATCATAGCTAGTGGTATATCGAATGAGTTTACTGGTATTGCCATCGAGGGTGGAGAAATAAACAGCGCCATTATTCAAAGCGATATCCTGCAAACTCATATACCTTTGTAAGGTAAGTAGTTCTTGTGTTTTACCTGAATAAGATAGTAAATAGGTTTTCGATTTATTCACTCCATAAAAAACATAATTTCCCGAGGCATCGATATCGAAGTTTAGTAACTTATCAAAATCCTTAATATCTAAATACTTGGTATTTCTGTTTCGAGAAGGATTATAAAAAACGATTTGTTCTTGTCCTGTGTTTGTTATTTTGTAAAGTAATTCATTATAACGCTTCATATCACGCCAGCGCATCACCACCTCATTTACACCATTAGAAGTATTGATAAGAATTCGCTTCTTCGACTTCAAATTCATACAATAAATCTTCGTTTTGAAATCTTCGTAGTGAACCCCTGCCAGCCATTTCCCATCGGGCGATACAGAGATATTCTCAAGATGATCGGTATGTGCAATGGCTTGGGCACCTTCCTCCTTCAATCCATTAAACTCTTTCGAATAAATTTCACGATAATAAGCCCTCCATTCTTCCATTAATTCAGGAATTGTTTTGCCATACACGAAATTTAATCCACTCTCAATACTCCTGCTTAAATGAGAGATATAGAGAACATTTGCAATGTTTTGTTCACCATATTGATCGACCAAAAACTTCCAGAAGCTATAGCCTGCCAATATTTCATTTCTTTCGATTAATAAATTAAACCCAGGGTTTTTATAGGCGAGAAAATAATCCCGCAATTGTCCATCGTAGGATCCTGTCCATGGCTCATTGCAATAGGCAGCCAAACCTACAGCGAACCAGCTTTGAACTTGTAGGATGGCTTTATTTTGAATGCGATCCTGGAAAGATTTTCCATACATCAAATCGTTAAACAAAATGGCAACGATGGAATTCTTCACTTGAAGTAAGATGGCTTCATAATCGTTATTGCTCACGATATAGCCTGTATGTCTATCGAATTCCACCTCCGTAGAATTGGAGTTATTTAAGGAGACCGGAATCTTGACAATGTTCTCGTTTCTCGAAAGCACCAATCGAATGCTTTCATTCAAATGGAAATCATAGAGGTTTTCGCAATATTCGAGATGCTTCTCTGCATCAGAAAGCAATCGGTAATAATCTAGATCGGACGATTTTGGAAGGTATAAATCAAAATTCTGGGAACTAATTATTTCCCAACGATTTTCAGTAATCTGGGACTTTGCCTGCAATGAGATGATAGCAAGCAATGCTATAAACAGTTTTCGAAAACAACGCACCTTACAAATCTACATAAAAAAAATCATTGAAACGAGGCGGTTAGGAAAATGATGCATACTATCGCCTACAATAATTGCGGTTATTCACAATTGTTCAATAAATAAATTTTTTACCCTTGAGATATATGTTGAAAATTGCGCCCAATAAGGTCCATCTCCGACACATAATATTTCATACAATGCAGGTAGAAGAATTAAAGAAAATAGCATCTCAGGTACGACGCGATATCGTACGCATGGTTCATGGCGCAAAATCAGGTCACCCCGGTGGTTCCCTCGGTTGTGCCGATTATTTAGTAGCCCTCTATTTTGAGGTGATGCAACACAATAAAAACTTCTCCATGGATGGTATCAATGAAGATTTATTTTTCTTGAGTAACGGACATATTTCTCCTCTTTTCTATAGCGTATTGGCACATAGTGGTTATTTCGAAAAAAGCGAATTGGCCACCTTCCGTC
Source organism: Bacteroidota bacterium (assembly GCA_947492885.1). GTDB lineage: Bacteria > Bacteroidota > Bacteroidia > UKL13-3 > UKL13-3 > CAINMV01. The sequence goes on from CANLPK010000067.1 coordinate 11,095, forward strand.
GCTTGAACACCCGCTTACAAGGACATCCTACTACCCATGAGCACCTTCCAGGAATACGCATGGCGAGTGGTTCTTTAGGACAAGGTATCAGTGTTGCTATTGGCGCTGCCATGGCAAAGAAGCTCAATAATGATAATAACCTTGTATATGTTTTATGTGGGGATGGTGAAATGCAAGAAGGGCAAAATTGGGAGGCAATCATGTTTGCTGCCAAACAAAAAACCGATAATATCATTGTTGCTATTGATGTAAATGGACAGCAAATTGATGGTAGCACCGACGATGTAATGGGTCATTATCCATTGGATGCGAAATTCTTAGCATTTGGCTGGAATGTATTTTCTATGAATGGAAATGATATGGAAGACATCATTGAAACCATGAAGAAAGTGAAATTAGAAACTGGAAAAGGCCAACCCATCGCTATCATGATGCGTACCGAAATGGGCGCCGGCGTTGATTATATGATGGGCTCGCATAAATGGCATGGAATAGCACCTAACGACGACGATTTGGCAAAGGCTTTGGCTCAATTGCCAGAAACATTAGGCGATTACTAATTTAAATTAGTTAGAAGTTTACTAAGACGGCGAACAATATCCTTTGATTATGTACGTTTGAAACATTATAAATACTGAATATTTGAAACAATTCATCCTCATTCTACTTTGTTCGCTGGCATTAATTTCTAATGCACAGGTTAAACGTACAACTCCCGATCCAAATAAACCTATCAATACACGAACCGAAGACATTAAGGTTCGTACCCGCATTTTATTTTTATTCGATGCCAGCAATAGCATGTATGCCAAGCTGGATAACGACAATCGAATTAACTCAGCAAAAAAGGTATTAAGTCGTATCATCGACTCCTTAAAATATCAACCATCAGTTGAATTAGCATTACGAGTTTTCGGAAACAGAAGCCCTACTTCCATGCGCGATTGTAAGGATACAAAATTGGAAGTACCGTTCGAGAAAGAGAATCATGCTAAAATCACCGAATTTATAAAAACGATACGCCCAAAAGGGACAACACCCATAGCCTATTCGTTATTGCAATCGGCCGACGATTTCCCTGTTGAACCTGGGGTAAGAAATATCATCGTATTGATTACTGATGGATTGGAAGAATGTGATGGCGACCCTTGTGCGGTGAGTGAAGCATTACAACGTAAAGGTATCATTTTAAAGCCTTTCATTATTGGAATTGGAGGAACTGAGCTTTTCAAAAAAGCTTTTGATTGCGTGGGAAGATACTATGATGCGAATACTGAAGAGAGTTTGCAGAATGTATTGAACGTAGTTATCTCTCAAGCCATCAACGCTACTACAGCGCAAGTAAACCTGCTCGACATCTTTGGGAAGCCTACCGAAACCAATGTTGGCATGACCTTTTATGATAACTACACCGGTAGGGTATTATATAATTACGAGCATACCATCAATGAGCGCGGCAACCCCGACACCTTAGTTCTTGACCCTGCTTATCATTATAATTTGGTTGTTCATACCTTGCCTGAAGTAACTAAAAACGACATAGATGTAACCGCGGGGAAACATACCACCATTGGTTTGGATGCACCTCAAGGTGATTTATTACTAAAAGTAGAAGGGGTAACCAATTATGCCAATCTTCAAGCAATTGTTCGTCAGGAAGGGCAAATGAAAACAATCAATATTCAGTCGTTTAATACTTCCAAAAAATATTTGGTTGGTAAATATGATATTGAAATCCTCTCCTATCCACGTATCTATTTAAAAGAAATTAGTGTTGATCAGAACTACACTAAGACTGTCGAAATCAAACAACCAGGAAAACTTAGCATAACCTGTGATAAAGATATTTATGGTGATATTTATTATTGGAATAATAACAAGCTCGAATGGGTATTGTCATTGCCAGTTTCTTTGCGCAGAGAAGTTTATACCATGCAACCAGGTAATTACAAGATTGTATATCGCGCCAAAACATCTACGAAAGTGGTATATACTTTCGAGCGCGACTTCACCATTACTAGCGGTGGAGCCACCAATGTGAATTTATAATTTACCATCTCATTTTCTTCAAACCAAGAATTCATGCTTGCGCTGACAAAAGGTTGGGCATGAAAAATATTTTTTACGCTTCACTACAAAAAATGACATGCGAAAATATAATGATATATATATATTGCACGTCGATGGAGTATCATGCTCCATTATGAATATTTTACTAATAGACTAACTCACACTCTATGGCTCGTTTCTACCTGCGTTCCTTTATTATTTTATTATTTACTATTGGCTATTCGATAACAACGAATGCACAAGTTTATCAATTTGCAAAATCCATTGGAAGCACCAATACAGATATTGGTTATTCAGTAGCTGTTGATGCTTCAGGAAATATATATACTACGGGTGCCTTTCAAGGTACCGTTGATTTTGATCCAGGAACAGGCTCTTTCAATCTTACCGCCAATGGCAGTTTTGATGTATTTTTAACCAAGCTCGATAAGCAAGGGAATTTTGTTTGGGCCAAGCAATGGGGCGGTTCGGTCGACGATAGAGGCTATGCTTTGGCTATCGATGCAGGAGGAAATATTTATGTAACAGGATACTTCAAAGGGCAATCGGACATGGATCCCGGAGCCGGAAAAGTTAACTTCACCGCAGTAGGTGCTGATGATATTTTCATTAGCAAATTAAACCCAGCAGGCGATTTAATATGGACCAAACAAATTGGGGGTACGGATGTAGATCGTGCTAAATCGATTGCTGTTGATGCCGCAGGGAATGTCGTTACTACTGGTTATTTTATTGGCACTTGCGATTTCGATCCAGGAGCGACAACCGGTAATTTGGTTTCATCAGCAAATACCTCTGATATTTTTATTTTAAAATTAAATGTAACAGGCGATTATGTATGGGCCAAACGTTTCGGTGTTGCGAGCTTGGACGAAGGTCATTCAATTACAGTGGATGCAGCAGGAAATATATACACTACTGGCGAATATGGAGGAACAGTTGATTTTGATCCAGGAACGGGAACCACGAACCTTAATTGTATTGGTGTTTACGATATTTTTGTATTGAAACTCGATGCATCGGGTGCCTTGGTATGGGCCAAGAGCATGGGTGGCGAAGGATATGAAACAGGAAATGCTATTGCTGTAGATGCATCTGGAAATGTATTCACCACCGGCTTATTCGAAGATGTATGCGACTTCGATCCAAGCGCAGCTCAGTTTAACCTAACTACAGCAGGTGGAATTGGAACCATCGACAACGATATTTATATTTCTAAATTAACCTCTGCAGGTAACTTCTCGTGGGCCAAACGCATTGGAGCACTCAATGATGATATTAGCTATGCATTGAAAATAGATGCTTATGGTAATGTATATGCGGCTGGGGCTTTTCACGATTTGGTAGATTTTGATCCAAGCGCTGCTACTGCGAATTTAGCTGCTAGCGGATTGTCAGATATTTTCATATTAAAACTCAATAATGGTGGTGCTTATTTATGGGC